>JBJTBH010000065.1:0-17212 GCA_046091285.1 Cyanobacteriota bacterium | reverse complement strand
CCCACACTCCAAGCCCCCGCACCAAGACGCCCCCCCTCCTCAACCAGCAAACGGCGGCCTCAAACCGCACCTCCAACAGCTGCCACTCGCCTTCACACCACAAACAGCCGCTTCACCAAAACGGCGGCCTCAAGCCGCCTCACGCCCAAGCACCAAACCTCAGCACCAGGCCGCTTCACCACTCCTCAACCAGCAAACGGCTGCCACTCGCCTTCACAACCCCTCACGGCCCACCCGGAGCTCATTCACCCACCAGCGCTTCGCCCCACGGCAGAAAACGCTCGAAGGTCTCCTCGTCACGGGCCGCCAGCACCGGGTAATCACGCCCTGACAGATCCGCTCCCCTTCGCTCCTCCCCAGGAGCTCGGCAGAAGCCCGCCAGCCATCTCCAGCCGATGTCGCTGGCAACACAAATAAAAAAGCCGCGACCAAGGCCGCGGCATGAAAAGGTGATCAAAAACGACAGTCAAGTGATGTCAAAAGGAAAAGACGATGGGGGAAACCCTTGTCAATTACGATCAAAAAAGTCCGAGGGTGAGGGACTTGTCGATGGGCAGAGCTGCACCAATACCGAGATAGATGGTGAAGACGGTTCCGAAGAGGAAAGCGCCCATGGCCACTGGACGGCGGAAAGGATTCTGGAACTTGTTGAAGCTTTCAATGAAAGGAATCAACATCAGACCCAGGGGGATCATCGTCTGCAGAGCGATTCCAAGAAGCTTGTTCGGAACAACCCGCAGAATCTGGAAGACCGGGTAGAGATACCACTCAGGCAGAATCTCCAACGGCGTTGCGAAAGGATCGGCCTTATCGAGCAGCATCGCCGGATCGAGGACAGCCAGGCCGACGAGGCAAGCCAGAGTCCCCAGAATCACAACCGGGAAGATGTAAAGCAGATCATTCGGCCAGGCAGGCTCACCGTAATAGTTGTGGCCCATTCCCTTGGCGAGCTTGGCCCGCAGCTTGGGATCGCTGAGATCTGGCTTCTTAAGAATGTGCATGGCACCGTTCCTGAATTGAGAGGGGTGGACAGTGATTCTGATCTAATAAAATCCTGGATTCAAAGGGGACCGGAAATACCCTGCTTCCGAATCATCAGGAAGTGCATGAGCATGAAAACAGCCAGCAGCCAAGGCATCACGAAAGTGTGAAGGCTGTAGAAGCGCGTTAGCGTGGCCTGGCCAACGCTCTCGCCGCCGCGAAGCAGTTCAACCATGAAATCACCGACCACAGGAACCGCAGCGGGAACGCCACTGACGATCTTGACGGCCCAGTAACCGACCTGATCCCAAGGGAGCGAATAGCCGGTGACGCCGAAGGACACCGTGATCACAGCCATGGTCACGCCGGTGACCCAGGTGAGTTCGCGAGGCCGCTTGAAGCCACCGGTCAGGTAGACGCGGAAGACATGAAGAATCAGCATCAGCACCATCATGCTGGCACTCCAGCGATGGACAGAGCGGATCAGCCAGCCGAAGCTCACATCCGTCATCAGGTGCTGCACAGAGGCGTAGGCCTCAACCACAGTCGGCTTGTAATAAAACGTCATCGCGAAGCCGGTCGCGAACTGGATCAGGAAGCAGACCAGGGTGATCCCGCCCAGGCAATAAAAGATATTGACGTGGGGAGGGACGTACTTCGACGCAATGTCGTCGGCAATGTCCTGGATCTCCAGACGCTCCTGGAACCAGTCGTAGACCGGGGACGACTTTGCGGCAGGAGAGGAGTTCGCCATGCAGCTGTGGGCTTGGGTTGCGAGAGTCTACCGACCGCCTCGCTCTGCCCGTGAGGCCAGCCCCTCCATGCCCGCTCTGGCTCAACCCTCTGCAACACGCGCTCCGCGACGGCTTCTGGCCCTGCTGCTGTTGCTGACAACCCTGGTCCTGACCCCATCTGGATCCCTCGCCCTCAGCGACGCCCAGCAACTGGTGGTGGAAGCCTGGCGCCTGGTGAATCAGAGCTACGTCGACCCGGGACGCTTCGAGACCGTGCATTGGAAACGCCTGCGACAGAGAACCCTGGAACGGCCGATCGTCAGCAGTGGTGATGCCTATGACGCCATCGACGCGATGCTCAACCCCATCGGCGACCCCTACACCCGACTGCTGCGGCCCCGGGACTTCGCCACGCTGCAGTCCAACACCCAGGGAACGGTCAGTGGCGTCGGTCTGCAGCTGGGTCAACGCGATGGTGATGGCCGCATTCTCGTGATCGCCCCCCTCGAGAACTCCCCGGCCAGTGACGCGACGATCCCCGCCGGCGCGGAGCTTCTGAGTGTCGATGGACAGCCCGCGGCCTCCCTCGGCCTGGAATCCACGGCCACTCGCCTGCGCGGCCCAGCCGGCAGCCGGGTCCTGATCACCTGGCGACTGGGTGATGGCCGCCCGCAGGAAGCCGATCTGGAGCGACGCGCCATCGACCTGCATCCCGTCCATTACGAACGCCTGGAACGCCATGGGCATCCTTACGGGGTGCTCAGGATCTCCCAGTTCAGCGAACCGGTGCCCGAGCAGGTGCAACGGGCGCTCCTGGATCTCGGACAGCAGGGGATCGACGGTCTGGTGCTCGATCTGCGCAACAACTCCGGTGGCCTGGTGGCGGCTGGACTGGCCGTGGCCAATGGTCTCCTCGATCGCGAACCGATCGTGGAAACCGTGAACCGGGATGGTCTGACCTCGCTGGAACAGGCCAGTGCCGGCGTGCTTTACAGCGGTCCGATGGTGACCCTGGTGAATGGAGGCACGGCCAGTGCCAGTGAAATTCTTGCGGGCGCCCTGCAGGATGACGGCCGCTCCCCCCTTCTCGGCAGCCGCACCTTCGGGAAGGGCCTGATCCAGACCCTGATCCCCCTCGGAAACGGCAGTGGTCTGGCCGTGACGGTGGCCCGTTATCGCACCCCTTCCGGTCGCGACATCCAGCACCTCGGCATCGATCCCGACCAGGAACTGCCGCAACCGGAACCCCTGGCGCCTGGTGGTGCCGACGACACCTGGCTGGAGGCCGCCCTGGCTGGCCTGTCCTCAACGGAGCGCGATCGATGAGCAGCCGCGTCTATCACGATCCGCTTCATGGCGCCATTGGCCTCGACCGGGACGATCCGGCAGAAGCCCTGGCCATGGATCTGATCGAAAGCGCGCCCTTTCAGCGCTTGCGACGGATCAGGCAACTGGGACCGGCCTTCCTCACCTTTCATGGGGCTGAATCCAGTCGTTTCACCCATTCCCTCGGGGTGCTGCACCTCGCCAGACGGGCCCTGGACGGCCTGGAGCAGCGCCATCCCCAGCTCGCGGAGCATCGGGCGCTGCTGCTGGCCGCCGCCCTTCTCCATGACATCGGCCACGCCCCCCTCAGTCATTCCGGCGAGGAGATGTTCGGCCTGCATCACGAAACCTGGTCAGCCCGGTTGATTCGGGAGCATCCCCAGCTCCACGATCGCCTCGAAGCGCATCAGAACGGACTGGCCGATGCCGTTGCCGATCTCCTGGCCAGGGGCCGCGCCCGCTGTCCGGCGATCAAGGCGCTCGTGAGCAGTCAGCTCGACTGCGACCGCCTCGACTATCTGATGCGCGATGCCTACAGCACCGGCATGAGCTACGGACGCATCGATCTGGAACGGATCCTGGCCGCCTTCACCCTCGCCCCCGACCAGTCCCTGGCGATCCTTCCCAAAGGCCTGATGGCCGTTGAGCACTACCTGGTGGTGCGCAACCTGATGTACCGCAGTGTCTATAACCATCGCCTGAACGTGGTGTGCAACTGGTTGCTGAGCCAGGTGATCCGCCTGGCCCGACGGTTCGGGCCGACCCTGATCCCCGCCGATGCGGTGATGGCCGCCTGGCTCTGGGACCTGGACCACCTTGGGATCGACAACTTCCTGGCCAATGACGACCAACGCACCGGCTATCACCTGATGCGCTGGCGGGAGGAAGCCCCCCGACCTCTGGCTGAGCTCTGCATCCGCCTGCTCGACCGCCGCCTGCTGAAAGCCATCGATGTGACCGCACTCGACAACGGCCAGCGACTGGAACTGCTCGCGACAGCCCGGCGTCTCAGCAGCGCCGCCGGGCTTGATCCCGATCTCCATTGCGGACTGCAACAACGGCAGAGCCGTGGCTATCACCCCTACCACGGTGGATTGCGGCTCTGGGATGGCGTGCATCTGCAGGCCCTGGAGCAACACTCGCCCCTGGTGAACAGCCTCAGCCACAACAGCACGATGGCCTGGCTCATTCACCCTGGCGAAGTGCGTGAGGAGCTGCGCCGGGAACGGGACCTACTGGCGCCCCCTAAGTTGGGCCCGCCTGCTCCCCAGGACGTGGCCTGATGCCAGCCCAGCTGAGCGAATCCATCGCGACCGGTCCGCACCGGCTGACCCTGCCGGATCGCACCGATGGTCCCCTGGACGTCCTGGTGGAGGTGGAGCGGGCGCTCCAGGCCACCATGGCGATGGCTTCCGGCCTGGAGGACGGCCCGGTCTGCGGCCGGGGCCCCGTGATCCTGAACGCCGGACGCTGGCCTCTGGATGCCCGTCAGCTTGAGGCCATCGAGCAGCGGTTGAGCGACCGAGGTCTGACCCTGATCAGCGTCGCGGCGGAGAACCCGACCACCCGCATGGCCGCCGCAGGTCTTGGCCTGGCGAGTGCCTCCCCGCTCCTGACGGCTTTGGACAGCGAGCGTGAGGCCGGAACCACCGCCATCACGGAGCCAACACGACCAAGCGCCGGCAGCCGCCGCCAGACGCTGAAGCTGCATCGCGGCACCCTGCGGGCCGGAGACCAACTGGACGCGGAGGGATCGCTGCTGCTGCTCGGAGACGTGAATCCAGGGGCCACGATCCGTGCCGGCGGTCATGTGCTGGTCTGGGGGCGGCTTCGAGGCACCGCCCATGCCGGAGCGGCCGGCGATCAAGCGGCTCGGATCATCGCCCTGCAGCTGCGTCCGCTGCAGCTGCGGATCGCCGATGCCGTGGCCCGCGGACCGGAGGGGGTGCCACCTGAAGGGCTGGCAGAGGAAGCAAGCCTTGTGGATGGCGTGATTCAGATCCGCCCCGCCCCGCCCGGTTGGCCCCTCAGCGATTGATCAGGCCAAAACCGCCGAGCACTCCGGCCACGGCCATGAACCACAACGGGGAGAGTCTGGTCCGCAGCATCAGCACGCACACGCTCACTGACACGATCACCCCGGTAACGCTCAGGTGGCCGCTGCTGGTGGTGTCGGCCGTGCGCATGATCTTGAGACCGACGGCAAAAAGAATGCCGAGGGTGATCGGCCCGAGGCCCCGCTCGAAGGCCAGACGCCAGGGAGAATGCTCCAGGCGCCTCCAGCTCAGACAGGCCACCACCATCAGAAGGGTGGAGGGCAGCAGGATCGCCACCTCAGCGCCGCAACCACTGAGCAACCCCCAGATCAGCCCCTCCTTCCAGGCCGCACTGAGGCCGATGAGCCCCACAAGCATCGAGCTCGGGCCGGGGGCTGCCTCGGCCAGGGCGTAGAGATCCGAGAACTGGGCATTGGTGAGCCAGCAGAACTGATCGACACTGATGTGGTGGTATTCGGCCAGCAGGGTGTTGCCACCCCCCCGGGAAAACAGCGACAGGGAAAGAAATTCCCAGATCACCCTGAGCAGATTGCCGACGTCGGAAAGACGGACCGGGGACGTGCAGGCAGCGGCCGCCAATAAAGAAGCAGACATCAGGGCACCATCCGCCTGGGCCAGTACCAGGCCATGGCCAGAGGAGCGCTGATCAGCAGCACGGGAATCAATCGCAGATGGAACACATCCATGGCCAGAAAGACGCAGCCCGCCAGCAACAAGGCCATGCGGTCATGCCAGTACTGATGAAGGATCTTGAAGCCCATCGACAGGGCCATCCCCGCCGCCGCGGCCACGACCCCCGCCAGCACACGATCGATCGCCGGGGTTTCATGAAGATAGAAATAAGCTGTTCCAAGACCCATCAGCAGGGTGAAGGGAACCAGCAGCATCCCCGCCAGGGCCACCAGCGCTCCGGTCAGGCCCCGGAAGCTGGCGCCGATATAGACGGCCATGTTGATCTGATTCGGACCGGGAAAGAGCCGCGCCACGGTGAGTCCGGTCAGGAACTGCTCATTCGTCATCCAACGGCGCTGCTCGACGACGATGCGCTGACTCCAGGCGGACAGGCCGCCGCCGAACGCCGACAGGGCCACCTGAAGCATGCCGATGAACAAGGCGGAGAGGCTCGGAGCGGGGGCGAGGTCGATGGTCGGCGGAGCTGGAGCGGGGGAGGAGGCGCCCATCAGTCGTGGATGAAATGAGGATCGGGAGGCAGCTCGCCGTCCTCGTGGAAGCTGGGATCGAGGGGGTCAGGAACCTGATAGCGGGCCGCCTGCCGCCAGTCGTCCTCAAAGATCTCCACCAGCCGGTCCACCACATGCGGCAAATCACTTTCGATCCCCAGCTCACGGCGCAGATCGAAGGCGCTGCGATCAATGTTCATCGAACCCGTCTGACAGAACGCCCCGTCAACCAGGATCAGCTTCGAGTGCAGCTTCAGATGCTTCTGACGCCGGACCTTCACCCCGAAACGCTGCATGATCCGCAGCGACGAGAAGGTGTCATAGATGTCCCAGTCGCTGACCCCATGCTTGCCACCGCAGAGCACCCGGACCTTCACGCCACGCTCCCGGGCTGAGATGATCCGATCCAGGATCACCGCATCAACGAATTTGGGGTGCTGAATCCAGAGGGTCCGGGTGGCGGAATCGACGATCCGCGCCATCTGACCGCGGCTGTGGAAACTGCTCCAAACCAGGCCGGTCTCCAGATCGGGCGAGAAGAAACGTCGTTCCCAGTCGGCATCGAATCCGGCGATCACCTGAGCCACAGCCGGCTGCGAGGTGGTGACGATGCCGTAGTCCCTGGTCTGCTCGAAATATTTATCAGAGAGGTTGAACGTTGCGATCAGGGCCCGCTCAGCATCGATCACCACGGATTTTTCATGGGTGACCGGAAAAGACTCACTGGTCCAGGCCACCTCCAGCCCCCAGCTCTGGAGCAGGGCGAAGGTGTCGTCGTTCCAGCGATCACCACCGGAGGTGTGGGGATTGAGCATCACCCGCACCTGCACCCCTCGCCCGTGGGCCCGGCGCAGGGCCTCCAACACCGCGGGGGACTGCAGCTTGAACTGCTTGAGCAGCAACTGACGGCGGGCCTGATCGATCAGTTCGACCACGGCGGCGGCACCGTCCTCAGGCATCACCAGAAGGCGCTGATGATGGACCGGATCCGTTGACATCCTGAGCTCGGGAAACGCCCCTGTTGTACTGCCCTCGCGCTGCCGCTGCACGAAACGGGGGGGACTGGCCTTAGCCTGCGACGACAACGACTGGTGCCGTGAGTTCCACCCAGACGCGTTACATCCTGATCTGCTCCGGCAAGGGGGGGGTCGGCAAGACCACCCTCACCGCCAATCTCGGCATTGCCCTGGCCCGCCAGGGCGAACGCACCGCCGTCATCGATGCCGACTTCGGCCTTCGGAACCTCGACCTGCTCCTGGGCCTGGAGAACCGCATCATCTACAACGCCCAGGATGTGCTGGCGGAGACCTGCCGCCTCGATCAGGCCCTGGTGCGGCACAAGCAGGAACCGAATCTGGCCCTGTTGCCCGCCGGCAGCTCGCGGATGCTCGATTGGTTCACCCCCGACGACATGGTGAAGATCGTCGGGTTGCTCGGTGATCGCTTCAACTATGTCCTGATCGACTGCCCGGCCGGCATCGAATCCGGCTTCCGGAACGCCATGGCCGCCGCCCGTGAGGCGATCGTCGTCACCACTCCCGAAGTGTCCGCCGTCCGCGATGCGGATCGGGTGATCGGCCTGCTGCAGAGCGAAGGGATCAAACCCGTACAGCTGGTGCTGAACCGGGTGCGACCGAAGATGATCGCCAATCAGGAGATGCTGGGGATCGATGATGTCACCGACATCCTGGCGCTGCCGCTTCTCGGGCTGGTGCTGGAGGACGAACAGGTGATCGTCTCCACCAACCGTGGCGAACCGCTCACCCTCAATGGCAACAGCTCCCCGGCCGCCAGGGCTTACAACAATGTCGCCAGGCGCCTGCGGGGAGAGGACGTGCCACTGATCGATCCCGCCCGGGAAGGGACGGGACTGCGGGCCAAGCTGGGCCGCCTGATGCAAACCAGGATCTTCTGAACGCGATGACCTTGCGCGATGTGATCAACCGGCTGCTGGGCCGGCAACCGAGCAGTGCCGTCACGGCCCGAGAGCGCCTTCAGCTGGTGCTGGCCCACGACCGCAGCGATCTCAATCCCGAACTGCTTGAGCAGATGCGGCTGGAGATCCTTGAAGTGGTGTCCCGCTACGTGGAGATCGACCTCGAGGAAGGCGATGTGACGCTGGAAACCGAGGACCGGGTCACGGCCCTGGTGGCCAATCTGCCGATCAAGGGTCTGCGGCTGAAAAAACCCGACGATTCCAGGATCGCCACCGCCTGAGTCAAGCCCCTGGGCCGCCGGGGCTGACTCCCCAGGGAGTCCCGGCGGGAAA
The DNA here is from genome assembly GCA_046091285.1 of Cyanobacteriota bacterium. Taxonomy (GTDB): domain Bacteria; phylum Cyanobacteriota; class Cyanobacteriia; order PCC-6307; family Cyanobiaceae; genus CAIXOZ01. Next base: position 8,664 of record JBJTBH010000065.1, on the reverse strand, counting down.
ACAGCGAGGAGCGGGGAATCCTGTAGGCAGTCCTTCCCTCCTGGCATGACAACCTCCGAACTCCGCACCGCTGCCCCCATCGGCACGCTCGTCGGCAGCATCACCCCGGCGGAGGAGAAGGTGCTCAGCGCCGTGATGCAGGGGCTGAGCAACCGGGCCATCGCCAGCACCCTGGTGGTGAGCAGCCGCACGGTGGAAAGCCACATCTCCCACCTGTTCGCCAAAACCGGTTGTCGGAGTCGCACACAACTGGCCCTCTGGGGCCTGACTCGACCGATAAGGTGAGTGTCATGCCGGCTTAGCTCAGTGGTAGAGCAGTGCTTTTGTAAAGCGAAGGTCATCGGTTCAAATCCGTTAGCCGGCTTCCCCCTCGTCCAACACCGTTCCGGTCGACAGTGGCCGGTGGCTCGCTGATGGCTGAGCGCGGGCCTGTCGGGCTGCGACCATCCGCCACGGCTCCGGCCCCGGGCCAGAGCAACAGGTCGATGGTGGCCGGAAGACTCCTCTCACCCTGGGCTGTCCTGACCCTGGCGAGCGCGCCGATGAGCGTGCTGCTGGCCGTGCTGGCCGCGGCCGGCCTCGAGGCGGGCTGGATTGAGCTGCTCGATGGTCCGATGGGCCAGATCAGCCCGATCGGCCTGCAACGACTGAGCCGGGAAACCCTGGTCAACATCGGTCCGGTGGTGATCAGCCTGGTGTACATCGTCCGCTGCGCCCCTCTGCTCACCCTGCTCTTTGACAGCCGTCGTCGCGCCTGGCGCACCACGGCGGCGACCGGCTGGCAGCGGACCCTCAGGCGTTGTCGCCGCGAGTTCTGGCAGGGGCTGCTTGGAACCGGCACCCTGTTTGTGTACTTCCTGATCACCATCCTCGTGACGGTGGTGCTCTGCAAGGCCGGAGGCCAGCCCCTGCTACTGATCCGCAGGATTCTTGCGGTGCTTCAGGCCGGAGATATCGGCCTGGGGCTCGCCAAGACCTGGCTGTTCAGCGGAATCACCACCCTGGTCTGCTGCCGCGAAGGCTTCGCCCCCGATGCCGACCGACGACCGCTGGCGCTGCGCCTTTCGGACGCGCTGCTGGTCTCCACCCTGGCGACGCTCGGCACCGCCCTGCTCCTGGTCCTGCTGATCCACCCGACCCGCCTGTGATGACAGCCTCTCCCCCTCCCGCCACTCCTGAGGTCTCCTCCGCCGGCGGAATCGGCCCCCTGGGGATTGGGACCATCGCCAGTGCCGCCATCCTGCTGAGCCTGCTTCTGTTCGGGATGGCGCAGGAACAGGTCTGGCTTCTGTTCTCAAAGCCGGTGACCTTTCGGACCAACGATGCCAATGGTCTGGCGCCGGGGCTGCCGATCCGTCTCTCGGGTTATCCGATCGGACGCATCGATCGGGTGGAATTGCGTCGCGACACGCTGGTGGAGGTGACCTTGCGAATCCAGCCGTCGTACCGGCCGATGCTGGGGTCCCGCTCCATCGTTCATCTCGATCAGGAGGGGCTGGTGGGAAGCAGCTTTCTCGCCATCACCGCGGATCCGACAGGGTCGGCAGATCAGGAACGGCCGCTGATGGTGAGCTATACGCCCCCCGTCGATGTCAAGGACCTGCTGGTGGGCCTGGCTCAGTCGCGGATCCCCCTGAACCGGTTGCTCAATCACACGGCCAAGCTGGCGGAAACCGCCCTGCCCCGTACCCTGCGCGAGGTGGACCGCACCGTGCACGCGGCAGGCACCCTGTCACGGGCCCTGCAGCGGCAGTCGCAGCTGACCGCAAGCCAGGCCAGGCACACCCTTCAGACCTACGAGGAGCTTGGCCAGGATGGTCGTCATGACCTCAGCGCCTCGCGTCAGGAGCTGGAAACCCTGCTGCCCCTGGTCAGAGGAACCCTTCTGGAGATCCGTAGGACAGCGCAGACCAGTCAGACGTTGCTGGATCGACTCTCCCGAAGCTGGCTGATGCCATTGCTCGATGCCTCCACCCCTGCCGTCACCGCACCGGTGGGACCCTCCAGACCCTGAACGGAACGGCACCTTGACGCCATCACGGTTAAAACGGAAGCCCGACGATCTGGAGATCCGATGCATCGGCTGAACCCAGATCCCGATTGTGCGGCCCTCCCCGATGGGCCAGGCCCTGGCATCGATCGCAACCACTGGGAACGGATCGCCGAAGAAGCCCTGGCGCGCGTCTTCCGGACCGCAGGAGCCGGCCTGTCGTTGCCAGGACTCGATGAACGGCGCCCCGACCCTGCAGACAGCCAGGCTGACCTGACCGCCGCCCCGGAACGATCGGCGGAGAAAGCGCGTGGAAGGCAGGGTTTTCGCCTCACCCTCACGGGCCATGGCACCAGTTTCACCCCAGGCATCGGCGCCTGCTTCCGCTTCGAAGCCCTGCGCCATCTCACCGCCGCCAGTGGTCGCCAACTCGGACTGAAGGCCGTGATCGTGGTCCGGGGTCAGGTGGTGCTGCTGCCGGAAACGACAACCCCCACCAGCCTCTCAGGGAGCCACCCAGCCCTGGCCCTCTCCGCCCACACCGACAGGACCGCGTCCGGCACGGCTCCGAGCGGACTCTTTCCCTGGCCATCACCAACACAGAATCGCAGCCTGCTGGGCCTGGCGACCCTGGTGCTCCAACCGCTCCAGCCGCTCGATCGATCCCGAACCCCCGTCACGATCGGGCCTCCGCTCTGCCCGCTATGGCTGACCTGAGCCGCCAGCGAGAGGCGGCCGGATCGCCCCGGCCCGCAACACCCTCCAATCCGACGGACCGACCCAGCGCAGCACCGTGCTGGCCACCCCGGAGCCAGGGGGCCAGGGAACCGGACCCAGTCGAGGCGTCTCCGGAAACACCTCGGCCGCCTGTTCAGCGCTCTGACAGGGTTCATCACCGGAACGATTGGCGCTGCTGGTGGCCAGGGGCCCCGTGAGTCGCAACAGTTCCAGGGCCAGCGCTGAGGCGGGAACACGCAGACCGATCGTTCCGCCCTGCGGATGGAGCGACCGGATCCAGGGGGCGCTGGCGGGCAGCACCAGGGTGCACGCTCCGGGCCAGACCTGTTGTGCCATGGCGACCCAATCCGGATGCAGGGGCAACTGCAGGGCTGAGAGCAGCACCTCAGGGTCCGCACCCATCAGGATCAGGGGCTTGGAAGCCGGCCGCGCCTTGAGCGTCCAGATCTGTTCCGCCGCCACCGGCAACGACGCCAGGGCGGGCAAGGTATCGGTGGGGACCAGGGCCAGACCACCATCCTGCAGATGAGCAGCCAGGGACTGGGCAGACAGCACCGAGGACTGGGCCGGATTCATGGGGTTCCATCGGCGGAATGGACGGCTTCGGGCCGGCGGCCGACCACGAAACGAGCGCGTCCTTCGAGATCAGGATGGGCCCGGACCGCGACCAGACCCGCGGCCCGATACAGGCGCATCACAGCCGCACTCTGATCATGGTGGTGCTCCACCAGAAGCCAGCCACCGGGCGCCAGCGCCGCTGCCGCCCCGACCAGCACAGCCCGAAGACAGTCGAGGCCATCCACGCCCCCATCAAGGGCCAGGCGCGGTTCATGGGCGTGCACCACAGGATCCAGCTGTTCCACCACGTCCGATGGAATGTAGGGAGGATTGGCCACCACCAGGTCCAGCTGTCCCCACCAGGGGCGCAGTGGCTCCCACCAGGCCCCCTGCAGGAGCGTGACGCCATGGCCGACCCCGGCCTGAAGGACATTGGCAGTGGCGAGCCGCAGGGCCTCGTCACTGATGTCAACCGCCAGACCACGGGCTGCAGGCCAGAGCCCGGCCAGGGCCACCGCCAGACAACCGGAACCGGTTCCGAGATCCGCCCAGTGCGTGGGCGCCGAGGAGGCCGGCCACAGGGACACGGCAAGATCCACCAGGGACTCGGTCTCCTGGCGTGGAATCAACACCCCGGGCCCGACCGACAGCTCGAGATCCCGCCAGGGACAACGGCCGATCAGGTACTGCAGCGGGAGTCCCTCGTGGCGATAACGCCGCCAGAGCGCTTCCAGGTGATCCAGGGAACAGTCGAGCCTCACGGGGCGCCGGGGATGGAGCCGCAGGGCCTGCAGATCACGCCAGCGCAGACCTCCCTCCAGATCGAGCAACCAATCAAGGTCGGCCGCCTCCCCTCCCGTGGCCTGCAGCAACGCACGCCGCCAGGTCAGCAGGGCCTCAGCCTGAAGCGCAGGAACGGCCATCAGGGGCCTCCCACGGGTAAAAGGGCAAACCCTCGCCACTGAACAGAACAGGAGCGACGCCTACGCCACAGCCTCCGGGACGACAGACCGGAAACCGGCGCAGGCCCGACAGCACCAAGCCAACGACACATCGATTAGAACCTTCACGCCCAGGCGGCCCCGGGGCCATCAACAGCCTTCATTGTGGAGATCCAGAGGCGGCTGAGGTCGAGGCCGGACTCCAGCAGAGGCCCGCCTCGGCCCTGAGAACCCCCGCCAGCTCCAGCTCCAGCAGAGACACCATCAGTTCCGCCGGCTCCTGCTGCAGACGTCGGCACAACTGCTCCAGGGAAGCCCCCGCCCCGACAGCCTGCAGCAAGCGGTTCTCCTTGCCCTGCAGCTCCCGGTGCACCGCGGACGACCGCAGGCTGCCAGCCGGTGATGGCGCCCCTGGCCGCAGCAGGGGACCCTCCCCAAGCTCGGGCAGCAGATCGGCCGGGTCGACCAGAGGCGTGGCGCCCTGGGTGAGCAGGCGATTGCTGCCCAGGGCCGATGCCTTGCCGGCGTCGGCAGGGACCACCCAGAGCGGCAGACCCTGTTGCCAGGCCATGGAAGCCGAATGCAGGGCCCCACTCTTCTCCGGACACTCGACCACGACAATCGCCCTGGCCAGCGCGACCTGCAGCCGATTGCGCGCGGCGAAATGCCCCGGCAGCACCCTGGCTCCAGGCGGCGATTCACTGATCAGCAGCCCCGACTGCCCCACCGTCTGCTGCAGCTCCCGGTGATGACGCGGATAGACGCGACTGAGGGGCGTCCCCAGCACGGCCACCGGAGCACCGCCGGCCTCCAGGCAGCCCAGGTGCACGGCGGCATCGATGCCTTCAGCCAGTCCACTGACCACCGGCCAGCCGGCCCGGGCCAGCACCTCGCCCAGCCGCCGGGCCATGGCCCGGCCATGCAGGGAGGGGCGGCGCGTCCCGACCACGGCAATGGCCTGACGACGTGCCAGCCGGGGCCAGAGGCGCCCCTGCCCCCGCCAGTGCAGGGCGACGGGAGGGCGGGGCAGCTCAGCCAGAGCCGAGGGCCAGGCCGGATCACCAGGCAGGAGAACCGGGGCCTCGCCCGGGCGGCGATGACGACCGGAAACGATCGGCGCCGGACCATGGCGCTGGCGATAGGTCTCCACCTGCTCGAGCAGGGAGTGCGGCCATCCGGTCAGTCCAGCGAGATGGCACAACGGCATCTGCCAGGCCGCCTCCCGACCTCCAGGCAGGGCCTCCAGAGCCCTCAGACGCACCCAGCCCACCCCCGGGCAGCCGCTCCAGAGCAACCACCAGGCGCGAACGGATGCCGACCAACCACTCGCCCCCGACCTGGATGCCCGGGACGACGCGACGGACACCACCGGAGACCGGGCGGACCCCTGAACCACAGGCTCCGGCGACGGAAACGCCCGGACCAACAACTCACCCATGGCTGCAGTACAGATGTACCACTTTAGGGCACGTGCTGCTCGCCTGACTCCAGTCGGGTGATGGCCGCCTGCAGGGCGTCGGGCAGCTGCCGCAACAGGCGCCGATCGCCACTGGCGTGGTTCCACGCCACAAGCACCAGGTCCACCCGGGCCTCCGCCGCCACGGCCCCATCGGCGCCGATGAACCGACTGAACCAGGGCAGCCGGAGCCCATCACGGGGCAGCACCCAGCTGCGCAGCTCCACGGCTTCCCCATGGCGCAAGCCGCGGCGGTAATCGATGGCCAGGGACACGACCGGCAACTCCAGCCCGAGGGCCGAGAGGTCGCTGTAGGCCAGGCCAGCTGCCGCCAGGGCCTCCACGCGCCCCTCCTCAAGCCAGCTGAGATAGGTGCCGTGCCACATCACACCGGCGTGGTCGGTGTGTTGCGGCAGCACCCGCCGGCGCAACGTCCAGCCCGGACCAATTTCCTGCATCTCCACAACAGACCGCTTCGGCATCGCATTCACTCCAGCAAGGCGCCATAGGCTGCCGGAGAGCATGAATGATCCCGTGTTTCGCAACCTGCTGATCGCCGATTCCGGCAAGGGCCACGTTGAAGAAATGGTGCGCATGCTGCGCGACCTTCCGGCCTTTCAGAGCGCCCGCCTGAACCTTCTGCACGTGGTGCCGGAACAGGGGGGATCCAGTGTTCAGGAACACTGGCAGGAAGCCGCCGGCCTGCTGGCGGAGGCCGTGACCAGGCTCGGGCTCAATCCCGGCGATGTGAACACGATCATTCGCCAGGGAGACACCAAGCAGACCGTGCTCAAGGTGGCCGATGAGCTGAACTCGGACCTGATCGTGATGGGATCCCGCGGCCTGGGTCGGCTGCAGTCGATCCTCGCCAACAGCGCCAGTCAGTACGTCTTCCAGCTGTCCACCCGACCGATGCTGCTGGTGCGCGATGACCTCTACGTGCGCCACATCAATCGACTGCTGGTGACGATCGATGGCACCGGAGTCGGTGATGACGCCCTGCGCCTCGCCTGCGAGATGGTGCGGGAGATCCCCGGGGGAACCCTGACGGGGGTGCATGTCAGCCGCCAGGACATCACCCCCTCCCGGGGTGGACGCAACCCTGCCGATGACGTGCTGGAGAAAGCCGTGCAACGGGCCCGCAGCTTCGGGGTGGACCTTCAACCCGTGCATCGGACGGGGGATGTGGGGCGCGCGGTCTGTGCCACGGCCGCTGACTGCAACGCCGACCTGCTGTTGATCGCCTCCCAGGACCGTCGTCCGCTTGTGGCCAGGGGCCTGGTGGACCTGGATCGCCTGCTGGGCAGCTCTGTCAGCGATTACATCCGTGTGCATGCCCCGGCCCCGGTGCTGCTGGTGCGAGAGCCGGAAAGCAAGGCCTGACGGCTGAGAGGCAGCCCTGCCTGAGCCTGGGATCGCCGACGGGCGCCCCGGGCCCGGGCGGGACCGACGGCAATGCAGAGACCAGCAGAAACCCCCGGGACCCGTTGAGCCCCGGGGGTGAGATCGACATCATGCCGAGATGGCGACTCCATCGAGCTTGTGCATGCCGAAAACAGGCGCCATGCGAACAGAATCCACCATGCAGACCAACATCAATCGCGTCTGCGAGCGTCGGCGCAGACACGAGCGGAAGGTTGGATCAGAGAACGATGAATCGCCAGACAGCCATGAACCCCAGAAACAGCCTGATGGCTTCGTGACTGGGTCTGATTTCAGAGGCCCCCGGCTGGCCTGGGGACGCCGGATGCCGTGAGAGCTTCCGGCACCAGAGCCTGCTGATCTCGCCCAACGGAACCACGGGCACAAGGAACCGATGGAAACCACGGGTTCTGGGGCAGGACTGTGACGTGACGATGGCAGCCATCTCTGACAGCCCCGCTGAACGGCAAGACAGCTCAAGACCGTTGGGGGCACCGCCAGGGAATGCAGAGGCCCGGAACAGGGCCGGAAGCGCCGACGGCTCCCTGCACGACTCCTTCCGGAGGCGGCAGGGCCGCGATCAGCCGCCCTGACGGCTGCTGGTCTGGATGTAAAGGACAATCAGAAACACCGTGGGAACCAGCACGAACATGAGGCTGGCCACAAAACCGAGGTCGTTGGTTTCCATCACGGGTCACAAATCCAGTCGGAGGGTATCACCGCCAACCCACGGGTCTGACAGGCCTGTCACCGCTCGTTGCGCTTCGCGGCGGCAGGCTCAGGCCGGGGCGTCCTCGCCCTCACCCTCGCCATCAGCCTGCGCCTCAGGATCCACGGGAGGGGCCGGCCAGGCCGTGGGACCAGCCCCCAGCGGCTGGGCGCGTGCGGCCTGCACGAGGGTGTCACCATCGGCCAGGCCGACCTGGGGCCTGGTGATCACCATCACCGAGCGTTCCACCAGGGCCTGGCAGGCCAGGCGCCAGTCCTGCGGACGACGGCGGAGCTTCTGCTCCTCAACAGCGGTGCGCGGCGTGAGCGCGGCGCTGTCCACGCCATCAACGATGCCGACGAAGCAGGTGATGCACTGACCGCAACCGCCGCAGTTCCCGAGCTTTCCCTTGAGGCCGTAGAGCTCAATCCCCTCGCGAAGGGCCACCTCCCTGAGGTTCTCGCCCGGATAACACTCGACATCCCGACCCTCACGGACGAAACGGATCACGGGCATGGAAAAGACGCAGCAGACTCCATTGTGGGACCTGAGATTGCGTTTTGTAACCGCCACAGTGGCGCCAGGACGGGCCGGCCTGTCACGGCACGTTGCAACAGTCACCCGCAACATCCGGCGTGTCGCCGAAACCCCTTACCATCGCCGAGTTGGATCCGGTCCGTCGCTTTCGCGATCGTCCGGCACCTGTTTGTTCCCCGGACCTAAACCCCATGGGATTGCCCTGGTATCGGGTGCACACGGTCGTCATCAACGACCCGGGCCGACTGCTGGCCGTGCACCTCATGCACACAGCTCTGGTTGCCGGCTGGGCCGGCTCCATGGCGCTTTATGA
>JBJTBH010000064.1:0-4970 GCA_046091285.1 Cyanobacteriota bacterium | reverse complement strand
GCACCCCACGGCGGTAGCGGCCATCGGGGATGGCCTTGAGGAAGCTGATCAGATCATTGGCATCAGCCTGATCAACTGCAGCATCTGAGTTTTTGGGCATGGAGGTGAGCCATTCCCGCCGACCAAAGCCAATGCTGACAGTCCCGACCAGAACGTCGCGGACAGACTTTTAGGCGGCCCTGGCTCCGCCAGCACCTTACGCAGGTGTTGCGATTGCTCCGCGGAAAGCACCACACCGATCGCCTCGAAGGTGCGACGACAGAGCTCGACATAGTCGTCCAGCAAGGCGGGCACCGCAGGCAACTGGATGGTCCCCCTGGCTGTGGTACTGCGCATCAGGCGACGCAGCAGGGCTTGATGCAGGGAGGAATCAGTCACACACTCAGACCCATCGCCAGAACATCGCGCTGCCAGAGCGAGCGGAACAGGGCCACGCCGGGTGCATCAACCGCCCCGGCATCACGGCCGAGAATCTCACGGATGGAACGACGACCATCGATCAGCGACACGAGCTGCTGTTGGTCACCAGAGAGATCCATACGCCCGCCCGGCCCATCGATCGCCCTCCCCTCGAAGCGGCAGCGATAGCGGAAATGCGGCACAAGATCGAAAACAGCCTCCGACTCCATGGCAATGCGATAGCTGGATATCGGTCGTTCCGGACGGCAGGCCATGAAGAAATGGCAGGCATTCCCGGTATTGATCCGTTCCATGGTCGACCACCGCTGCCGCAGGGGCAAGGCAGCGACGGCGCGATAGAAGCCACCCCGGGGCGGCGAGGGTGGATGGTAAGCGGTTTTCAGAAACCAATCCTGAAACACGAGTCCGGCCGCAGACACCAAAGCGAGGCAGTCCTCCACGGTGTAACTGCGATCACGCCCATGCAAAAACGTATCCACAAGACCGGCATCGAAACGCAGGTCCGGAGCAACGGCGAGATAACTGTGCAACGGATGCTCCGCCGGTAGCAGAGCGATCGCTTCCTTGACGGTGAACAGGGCGGCGGCGTCCTGCTGCAGACCGAGATCCCTGAACACCGCCTGCATCATCTCGACGCCGAGGCGACCCTGGCGTGCATACAGCATCAGCGCGATCACCCCCTCAGGTCGCAGACAATCAGCCAGCCGGCGAAGCCCGAGTTCAGGATCAGCAAGATGATGCAGAACACCGGTTGAAATAATGAGATCGAAGTCACGATTCAGGGCGACCACCTCCTCAATCGGCAGATGAAAACATTCCAGATTCTTTAATTGATAGCGCTCCTTCAGCAGGCGATGGTGATCCAGGGAGGGCTCGCTGACATCGATGGCCACCACGCGCGCGAAAGGGTTGGTGTAGGCAATCACAGCAGCCTGATTGGCACCGCAACCCGCCACAAGAATGTCGAGACTGGAGCGCTGTCCTCGATCCGGCCAGAACAACATCTGGGCATGACTGGGATCAAACCACTGCCAATGATTCAGCAACCAGCCAGGGAGATCCTGAATCGGTTCAGGATAACTCCAGTCTCGATAATGATCAGCGACTCCATCATCAAGAGGATTGACTGCCATGGATTCCGCCCGGGAATCACCCTTGAAATCGGCAGTCACGAGCGTCAGATCATCCCGATCGATCGCTGCCGATGCTAAGCGCTGCAGCCTGAGACGCCGGAGCGGCGTCAGCGGTGCGCGCTTCTCCGGCAGAACGTCCGGAGAACCTGAAGGGCTGCAGAGGCCACCTCCAGGGGATGGAGGCCCATGTACCGCAGGGAATCACCGCGCTCGCACCAGCGAGCCGCCATGCCTCAAAACAGGTTGGCAACCTCGGAGGTTTGAACGACACTGGCAGGACGTTCCCCATGGATCATACTTCCGCGTCGGCTGAGCGTCCTGGGCCTGGGACTGCTGCCCTCCTCATCCTGTGGCCGCCTGGCGGCCGGACCCAGGCGCAAGAACGGGGCATCAGCGCCACCATCCCGGCACAGAGCGAAAGACAACAACGGAAACGCAACTCCGTGCACGCCGTCCTGGGTGATCGCGGGGCAGCACCGATCTCCTGGACGATGCCCAACCCCGATCCGCTGGTCCGCACCATCGCGGCCACGTCAACAGCGGAGCCCCAGGTCACCCGATCAGATCAGGATCTCTATCTGACCCTCGCTGGAGGCCTGCTGTGGCCCCAGCAGCTGTCCGGCCAGAACCCGGAGGCCACCTACGCCTATCGCGACACCTTGAATCAAAGCTTCTCCGTGGAAGCCGGTTTTGGCTATCGCCTGGGCTCGCTGCGGACTGAACTCACCTATACCAACGAACAGCAGGACCTGGCCACGTATCGCGACAACCTGGACTTTACCGACACTTTCTCACAGGGCACGGTGAGAACGCAATCGCTGCTTCTGAGCCTCTACTACGACTTCAGAACAAAAAGTTCCTGGACACCCTATGTGGGAGCCGGTCTCGGCTACGCATGGCAATCGGTTTCGCCGCAGCGACTGACGCTTGTTGACATCAACCTTCCGCCCTATGCAGGCCATGCCTTCGCCTGGCAGGCGAAGGCCGGAATCAGCCATTCCTTCTCCAGAACGATGAACCTGTTCGGCGAGATCATCTACAAAGGAACAGCTGGATACGACTACCATTCCTGCTGTGATTACAGCAGCAATATGTTCAGTCGATTCGGCCTTCAGCTCGGCACAAGACTCGCCTTCTGACCCTGAGGGCCAGCATCACCACCTCAGGTGATGCTGGAGAGCCTGGAGCGAGACGCCGCTTCCCGGGCCCGATCGCCCCCATCCTCCTCCCTAACCATGGAGCGCCCGCATGGTCTCCAGAAAGCGCAGATGGGCTTCGAAAACCATCTGCTGCGGCGAAACCAGAGGCCTGACGCTGACATCTGTGGCGTTGTCATCCGAGGGACGAATGTCGGAGGGATTCTTCCCGGCCTGATCGATCGAAGCAGACACCGGCCGCATCAGAGACGTGACGGGGCGATCCACCGGAGCGGATCCAGCGAGAAGGGAGAGGGTGAAAGGACGGCCCTCATGCTGAGGAATCTGGTCGTAGCGTCCGTGCAACAGTGCAGCCACCTCCCGAATCAACCCCTCACTATCAGCAACAGAAGCCTGTCGCAGGGCAGTGCAGAGACTGTGGGTGAAGGCCCCGTGATAGCTGCCATTGATGCAGGCATCGGCGGCGGTCTGGGCTTCACCACAGGCCATCAGGCTGGTGGAAACGAGCGTGGATCGCGCCGTCTTTCCGCGTGCCGCCCCTCCCTGTTGCCAGGCCTCGGCCGGCAGCTGCGGAGGCACGATGAAGCGCGCATTGCTCACGGACTCCTCAGCGATCACATCACCAGCCTGATAACGCCCTAATTCACGCGTATTCGCAAGGATGATCTTCTCCACTCCACTGTCCTGCCGGACGCCGATGAACCTGGAACTACCGCCGGAATGACAGGTGTCCTTGATGATCAATAAATGGACACCGGAATCAACAGCCTGACCAAGCTGGAACCATTCGTCATCGGTGATGTAAGTCTGGGGATCATCAAAATCAAAATCCTGCAGGCAGGTGATTTCATCGCGCAGATCTGTCTCTTCCCCATCCTGATCAGGCACATAGGAACCATGCCCCGAGAAGTGAAACACCAACACGTCTCCAGCCGTTGCGCCCTCCGTCAGCCAGCGCCATCGATCCAGCAGCCGGCTGCGAACGCAGTCCTCATCAAGCAGCACCTGAATCTGATCGGCCGGAAACCCGAAGTTCTCCAGCAACACAGCCTGAATCTGATGGACATCGTTGATACAGCCACGCAGAGGCTGATCGACATAGGCATTGACACCGCATAACAAGGCTCGGCGAACCATGGTCAACATCCAGGAACCTTGGCTCAGAGTAGCCAGGGCCTTCGAATTGCAACCCTCCTTGACAATTATTCAAACCGGGGACAACGTTTCGTGACGCCAACCACCCCCTGAAACCAACGGCAGCCTCAGGATCCGGTTGGTTCTTCGCAGCAAAGGCTTGCCAGACCGCACCGCCACCCCCAGGCTGCCGCCATGCCCCGCTCCCCGGTCCGTTCACCATCCAGCCCCGCTGGCAGCTCCGGGGGAGCGCCCCTGCGCTGCCACCTGCTGATCGGCCCGCCCGCCAGTGGCAAGACCACCCTGGCCGGCGTGCTGGCCCAGCTCACCGGTGCCGTGGTGCTCTCCACCGACGTGGTTCGCGGTGAGCTGTTTGGCGATGCGGCGGTGCAGGGCCCCGGGCGCGATATCGAGGCCCTGCTACACCAGCGCCTCCGCGAGGCCGTGGCGGCCGGCACGCCGGTGATCCTGGATGCCACCCACGCCCGCCGCCCCTGGCGGCTGGCGATCACCCAGGCCCTGAGCCTCCCGGTGCCGGTGGAGTGGATCGGCTGGTGGCTCTACACGCCGCTCTCCACCTGCCTGCAGTGGAACCAGACCCGCAAGCGGCTGGTGCCCGAGCCGGTGATCCGCGAGATGGCCGCTGCCCTGGCTGATCCAGCCTTTGGGCCCAGCCGCGCCGAGGGCTTTGCGGCGGTGGTGGCGGTGGTGCCCACCCACCAGCGGGAACTCCAACAACTTCTGCGCGATGAGTTGGCGCGCCTCGATCACCGCATCCGCTCGGCCCGCAACCGGGAGAAACGCTTCCAGCTGCACGGGTACTCGCGCCTCTTGGATCTGGAGCGACTACTCCATCTGCTGCGGCTGCTCACCACCTCCCCCGAACTCTCCGCCGCGGACCCCGCCACCCGCGCGGAGCTGGAGGCGATCGTGTCGCCCCTACCGGAGGGTGACCTGGCAGATCAGGCCGCCGCCTACCTGCGCCGCCTGCATGGCGAGTGCTACGGGGATGCCGCCGCCATCCGCAGGGATCTGGCCTGGCTGGAGGCCAACGGCTTCTGCAGCGCCCTGCCAGCCACCACACCGATCCAGCTGGCGCCCCTGGCCCGCAGCCGGCCAGGGGCCA
>JBJTBH010000063.1:0-18683 GCA_046091285.1 Cyanobacteriota bacterium | reverse complement strand
CGAAACAGCAGGTTGTAGTTGAGCTGCTCCAATAGCAACCGCTCCGAGCGGATCCCGTAGAACGCCTGCAGCAACGAGGCCAGCAGCAACTGCTCCGGCGGCACCGATGGCCGGCCTTCTGCGGCGTAAAGCTCACAGAAGGTGGGATTGTGTCGATCGAGGGGCTGAGCCGCCAGCTTGCGGATCTGCCGCAGCGGTTGGCTGGCAGGGATCCGCTCCGCGATCGAGACGTGGGCGAACAGGGAGCCGCTGCGCTCCTGCTGACCTCGCATCACGGGATGGACGGTTGCCCCATTTTCGCAGAGGTTGCTGGGTTTTTCAGCGAACTCTTAAGCCAACGTCGCAGGATCGGATTCACCTGCTCCGGCGCCTCATCGTGGGGGCAATGACCCACGCCGGGCAGTACGACCAGGTCCTGGATGCAGCGGTAGGTCTCCGCCCAGCGGCGCGCCTCGTTCACATCTTCCCAGGGGTCGGCTTCGCCCCAGAGCATCCGCACCGGCACCGTCAGGCGCGCCAGCAGATCGGGGGCGAGGTGATCATCGAACAGGTTGATGAAGCCGCGGAAGCTCTCGATCGCACCGGGTTCCTGGCTCGGTTCGTGCAGCAGCCTGATCAGCGCCGGGTCGACGCCGGCGCCGCTGGGGTAGGCCTGCCTGAGCACGGCACGGATCTGCGCCGGTTGCGCCACCAGGCGGAACAGGGGCCCGATCAGCCAGCGTTGCCGTACCGCAGCCTTGAGCAGCGGCCTGGTGGCCCGGGCCCAGGGCGGCTTGGCATTCAGCCGTTTGTCATCGAGGGTGCGCTGGGCGCAATCGATCAGGATCACCTGGGCCGGTGGGTGGCCGTCGGCGCTCAGCAGCTCGGCGGCACGCAGGGCCACCACCGCCCCGATCGAATTGCCGATCAGGTGCAGGCGACGTCCGGGGCTGGCCAGGCACCTGGCGGCGTCCCGCACCTGGTGCGCCCAGAGATCAATGCCGTACTGCACGCTGCCAGCGGACGGCGGCTCGTCGGCCAGGTGGGACGGCGGCTTGGCACTCAGGCCGAACCCCAGGAGATCGAGGGCGATCACCTCCGCCTCCTGGGCCAGTGCCTCGAACGTGTGACGCCAATGGCGACGGCTGGCCCCGAAGCCGTGAATCAGCAGGACACAATGCAGCGAACCGGCCGGCCCGTCGCAACGGGTCAGCCGGATGTCCTGGTTCCGCCAGCGCCAGCTGACATCCCGGCAGGAACCTGTTGCGGCTTCACCGCTGGCGTCGGGTCTGCTCAGACGGCGGCCTTCTGGTTGGCTAGCAGGGATTTGAGCTTCGACAGTTCGCCGGCCCAACGGGGATCGGGCGCTTCGCTGTCGATGGTGTCGGCATGCACGACCTTGTTGACGGCCTTGCGGGCCACCGGGGTGCTCGAAGGGCCACCGGCGCCACCGCGACGTTCACCCGCGGCGGGGCGACTGTCGCGACGCTCGGACAGCTCGATGCGCAGGCTGCTGCCGCCGAACTCACGACCATTGAGCAGCTCGATCACCGTTTCGGCCAGCTTCTGATCGTCGACATTCGCGAAGCCGAAACCACGGCAGGCGCCGGTTTCACGGTCGTTCACGGCCTTGAAGCGCACCCCTTCCCCGACAGCGCTGAACAGGGCTTCGAGCTCCTTGGCGTCGAAGGGCTGCGGCAGGTTGCCGACGTAGAGACGAATGCTCATGGGAAAGAGAGAGGAAAGACTTGAGAAACTCAGCTGGCGCCCGATTGATCGTGAAACTCAATCCGGCCGTGAATCACGCCTAAGCCCACAAATTTAATCACGTCGCCTTCACAGTCGGTTGTCCTGCGCCGTCGCCGCCAGCCAGCGTCGGGCCTGATCGAGCGCCTCGTCGTGCGTGCTGATCCGGCCGAAGGCCCGCTCCCTGGTGAGGTGATCGAGCAGGGCTCCCAGTCGGGGCGAGGGTTTCAGGGCCAGGGATTGCTGCAGTTCCGCCCCGTTCAGCGGCGGGCGGGGATGAAACAGGGGGTCGTCGACCTCCCGCCAGCGCTCCAGCCAGCGGCGGGCCAGCGCTCTCGGGGCCTGCAGCAGCAAGGCCGGCAGATCCTCCTCCAGGCTGCGGTGCAGGGCCAGCCGTTCCGGTTCGGGCAGCTGTTCCGGATCCCCGTCGTCCGGTTTCGGTGGCTCCAGCGTCTCGCCAGGGCTCCTGCCCTCGCCGGCGAGGGGGAGGCGTTGCTGCCACGGCCGCAGCCGCGCACAGCGTTGCTGCAGGGTCCGGCTGGCCCGCAGCCGCTCCAGGGCCTCCGGCCGCAGCAGCGCGGACAGCCGCGCCAGGGGCAGGGCTCGCTCCTGTTCCGTCGCCGTCAGGCCCATCGCCCCGGCCCGCTCCGGACTGAGCAGGGCCAGGAGGGCCGCTGCCGGATGCGTCGCTTCGGTGGCCAGCCAGGGATTGAGCAGTCCGAGCGTCAGCGCCAGCGCCAGACCTTCGTGCCCGCAGGGGCTCGTCGCCAGTTTCCACAGCTCGGCCAGCACCCGTTCCGGGGCCACGTTCACCAGCTGCTTTCGGTGCCACGCGATCCAGCGCAGGCTGCTGGCATTCAGCCGCATCCCCAGGTCGCTGGCCAACCGGACCCCCCGCAGCAGCCGCAGCGGGTCATCGACCAGGTTGGCTTCGGAGATCGCCATCAGCTCCCCGGCCGCCAGGTGGATCAGGGCGCCGTGGGGGTCGACCAGCGGCTGTCCTGCGGGCAGGGGCAGGGCCATGGCGTTGATCGTGTAGTCGCGGCGGGCCAGATCCTGGAGCAGGCCGCCCGGCTCCATCCGCGCCAGGTCGAGGCTCCAGCCCCGCAGCACCAGCCGGGCGATGCTGCGCCCGGCGTCGAGCACCACACAGGCACCACCATGCTGCTGCTGCAGGCGGCGGCAGCGGGCGATCGCGTCCCCGTCCACCACGAAGTCGAGATCAGGTGTGTCCCCCAGCCGTCCCAGCAAGCCATCGCGCACGGCTCCGCCCACCAGGGCGGTTCCCGGTGGAAAGCGGTTTGGCGCCAGGGGCCAGCGCCCGGGCTGCAGCGTCTGCCAGAGCCGCTCGCTGGCCGTGGCCGGATCCAGGGCCATGGGCTGGTGTCGAGGCTCTTTGCCCTCCAGAATGGCGGCGTCTCCTGGGGGCGGTGGCGTGTGCATCTGCGTGGATTGCCACTGGGTCGACCGCTGCCAGGCCTACCACGCTGTCGAGCGGCAGCATAGCGTGCCCCATCTCTGCCCGTTGCCTGATTTCGTGCCCGACCAGCCCCGCATTCATGTCCAGGTGCTGGATCTTCCTGCCGGTGGCGTCGGGGTGGAATGGGATGTGAGGGGCTGCGTCAGCTTCCGCTCCGCACCCGGCCGCTGGCTGGCGCTGCGGCCGGGTTCCTCCGTTCCCCGCTGATCGCTCTCCCTGATGCCACCCTCCTGGATCCTGGCGCTGCACAGTTCCGGCGATGGCCTGGGCGTCGGACTGCAACCTCTCGGTGAGCCGGAGGCGGAACCGCGCCTGGCCAGCTTCGATGCCGGCCGCGCCCTCTCCGGATCCCTGCTCACCTGTGTCGAGACGGTGCTGCCGGCGGATCAGTGGCCCCGACTCGGACGGCTGGCGGTGGCCACCGGCCCGGGGGGTTTCACCAGCACCAGGCTGACGGTGGTGATGGCCAGAACCCTGGCCCAGCAGCTGCAGCTGCCCCTGGATGGCATCGGCAGCTTTCTGCTGATGGCCTCCAGGCTGGCGCCCCCCGGCTCCGATCCCTTCTGGATCTGCCAGGCCCTGCCCCGTCGCGGCACGGTGGCCGGCCTCTATGCGCTCGAGGCGGACCCAGCCGCTGCGGCGCCGATCGCCGTTGAGCGCCTCGCCCCCCGTCTGTTTTCTCCTGAGGAGCCCCTGCCGGCAGGGATCCAGTGCCCCATCCGCCACGACCTGCCGGCCGATTGCCTGGAACTGCTGCGTCGCAGTCAGCGCGCCGCCGCCGCTGGTCAGGTGGCCCCCTGGCAGCCGGTGCTGCCCCACTACCCCACCAGCCCGGTGGAGAGCCGTTGATGGCGCGACCTCCCCGATCCGATGCCCGCCCGGTGTCGCCGTCGGTTCAGGACCGTCGTCGTCGCTCGCTGGCGGTCGCTGCGGACCCTGCGGAGGCGACACTGCGCAGTCGTCCGGCCCCTGAGGCCCGGGGGCGCCGCCGTGGTCCCCAGCGCCGCCCTTGGCGCCGCCGTGCTCTGCTCGTCCTGGCGGCCGGCTGCGGTCTGCTCTGGCTGTCCCGGGCACGGCTGCTGCCGCCCGCACCGCCGCCCCAGCTGATCCTGGTGCTCGGTGGGGATGTCGATCGTGAGCGGCTGGCGGCCCGACTGGCCAGCGCCGATGGGCTGCCGGTGCTGGTCAGCAGCGGCAGCAACCCGGAATATGCCCGCTGGCTTTTTGAGCGGCAGGGCCTGGATCGCCGTCAGGTTCAGCTCGATTACCGCGCCCACGACACGCTCACCAATTTCACGTCCCTGGTCGATGAACTCAGGCAGGCCCAGGTCCGGCATGTGTTGCTGGTCACCAGCAGCGATCACATGGAGCGGGCGTTGCTGATCGGTCGGATCGTGGCCGGCAGCCGCGGCATCGCGCTCACGCCGGTGGCGGTTCCCTGCCGGGACCGCTGCCATCACGAGGACCTCGGCAAGGTCTGGGGGGACGGCCTGCGGGCCCTGGTCTGGGTGCTGAGTGGTCGCGATCTCAGGGGCTGGCTGGAAGGCGCTTCGGTTCCGGTCCCGGCGGGAGCAGCCCCTGATCCAGCAGGGCATTGATCTGACGCTGGGCTTCGGCGGTCACCCGATCGAGATCGGCACGCCGCCTGGAGGTCGGCGGTGCAATCGGTGTGCCGATACGGATGTGGACCGGCACCAGCCGCAGCCAGCTCCGGCCTGTCCCCATCGCCCGATGGCTGTTGATGATCGCCACCGGCAGCAGGGGGACACCGGCCCTGGCGGCCAGAAGCGCGGCCCCAGGCTGGGGAGCATTGACCCGACCATCGGCCTGACGGGTGCCGTCGATGAACACCCCGGTCGCCCAGCCCTCCAGCAACCGGTCGGTGGCGGTGCGGATCGCCTCGCGATCGCTCGCGCCCCGGGCCACCGGATAGGCGCCGCAGGCGCGGATGATCGGGCCCAGGATAGGCACCCGGAACAGCTCCGCCTTGGCCATGAAGGCCACCGGTCGACCCAGGGCATGGCCGAGCAGGGGGGGATCAAGGTGTGAGCCGTGGTTGGCCACCACCACCAGGGCCCCGTCCAGCGGCACATTGGCGTTGCCGGAGGTCCGTCCTCGGAACAGCAGCCGGTACACCGGAAAGACCAGCAGGTAGCTGATCAGGCGGTAGGTGAGGCTCGGTTTCGGGGTCAGCAATCCCGGGGGGGGGCTCGGCCGGCGGCGGCGGCGCAGCATCCGTCGCACCGTGTCACGGCGGGACGGGGTGGCGTTGGCGATCGGATCGTTCACAGGCCCAGGTCCGCGGCGCCGGCGATCCGGGCCGGGCTGATGCCGGGGCAGCTGCGTTTGATCAGTCCGCTGAGCACATTGCCTGGTCCGATCTCGACGGCGGTGCTGATGCCGGAACGCTCCAGCTCCTCCATCGTTTCCCGCCAGCGCACGCCGGTGGTCATCTGATGCGCCAGCCGCGCCTTCAAGGTGGCCCCATCGCGGCAGGGCGTCGGATCGGTGTTGCTCAACACCGCGATCGAGGCCTCCGCGAAGGGGATCGGCTCGAGCAGGGCGGCGAAGGCCGCGGCCGCTTCCGCCATGAAGGGCGAGTGGAAGGCTCCGGAGACGGCCAGGGGGACGGCCCGCTTGCAGGTCAGGGTGCCGGCGACGGTCGCCACGGCTTCCGGGGTGCCGGAGAGCACCACCTGGGCGCTGCTGTTGTCGTTGGCGATCACCACATCGGCGGTGCCGGCCACCAGGGCCTCGAGTTCGGCCCGGTCGAAGCCGAGCACGGCGGTCATCGCGCCACCACCGGCCTGGGCCATCAGGGTGCTGCGTTCACGCATCAGCATCAGACCGGTCTCCAGATCGAGGACATCGGCGGCGTACAGGGCCACCAGTTCGCCGAGGCTGTGGCCAGCCACGAGGTCGGCGCTGCGACCCTGGGCCTTGAGCGCATCCACCAGCAGGCTTTCGATCACGAACAGCGCCGGCTGGGTGTTGCGGGTGTCGTTCAGGTCCTTCGGTTCGCCGACGGTGTCCAGGGTTTCGCCGGCACAGATGGCTAGCAGGTCGCGGCCGAGCAGTTCCGAGGCGATGGCGAAGCGCTCGCGGGCCCCTGGCAGCTCCAGCACCGCTGTCGCCATGCCGATGGCCTGTGACCCCTGACCGGGAAACACCCAGGCGATACCCATGGCGTTGTGTTGCGGCGAACGGCAGGAGATTAGAGGTTGATCGGAGCGGCACAGCCCCGAGCGGCGCTTCAGGCTCTGGGACCGCGCCAGCGCAGCAGGGCCGCGCCCCAGCTCAGGCCGGCCCCGAAGCCGCTGCAGCCCAGCAGGTGGCCCGGCTGCACGCGGCCATCACGGACCGCTTCATCGAGCATCAGGGGAATCGTGGCGGCTGAGGTGTTGCCGTAATGCACCAGGTTGCTCAGCACCCGCTCCTGGGGGATGCCGAAGCGATCGGCCACCGCATCGAGGATCCGCTGGTTGGCCTGATGCAGAAGCAACCAGTCGAGATCGGCCGCTGCGGTGCCGGTGCCCTCGAGCAGGTCGCGCAGCACGGCCGGCACTTCGCGCACCGCGAACTTGAACACCTCCTGGCCGTTCATCCGGATCGGGGTGAAGCCACCGATCTGGGCTTCGATCGGTCCGACCAGCGGTGTGCGCTCCTCGATCTGGTTGAGGGTGAGCGATTCTCCGCGACGGCCATCCGAGCGCAGGCGGAAGCCGAGCAGGCCGTCCTCGTCGTCGGGGCAGGCCTCCACCGCCAGGGCGGCAGCGCCGTCGCCGAAGAGCACACAGGTGCTGCGATCATTCCAGTCGACCCAGCGGCTGAGCTGGTCGGCACCGATCACCAGGGCCCGGCGCACGGCGCCGCTGCGGATGTATTGCCCGGCGGTGACCAGGGCGAAGAGAAAGCCGCTGCAGGCGGCCGTGAGATCGAAGGCGACGGCATTGACGGCACCGAGGGCCCCCTGGATTTTCGGGGCGGAGCCGAACAGATCGTCGGGGCTGGAGGTGGCCAGCAGCACCAGATCGAGATCGCTCGCCTCCCAGCCGGCATGGTTCAGGGCTTCCTGGGCGGCCTTCAGGGCCAGGCTGGTGAGGCATTCGTCGGGTCCGGCCACCCGCCGGGCACCGATGCCCGTGCGACTGCGGATCCAGGCGTCGTTGGTGTCGACCCGTTCACTGAGCTGGTCGTTGCTGATGCTGGCGGCCGGCAGACCGCTGCCGCAGCCCACCAGTGCCATGCCAGCTCCCAGATGGCCGAGCGACAGCGACACCTCAACAGCTCCAGTTGTCGGTCAGTCAATCACAGGCGCCCGTTCGCCGGGTGGGGGCGGGGCGCCCGAACGTCAGACGCTGCTGCCGGCAGCGGCTCCGACCGCCTGATCGCTGAGGGTGTGGAGGTTGGCCATCACGCCATGGCTGGCGGCGGAATGGGCCAGTCGCAGGGCACTGACCACCGACAGCGCCTTGCTGCTGCCGTGGCCGATCACGCAGATGCCGTCGACACCTAGCAGCAGCGCCCCGCCGTGTTCGGCATGGTCGAGGCGTTTCTTGATCCGGCGCAGGTTGCTCATCAGGACGGCGGATCCGACCTTGCCGCGTCGGCCGCGGGGCAGTTCGTCCTTGAGCACGTCCAGCAGCACGCTGCCCACCGATTCCAGGAACTTCAGCAGCACGTTGCCGGTGAAGCCGTCGCAGACCACGACGTCGAAGTCGCCGGACAGCACCTCGCGCCCCTCGCAGTTGCCGGCGAACTGGAAGCGGGTTTCGGCGGTCAGCAGCGGATGGGTGCGCAGGGCCAGATCGTTGCCCTTGCATTCCTCCTCGCCGATGTTCAGCAGCCCGATGCGGGGTGTGGGCACCTGCAGCACGTCGCGGCTGTAGATGTTGCCGAGCAGGGCGAACTGGTGCAGATAGCTGGGCTTGCAGTCCATGTTGGCGCCCACATCGAGCACCAGCACCTGCTGGCCGGGGTCCTTGGTGGGGAACAGCGCGCCGATCGCCGGCCGTTCGATCCCGGGCAGGCGCCCGAGCCGGAAGATCGCCGAGGCCATCACCGCCCCGGAATTGCCGGCGGAGTAAACGGCGGTGGCCTGGCCGTTCTTCACCAGATCCATGGCCACATTGATGCTGGCATCGCGTTTGCGACGGACGACCGTCGCTTCCTCGTCCATGCCGACGGAGGGGCCACTGGCGACGATCTCCAGGCGGCCGGCGTTGATCGCCTGCTCCAGGAGTTCCTCCAGGCCCAGCTCAGCGCAGGCCGCGTTGATCCGATCGGTTTCGCCGACGAAGCGCACCCGCAGCGGCAGCAGCTCCACGGCCCGCAGGCAGCCCTCGAGGATCGGCCCCGGGGCATGATCGCCGCCCATGCCGTCGACGGCGACCCAGAGACGCTGGGCGGCATCGATGCCGCCGTCGCCCTCGCCGATGCCCTTCTGCAGGCGGCGCAGCGGGTCGAAGACCAGGGGCTGGAGCACGGTGCTGGCCATGGATCCGGCGGCGCCGGCCACACTGCCGGCGACGGTTCCTGCCGCACCGGCGACGGAACCGGCTCCCGTCATCACGGAACCGGCCATGCTGCCGGCGGTGCTGGCCGCCGTGGTCGCGGTGTCGACCAGGCTGGTGACGGCAGCGTTGCGGCGATACCAGATCACCAGACGGCGCATGGCGCGGCTGGGACGCTGGCGACGGAGGCCGCGGGGGGAATCAGGCTCCTTCGGAGGCAAGGGAATCGACAATGCGCTGGAACAGGTAGCCGGTGCCGCGGGCCGTGAGAATCAGCTCGGGGTTGGCCGGATCGTCTTCCAGTTTGGAGCGCAACCGGGAGATATGAACATCCACCACCCGGGTGTCGACATGGCGCTCGGGGGTGTATCCCCAGACTTCCTTGAGGATTTCACCGCGGCTGAAGGGTTCACCGGAGCGGCTGACCAGCAGTTCCAGAAGGCTGAATTCCATGCCGGTCAGCCGGATGCGTTCGTCGCCCCGGTACACCTGGCGTTTGTTGGTGTCGATGCGCAGGTCGGCGACCTGGATCACGCCGGAATTGGGGATGCCGGCCACCTGATCCTTCTCGACCCGGCGCAGCACGCAGCGGATGCGGGTCTCGAGCTCCTTGGGGCTGAAGGGTTTGACCACGTAATCGTCGGCGCCGAGTTCGAGGCCGGTGATCCGATCGGCCACATCGCCCAGGGCGGTGAGCATCACGATCGGCACGTCGGATTCCTTGCGGAGCTCCTGGCAGACGCCGTAGCCGTCGAGCTTCGGCATCATCACGTCGAGCACCACCAGATCGGGGGCGAGGCGATGAAAGACCTCGAGGGCTTCGACGCCGTCGCAGGCCGTGACGACCTGGTAGCCGATCATCGACAGGCGCGTTTCCAGGATTTTGCGGATGCTGGCCTCGTCATCGACGACCAGGATGGTTTCTTTGGCGGGGGCTGAAGCCGTCATCGCGCCGGATCGTCGCAGAGGGTGGAGTCTGTCGTTCCACTGAAAGAGCCGGCAGGCCTGAAGCTTTACCCAGCGCCATCATTCTTCATACAAATTGGCCCGCACCACCTCCGTTTACGTCTGCCAGAGCTGCGGCGCCCAGACCCGGCAGTTCTTCGGTCGCTGCGCCGGTTGCGGCAGCTGGAACAGCCTGGTGGAACAGGCCGCTCCGGCCACGGATCAGCGTCGTCGCCGGCCCGTGCCACCGCCGGAGGCGGTGAAGGAGCCGCCCCGGGCCCGCCGTTCCGAGCCGATCGCCAGCCTTGCCGATCGCCCCCTGGTGCGACTTTCCAGCGGTTACGGCGAACTGGACCGGGTCCTGGGGGGTGGCCTGGTGCCCGGGTCCCTGGTGCTGCTCGGCGGTGATCCCGGCATCGGCAAGAGCACCCTGCTGCTCCAGAGCGCTCAGGCGATGGCCGCCACCGTCTCGGTGCTGTACGTCAGTGCCGAGGAATCGGCCCAGCAGGTGCGCCTGCGCTGGCAGCGTCTCGCCAGGGAGTCCTCGCTCGCCGGCGAGGGCTCAGTGCCGCAGGCCGGGGCGGCCTCCCTCTCGTCGGCCTCGTTTCAGCTGCTGGCGGAAACCGACCTGGAGCTGGTGCTGCAGGAGCTGGAGGCCCTCAGGCCCGCCGTCGCAGTGATCGACAGCATTCAGGCCCTCCATGACGGGGAGCTGGCCAGTGCTCCCGGCTCCGTCGCCCAGGTGCGGGACTGTGCCGCCGCCCTGCAGCGGCTGGCCAAACGTCAGAACACGGCGCTGCTGCTGGTCGGGCATGTGACCAAGGAGGGAGCTCTGGCGGGGCCCAAGGTGCATGAGCATCTGGTCGATGCGGTGCTGACCTTCGAGGGGGATCGCTTCGCCAGCCATCGTCTGCTGCGGGCCGTCAAGAACCGCTTCGGGGCCACCCATGAACTCGGCGTGTTCGAGATGCAGGGCCGTGGCCTGGCGGAGGTGAGCAATCCGAGTGAACTCTTCCTCGGCCGTGAAGAGCCCAGCGCCGGCACCGCCACGATCGTGGCCTGCGAGGGCACCCGCTCCCTGGTGGTCGAACTGCAGGCGTTGGTGAGCACCACCAGCTATGCCAGCCCCAGGCGGACGGCCACGGGCATCGGCACCAACCGACTGCACCAGATTCTGGCGGTGCTCGAGAAGCATCTCGGGCTGCCGCTCTCCCGCTTCGATTGCTACCTGGCGGTGGCCGGTGGCCTGGAGGTGGAGGAGCCGGCGGCCGATCTGGGTGTGGCCGCGGCGGTGGTGGCCAGCTACCGGGATCTGATCCTGCCGGCCGGCACGGTGCTGGTGGGGGAACTGGGGCTCGGCGGCCAGCTGCGGGCCGTCGGCCAGCTGGAACTGAGGCTGCAGGAGGCTGCCCGTCTCGGCTTCCGGCGGGCGGTGGTGCCGCGGGGCAGCGGCCTGGGGCGCCTCGCGGCCGGGCTTGATCTGCAGCTGCTGGAGGCGGGTTCCGTCAACGAGGCCCTGGTCGCCGCCCTTGGGATCAACCCGGCTGATGATCGCGCCTGAGCCTCGGAACCGGCGTCCGGATTCAGAAGTAGACGTCGACGCTGCCGCGACCGCTGGTCTTGAGCCAGTTCTGGGCCTCGATGTAGTTGTTCGGGGCCATCCGGATCGCCTTGCTCCAGAAGTCCGCCGCCAGATCGAAGCAGCGATCCGCTTCATCGCGGTCGCCTTTCTCTTCAGCAATGGAGCCGAGGTGGTGATGAATCACGGCCATGTTGTTCAGAGCCTGGGGCATCTTGCTGTTGAGATCCAGGGCCTGACCGTAGAAATCGAGGGCTTTGCTGTGTTCGCCGTTGCTCGCGAACACCAGCGCCATGTTGTAGAGAATGAAGGCGCGGTCATTGGGATCCTCCTCGAGTTTCAGGGCTTCCTCGTAATTCTCCAGCGCTTCGGCGTATTCCCCGTCGGCCTGGGCGCTCATGCCATCGCGGTAGTAGGCGAAGGCCTCCTTGGCCCGGCGGTTCGTGGGCAGGACCTTGAGGATCAGGTCGGCCATCACCGTGAAGCTCTTGTCGATGAAGTTGTCGTTGCGTTGACTGCGGGGCACGGCGTGGCGCTGAAGAAGGCGTCTCCCCATCCTGCCGCCCGGAACCTCGACGGTGCCGGTGCCGTCAAGGTTGTTCGAATCCCGGCATTGGAGGGCTCCCGATCCGGCCGCTTTTCCTAGCCTGGGAGTCCTGAGCGGCTGCGGCCGGCCCCCCTGCCTTGGCTGTTGCCCCCCCGCCATCCGAGACCCTTTCCGTTGATCGCGACCGGCCGATGCAGGCCGTGCTGCTCGAGCTGGAGGGTCTGCGCTGCGGTGGTTGCGTCCGCGCCGTTGAAGCCAGGCTCCGTCAACATCCCGGTGTTCAGCAGGCGAGCGTCAATCTGCTGCAGCGCACCGCCTGGGTGGAGCTTGACCCTGCGGCTCTGGAGCCGCTGCTCGCCAGCCTGGCCGCCAGCGGTTACCCGGCCCATCGTCGCGATGACGAGGATCCCACGGTTTCCCTGGCGGAACGTCGCCAGGCCCGGGGCTGGTGGCAGCAGTGGCACCAGCTGCTGGTGGCGCTGCTGCTGCTTCTGGTGTCCGGTGCCGGGCACCTGAGCCATGCCCAGGCGACGCATGGTGGCCACGATCATGCGCCCCTGCCGCTGCTGGCTCAGTTCTGGCTGCATGGGCTGGTGGCCACCCTGGCCCTGGCCGGACCGGGTCGGCCGATTCTCTGGAACGGGGCCAGGGGGTTGCTGGCGGGTGTCCCGACCATGGACAGCCTGGTGGGCCTCGGCCTGGCCAGTGCCTACGGCGCCAGTGCGGTCGGCTTTCTCTGGCCGCAACTCGGTTGGCCCTGTTTCTTCAATGAGCCGGTGATGCTGCTCGGCTTCGTGCTGCTCGGGCGCTTCATCGAGGAACGGGCCCGCTTCCGCACCGGTCAGGCTCTGCAGGAGCTGGCGGCCCTGCAACCCGATCAGGCCCTGCTGCTCTGCGCCGATGGCACCGCCCGTCCGGTCCGCACCGGTGGCCTGCGGCCGGGGGATCGGATCCAGCTGCTGGCCGGTGATCGGGTGCCGGTCGATGCCGTGGTGCTGGAAGGCAGCTCCAGCCTGGATACCTCCAGCCTCACCGGTGAATCGCTGCCGCGCCCGGTGGCGGTGGGGCAGGAGCTCGCCGCCGGCTGTCTCAACCTGGAGGCCACCCTGGTGCTGGAGGTGCGCCGCAGCGGCGGTGAGAGCGCCGTGGCCCGGATCATTCATCTCGTTCAGCAGGCCCAGGCCCGCAAGGCGCCGATTCAGGGGCTGGCCGATCGGGTGGCCGGTCGTTTCGTCTGGATCGTGCTGGCGCTGGCGCTGGGCACAGCGGTGTTCTGGGGGCAGTGGGGGGTGCGTCTCTGGCCGGAGGTGCTGCAGAGCACCGGTCAGAGCCCGTTGTCCCTGGCTCTTGAGCTGGCGATCGCCGTGCTGGTGGTCGCCTGCCCCTGTGCCCTCGGTCTGGCCACGCCGACGGCGATCACCGTCGGCGCCGGACTGGCGGCCCGTGCGGGCCGTCTGTTCCGCGGGGGTGAGGCGATCGAGATCGCCTCCCGGCTGCGCACCATCGCCTTTGACAAGACCGGCACCCTCACCCGGGGGGCACCGGAGGTGACGGCCATCACCCCCCTGGCCTCGCCTGGGGGGACGCCGTCTCCGGAGTCTGTGCTGCAGCTGGCGGCGAGCCTCGAGCAGCAGAGTCGTCATCCGCTGGCCCGATCCCTGGTCGAGGCGGCCAGGGATCGGGGGCTGGTGCTGCTGCCGCTGGTGGCGGCGGTGCGCACCCTGGCCGGACGGGGGCTCGAAGGCCGCCTCGGCGATCGGGAGGAGGGCCCTGCGGTACGGGTCGGCCGCCTCGACTGGCTGCTCGATGGGCTGCCCCTGCTGGAGACCGAGGCGGCGGCGGCGCGTCTTCAGCAGCAGCTGCTGGAACAGGACGGGGCGACGGTGGTGGCGGTGGCGGAAGGGCCGCGCCTGCTGGGCCTGGTGGCGATCGCCGATTCCCCGCGGGCGGATGCCCTGGCGACGGTTCAGAGCCTCCGCCGGCGTGGTCTGCGGCTGGCCGTGCTCAGCGGTGACCGCCGTCAGCCGGTCGAAGCCCTGGCGCAGCCTCTGGGGTTGCCGCCGGAGGATCTGGCCTGGGAGCTGTTGCCGGAGCAGAAGCTGGAGCGGCTGGAGCGACTCCAGCAAGCCGGACCCGTGGCGATGGTCGGCGATGGCATCAACGATGCCCCGGCCCTGGCCGCCGCCGATCTTGGTGTCGCCGTCGGTTCCGGCACCCAGATCGCCCAGGACACGGCGGATCTGGTGGTGCTTGGCGATCGCCTGCTGGCGTTGCCCCTGGCCCTGGAGCTGGCCGATCGCACGATGGCCAAGGTGCGCCAGAACCTGATCTGGGCCTTCGGGTACAACCTGGTGCTGCTGCCGATCGCGGCCGGGGTGCTGTTGCCGGGCTATGGCCTGATGCTCTCGCCTCCCCTGGCGGCGCTGCTGATGGCCTCCAGCTCGATCACCGTCGTGCTCAATGCCTTGTTGCTGCAGCATGGTCCGGTGCCTCGCCCTTCCTGATGGACCCCGGCGTCCGGCCTCGCGGCCGCTTTCTGGTGCTTGAGGGCCTCGATGGCTGCGGCAAGACCACCCAGCTCAGCGCCCTGGCCCGCTGGCTGCCTGGGAGCGGATTGTTGCCTGAGGAGGCGTCGCTGCTCGTGACGCGGGAGCCGGGAGGGACCGACCTCGGCCGGGCCCTGCGTGAGCTGCTGCTGCATTCCAGCGGTGAACGGGCCCCCTGCGCCACCGCCGAACTGCTGCTCTATGCCGCCGACCGGGCCCAGCACGTGGCCACCACGATCACGCCGGCCCTGGAGCGGGGCGACTGGGTGCTCAGCGATCGCTTTTCCGGATCCACGGCTGCGTATCAGGGCCATGGACGGGGGCTTCCCCTGACGCTGATCGCGCAGCTGGAGAGGATCGCCACGGGCGGGCTGGTGCCGGATCTGACCGTCTGGCTGGATCTGGCGCCGGAGCGGGCCCTGGCGCGACGGGGGGACCGGCCGGCCGATCGGATTGAGGCGGCCGGGGAGCCCTTCCTGGAGCGGGTGGCGGTCGGCTTCCGGACCCTGGCCCAGGAGCGGAGCTGGTGGCGGATCGAGGCCGATCAGTCGCCGGAGGCGGTGGCGATGGCGGTGCAGCAGGCGCTGCAGCAGGCCGCGGCGGGGTGGGCGCCGCCATCCGGCGAGGCGTCGGCAGGGGCCTCTGGAGCCGGTTGATGCAGGCGCTGTTTGAGGATCTGATCGGTCAGCCCCGCGCCGTGGCCCTGCTGGAGGCGGCCCTGGCCCGGAACCGACTGGCGCCGGCCTATCTGTTTGCCGGAGCCGATGGCGTGGGTCGACGGCTGGCGGCGCTGCGCTTTCTGGAGGGCGTGGTGGCCGGACCCCAGGGGTCTGCGGCCCTGCGACGGCGGCTTGAGGACGGCAACCATCCCGATCTGCTCTGGGTGGAGCCCACCTACTCGCATCAGGGTCAGCTGATTCCGATGTCCCAGGCCGAGGAGCAGGGGGTGCCGCGCCGGGCCCTGCCGCAGTTGCGGCTGGAGCAGGTGCGGGCTGTGGCTCGCTTCCTCGGGCGGCGGCCTGTGGAGGCGAGCCGCTGCCTGGTGGTGCTGGAGCAGGTGGAGGCGATGGCGGAAGGCGCCGCCAATGCGTTGCTCAAGACCCTGGAGGAGCCGGGTGATGGGCTGCTGATCCTGATCACGGCGTCGCCGGAACGGCTGCTGAGCACGATGCGCTCCCGCTGCCAGCAGATTCCGTTTCTGCGGCTCGATCCGGTGGATCTGGATCGGGTGCTGGCGGTGGTGGCCGGACGGCAGGATGACATCCCGGCCCAGATCGAGGATCCGGTGGAGCTGCGGGCCCTGGCGGCCGGTTCGCCGGGGGCGTTGCTGCGGCATCGACGTCAGTGGCAGGAGTTGCCCGAGGGTCTGGCGGAACGGCTCAGAAGCCGGCAGCGGGAGCCCCTGGAGGCCCTGACCCTGGCCCGTGATCTGACGGAGGCTCTGGATGTGGAGCAGCAGCTGTGGCTGCTCGACTGGTGGCAGCTGGCTCTCTGGGGCGCGGCCCTCGATCCGGAGCCCTTGCACCGTCTGGAGCGGCTGCGTCAGCAGCTGCGGTCCTACGTGCAGCCCAGGCTCGCCTGGGAGGTGGCGCTGCTGGATCTGGCGGGACTCAGGCGCTGACGCGGGCGGCGGCGGTCCTGGGGCTGGCCTCGATGCCGCCGTTGATCGATTCGAGCGTTTTGGTGGCACCGGCCGAACCGGCACCGGCCTGGGATCGGCGTTCCCGGGCGTCGCGGATCACCGATTCCATCGCCGTCAGCTGTTCGCCGATCGGCAGTTCCAGGCAGTAGCCGGCGCCGTAGACGGTCTTGATGAAACGGGGCTTGCGGGGATCGGGTTCGAGCTTGGTGCGCAGGTGGCGGATGTGCACCCGGATCGTTTCGATGTCGTCATCGGGTTCGTAACCCCAGACCTCCTTGAGGATCAGGGAGGGCGCCACGGTCTGACCATGACGCTGCAGGAGGCAGTGCAGGAGTTCGAATTCCAGGTGGGTGAGGCGCACGGGCTGGTCGAACCAGATGGCCTCGTAGCGCTCCGGCACCAGGGTGATGGCGCTGTAGCTGAGGATTTCGGAGTGCTTGGTGGAGATCGGTGCCCGGTCGCTGCGACGCAGCAGCGCCTTGACCCGAACCAGCAGTTCCTCGAGATCGAACGGTTTGGTCAGGTAGTCGTCGGCGCCGGAGTTGAAACCGCTCACCTTGTCCTTGGTGCCGCCGAGGGCGGTGATCATCAGGATCGGGATCCGGGCGGTGCGTTCGTCGCGGCGCAGGCGTTGACAGAGGGTGAGGCCATCGACCTTGGGCAGCATCAGGTCGAGCAGGATCACATCCGGCGTGTACTGCATCGCCAGGGCCTGACCCTTGATGCCGTCTTCGGCCTTCTGGACATCAAAACCACCGTGTTCGAGGTGGCCGGCCACCAGGTCACGCATGTCACCGTCGTCTTCGATCAGCAGGATGCAGGGCTTCATGACGGCAGGCGATGGGGCTGGGGGCAACCGCGATGGAAGGACGGTCGTGTATTGACGGCGATTCTCACGGGTTTTCGGGTTCCATGCAGCGTGCTGTTCGCGCGAAGGCGGTGCTCCGGGGCCCGGATCCGCGGCACACGTGCGACTGCTCCGTGGGGGCGGCGGCCCAGATCCTTGCCCTGGACAGGAGTCGGCCCG
Source organism: Cyanobacteriota bacterium (assembly GCA_046091285.1). Lineage (GTDB taxonomy): Bacteria > Cyanobacteriota > Cyanobacteriia > PCC-6307 > Cyanobiaceae > CAIXOZ01. Next base: position 1,679 of record JBJTBH010000063.1, on the reverse strand, counting down.
GTCTCATCCGGGACCCCAGGGGCTGGATTCTTCAGAATATCTTCGGTTGCTCGTGTTGCAATCGCCACGACCCTGATCCACCCTGCCGCCTGTCAGGTTTCGGGGAGGACGTCTCAGAGAGCCGTTCATCGTGGCCAGCGGCGACGCACAAAAAAACACCGTGGAAGAAGTCCCACGGTGTCTTGGTGTCTTGAAAGCTCCCCGGGCGGGATTCGACCCTGCGACCAATCGATTAACAGTAGACCTCTCTACCGCTGAGCTACCGAGGAATGCGACTTGAAGAACTTACCCCTCGACGTGTCCGTCACGCAAGGGGGTGAGTCGATTCCGCAGCGTCAGGCCAGCCATCCAGGGCCCCACCCGGCCCCGTTCCATCAGGGCGGCGCCATCGCAGCGTTCCAGTTCACGCAGCCGATGGGTGATCCAGAGGGCCGTCAGGGGGCGCGGTTGGCGTTGGCTCAGGTGATGGATCAGATCCAGAACCTCGTCCTGGCTGCCTGGATCGAGCAGGGCGGTCGGTTCATCGAGCAACAGCAGTCCGGCGCCGCTGGCCAACGCGCCGGCGATCGCCAGGCGCTGTTTCTGGCCGCCGCTGAGGGTGTGGATCGGCCGGCGGATCAGATCAGCCAGCCCGACCTGCTCCAGGGCCTGTTCGGCGGCCTCGCGGCGTTGGCGGGCGTCGAGGCCGGGCGGTAAGGAGAGCAGCAGATCGCTGAAGCAGCTGGGGAGCAGCAGCTGGTGATCGGGGTTCTGGAACACCAGCGCCGGCTTGAGCTCGGTGTGGATCTGGCCCTGACGCGGGGTCAGCAGGCCGCTGATCAGACGCAGCAGCGTGCTTTTGCCGCTGCCATTGCTGCCCACGAGCATCCAGAGCCCAGGCCTCGGGATCTGAAGCGTGCAGGGCTGGCGGGCGCCCTGACCATGGGGCCAGCCGTAGTCCAACCGTTCCACCCGCAGGGGGGGGGCGGTGGGCGCCTCGTCGCTGGCCCGGGTCGCAGGGGCGTTCAAGAACCCTCAGCCCTCCAGCGAGAAGCCGGGACGCCGGCCGCCGCCGCCGGTCGCTGACTTCTCATAGATCTGCACAGCCACGATTTCGCTGCTCAGCACGCTGATGCGCTTGTGCTCCTCCTTCTCGCAGCTGAGCTCCAGCACCCGCGGATGGCCACTGTCGAGCACCTGACGCACCTGGTCGTAGAGCGCCTGGGCATCGCCCAGCTCCTTGCGCTGCACGGTGATCGGCATGGGGCTGAGCTTGAGGGAGAGCTCGAGGACGTACACGGCAACAGCAGCGGGGCCAGAGCCCACTCTGGCGAATCGTTGTGCGACCTGCTGCTGCCCGCCATCGCCACCCTCAGGGCCCTGCTGCGCTCTGGGGTGTCGCTGCCGGTGAACGGTTGAGCCGAGGTTGCGCGGCTCTGAACATTCGCCAGATCGGCCCAGGACCCCTAAGCTGGCAACGTAACGCTTCATGAAGCCCCCCTCTCATGACGATCGCTGTAGGACGCGCGCCACAGCGGGGATGGTTCGACGTCCTCGATGACTGGCTCAAGCGCGACCGCTTCGTTTTTGTCGGGTGGTCCGGCCTGCTCCTGTTCCCCACGGCCTATCTGGCCCTGGGCGGCTGGCTCACCGGCACCACCTTCGTCACCTCCTGGTACACCCACGGCATCGCCAGCTCC
>JBJTBH010000062.1:0-2620 GCA_046091285.1 Cyanobacteriota bacterium | reverse complement strand
ACAGCACCCTTCCGAGTGATATCACGCTAGCGCCGGTCCTGCAGCGTGAGGTCCAGCAGCTCCAGAGGCCTATTGATCCGGTGAACGGCGTCGAGATCGCCGCCATAGCCATAGTCCACGGCCACAAAGCCATAGTCAGCCTCCGCCGCCGCCCGTTGATCGCCGGCTGTGTCGCCCACGTACCAGTGCACGGGCAGGGCGGGCTGGCGCAGCTGCTCCAGGCAGGCCGCCTTGTGGATCCGGCCGCCGGGCTGCGGAGCCTGCAGGGATCGAACCAGCGAGCCGATGCCGCTCCGCTCCAGCACCTGGGCCGCCAGCGGGGCGGGCTTGAGCGTCACCACGTGCAGCTGCCAGCCCTGGCTGTGCAGGGTCTGCAGCAGCTCCAGGGCGCCCGCATAGAGCTGGAAGAGGGCCCAGCCCTCACGGTCGTGGTGCTGGCGGAAGGCCTGCAGCAGGGGCTCCAGCAGCCGATCGATCTGCTCCGGCGTGAGGCCCAGCAGGCCAGGCAGGTAGTCGCGCAGCGGCGGGCCGATGTGGCACTGCAGCTGCTCGCGGGTGGGCGGTGGCACATCCAGGGCGGCGCAGGCGGCCAGCAGCGAGGCGTGGATGCCGGCGGCGCTGTCGATCAGGGTGCCGTCGAGATCGAAGGCGATCAGGCCGGGGGCCAACGGCTGCGCCGCTGACCTCGGCATCCAAGATCCGTCTGCTGCAGACCTCAGGCGATCAGCTTCCCGCTGAAAGGAGTTGCCGCCAGGAAGCCATCCGCGCAGAGCATCAGGATCGTCTGGAGCACCAGAGAGCTCTCTGCTCATGGGCTGATCACCTGAGGCTGCAGGCCCAGTTCAGCCGCTCCCCGCGCAAGAGCTCGGTCGAAGCTGAGCAGGGCCGCACATCCTTCACTGCGCAACAGGTGCAGCGCATCAGCGAAGTCCAGACCCTGGCGATGGCAGTGCAGCGCCCTGCGCACCAAAGCTTCCTGTTCGACATGCAGCTGACGAATCGCCAGCAACCCTTCGAACGCCTGAATCACGGCATCGCGCGGCAGCTTGTAAGCCCCTCGCAGCACACACTCCAACTCAAGCAGCACCGTGATCGGGATGAAGCAGGCAGCGCTGGCATCCATGCAGGCTGCCGCCCGGCGAGCCTGCTCAGGGTCGTCGTTGACGAGCAGCCTGACGAGCACATTGGTGTCGAGGACGACGGGATCCTTCATGGCTCGGCAAAGCGGGCCGGATCCATCTCCTCAAGACTGAGCGGAGGCCCCTGATAGTTGGCAATACCGATCAGGTCTCGCGCACAACCCGTCTTGCCCGAGGCCTGAGGGGTGAGCATCAGGCCATCAGCCTCAAGACGCATCACCAGGCGGTCGCCGGGTTGCAGCCCGATGAGCTTGCGCCATTGCGCGGGAATGACGAGCTGCCCTTTCGACGACAGCGTGAGCACAGCCTCCAACTCACCCCCTCCCGTCTCCTTACCAGGGTAAGTCGCGCAGACAGAGCTGCAGCCGCTCCAGAGGCCTGCCGATCCGGCGCACGACGTCGAGGCAGAAGACAACCAATCGCGTAGCAGATTGCTACAATCGGAGCCGCTCTTGCCGTTTGTGCCATGGCGAAATCTGCATCTCCGATCCGCCTGCAGGAGGAGCTGATGCAGAGCGCCATTCAGGCCGCTGCACGGCACCACCGGAGCGCAGCCGAGCAGATCGAGTACTGGGCAGCCCTGGGCCGTCAGGTGGCGCGGTTCGTGGATCCCGATGCCCTGCTCGATGTTCAGGCAGGGCTGGCACGGCTGCAGGTGGAGCCGGTGGTGGCGCAGCGGGTGTCCGCCGATGCCGTGTTCGCCGCCGTTGAGATGGCACGCCAGAGCGGGCACCTGAGCCAGCACGTGAGCGAGGGCACGATCCGCTACCAGGCCTCCCCGGACCAGCCGGGAGTCCTGGAGCAGATCGCCGCTGATGGCACTCGCACCACGGGGCGGTTCAGCAACGGCAGCTTCATCCCCAGTGCGGGAGTGCCGGGTTGAGCACACGGCCAGTTCCAGACCGCCAGCTGTGGCTCCTGGTGGGGGGCAACGGCGCGGGCAAGAGCACCTTTCCCCGGCTGTTCCTGGCTCCGCACGGGCTGCCGTTTGTGAATGCCGACGACCTCGCCCGGCTGCTCGATCCGCAGGCGCCGGAAGCCCGCGCTGAGGAAGCCGCCAAGATCGCTGATCAGCAGCGCGAAACCCTGCTGCTCAAGGGCCTGAGTTTCTGCTTTGAAACGGTGTACTCGCACCCTGCCAAGGTGGATTTCACGGCCCGGGCCAAAGCGCTCGGCTATGAGGTGATCCTGGTGCTGATTCACCTCGGCGACGCCGAACTGAACCAAGCACGCATCAGCCAGAGAGTCGCCGCCGGCGGCCACGCGGTTCCGGCAGACAAGGTGATCAGCCGGATCCCGCGCCTGTTGGAACACGTGAAAACCGCTCTGCCGCTCTGTGATCTGGTGACGCTGATTGACAATGCCTCCGCCGACAACCCGTTTCGCCCCGTGGCCACGATCAGGCGCGGGCTGGTGGAACGGCACCAGGATCCCCTGCCGAGTTGGGCAGAGGCACTGCTGAACTGAACTCAGCCCTCGCG
>JBJTBH010000061.1:0-3209 GCA_046091285.1 Cyanobacteriota bacterium | reverse complement strand
GTCAGCGCGTCCGTTGTGTGCTCGGGAGCAGGAGGCGTGCGCAGAGTGATGGCCCGTTTCTGGGGCCCCGCATCAGGAGGGTCTTCAGGACGGGGCGGCAGCTCCGCGCTGACCAGGCGCAGTCGGTCGTGGTGGAGCTGGATGAACCAGCCACCCCTGCCCCCACGGCTGCGCTTGAAACCGCGGGAGAGATCCTTGAGCCAAGACGGGCTGGCCACGGGCCTTGGGTAAATCCTGGGTAAAAAATAGTCGGACTCCGACGGTTCCAGGCGGGTTCTCGCCCATCCAGGCGGATGAGACGCCACCCCAAGAAGGCTTGCGGTGACAGGAGAAAAGCCCTGACACCGCTTGGCATTTGGAAACGCCCCCTGTTGGATTCGAACCAACGACCGGCTGCTTAGAAGGCAGCTGCTCTATCCAGCTGAGCTAAGGGAGCAGACGGGCAGAACCCGCATCGCTGCAAGCCGCCCCAGGTTGGCAGATCAGAGGGAAAGCGCAGCAGCGCCGCCAAGAACCACCAGAAGCAGCCCCAGGCGCTGCGTCCAGCCCACGGGCAGCCGACGCAACAGCGCAAAACTGCCGCCACCCACCAGGGCGGAGGTCAACAGAGCTCCGAGCCACCAGGCCGTGGTGCCGGCATCCTGCGGTGCTTCCTGGCCATGGAGCATGGCGTGCAGGGCAACGGCCAGGGCCACCAGGCTTCCAGCCATGCCGAGACTCTGGTGATCGGGACGCTTCGCCTGCCGGGCCAGGAGGGCAACTGCGGAAATCGCCAGGGCTGCCAGCAGCTCCTGAGCCGGTAGGTGGGTGCCCGTGGCCCCCAGACCACCACCGATCAGTCCACCCGCCAGGGCCCAGGCCAGCAGCCACGGTGTCATGGCTGCAGCCGCCGTCCCAACGGCGAGGAGCAGCAGCAGGTGATCGACGCCGAGCAGGGGATGCAGAAACCCTGCGGTGAGGCCCGCATGACTGGACAGATTGTGGGCCTGGGCCGGGCCTGCCAGGGCCAGACAGGCCAGGGCCGCTGCCCCGCTCAGCAGCGTCAGCGTCTGTGGCTGGTTCAGATCCTTCATGGGAGAAGCCGGTCCGCGCCGGCATGGATGGGATGGGTGAACGGTGAGTGTTCTGACTTCGGCCCGGGGGATGGGCGTTCACAGTTGCGGGACAGCGCCGGACTTTCACCGGACTTTCCTCGAAACCTCCAGGGACCGGGGCCGCTGGAACCGTTGCTTCCATTGTGATCGCGCCTCGGCCCCGGCACCGCCGTTTTTGAACAGGTCGGCAGATCCTGGTGCAGGGCGCCCTAAGGTGGTCTGCTGCCCTCCTTTTCTCCATGGCCTCCAGCCGGCTCACGGAATCACAGAAAGAGGAGATCGTGGCGCGCTACAGCCGGGGAGAAGCCAGCCTGGCTCTGGCGGAAGCCTTCGGGGTCAGCACCAATACCGTCAGTCGCGTCGTCCGGGCCGCGCTGCCTCCCGATCGTTATGAGAGCCTCAAGCAGCAACGCTCCCGCGGAGGGACGGCGACGGTGATGGACGCGGTTGCCGCCCCTGACCCAGTGGCCGCGCCTGATCCCCCGGTCGTGACGGTGCCTGTGGTTCCGGTCTCCGGTGGTGGTGACGCCGGCCCGATGGCCTCAGCCTCCGGCAGCATCACGAGACGTCGGCGTTCCTCTGCAACCCCGGCGCCATCGGAGGGGGGCGACGCGATCGAGCAGCTGTCGCTCGACGATCCGGCGCCTGAGGCCCCTCTGCCCACTGCTGCTTCGCAGACTGGCGACATCCCGCCCGTCAAGGCGGATACCACCGACGTGACGCCTGCAGAAGCGGACAGTGCCGCCGCCGGGCATGGGGTTCTGGCGATTGATGACGCCGATGACTTCGGCGATGACCAGAGTGAGGAGGAGTTTGGTGACGATGACGGCGGTGATTTTGAGCCCTTCCGGCCGATTGCCGTCAGCCTGATGCCGCTGGACGGTGTCCCTGCCGTCCCGTGCCTGCCCCTGAAGGCGGCCAGCTTCAACGGTGGCGTTTACATGCTGGTGGATAAGACGGTCGAGCTTCAGCCGCGACCGTTGCGGGAGTTCAGCGAACTGGGAGCACTGCCGGACGATGAAGCGGATCGCCAGGCCATCGCCGTGTTCATCAATCCCCGCGAGGCCAAGCGCCACTGTGGTCGCAGCCAGCGCGTGATCAAGATGCCCGATCCGCTGCTGCTGGAGCGCACGGCCCCCTTTCTGCTGGCCCAGGGGATTTCCCGGGTCGTGGTGGAGGGGGCTCTCTACGCCCTGCCGGGATCCTGACCCCCGGTCTGGCGGCTCCGGCGTCAGCCTCCCGGAAGCCGGCGCTGTGGTCCGCGCGTTCGGAAGGCGTAGGGGCTCGGGATCAGCGCTGTTCCCGGTCCTGATCATCGGGGCCCGGTGAGAGCAGGGCACCGCAACTACCGCCACTGATCACGCCAAGCACCAGGGCGATGCCCACCAGGAAGCCGCTGGGCAGGGGTGCAGTGCGTTGCCCGAAGCCGAGGTTGAGGCTGGGTCGATCGTTGAGATTCTGGGCGCCGAGGCACAGCACGCCGAGCAGCACGACCCCCCCGGCGAGCGATGACAGCAGCAGTTGCAGACGCAGCACCATCGGCAGCTGGGGGTTCAGGCCGTTGCTTCAGTCTGCCGGACGACGGCAGACGGCGCCCGATCGCGGCCCGACCGGCATCGGTCATGGGCAGAGGCTTCAGTCCTCGCGGTGGATCAGGGCATAGAGGACGCGCCGGGCGATTCCCGTGCGCTCCGCCAGAATCCGCGCGGCCTCACGGCTGCCCAGCCCCTGATCGTCGATCAGGATCCGCAGCTCTTCCTTCAGCTCCTGGTCCTGCCATTGGCGAGGTTCCGTCCGGGTGGCGCCGCCGAGCACCAGGGTGCATTCGCCCTGGGGCGGCTGGTGGCGGAAGTGTTCCAGGACTGCCGCAACGCTCGGTCCGACCTGCTCCTCGTGGCGCTTGGTCAGTTCGCGGGCCACCCTCAGCGGCCGATCGCCGAGCAACTCCAGCACATCGCTCAGCAGGGCCAGAAGCCGGTGCGGGGCCTCAAACCGCACCAGGGTGCGCTCCTCGTGGGCCAGGGCCTGCACCCGCTGCCGGCGTGCTGCCGCCTTCGGTGGCAGGAAGCCCTCGAAGCAGAAGCGACCACTCGGCAGGCCGCTGCTCACCAGGGC
>JBJTBH010000060.1:0-6590 GCA_046091285.1 Cyanobacteriota bacterium | reverse complement strand
CCTGCCCACGGTCGCCACCGCCGAGCCAGCGGAACCCCAGAGCCTGCGCAGCTTCATCGCCGAGGCCTACCCCCGCTACGGCTTCCACCACTGGGCTGAGGTGCTGATCGAGCTGCTCCAGCAGGTGGCCGATGGCCAGCTGAGCCGGCTGATCGTCACATGTCCACCCCGCCTGGGAAAGAGCCTCCTGGTCTCGAAGCTGTTCCCGGCCTACTTCCTGCAGCGCTACCCGCATCTGTTCGCGGCGATCGCCTCGTATTCGGCGGAGCTGGCCTACGCCCACTCCAGGGAAGCCCGCCACTTCTACCGGGTGACCGGCCACCTGCTGGCCCGCGATTCGGCGGCGGTGGGCAACTGGCTGACGCGCCAGCGGGGTGGCTGCATCGCCGCCGGTGTGGATGGCCCGTTCACCGGCAAGGGCTACAGCCTGGGGATCATCGACGACCCCTACACGGGCCCTGGTGACGCCGCATCCCCGGCACTGCGGCAGAAGCTGATCGACTGGCTGCGCCCGGTCTGGCTCACCCGCGCTGAGCCCGCGTCGGTGCTGGGTCCAGACGGTCGGGAGCAGCCGAACCTCTCGGCCCAGGTGGTGGTGCTGACCCGCTGGGACCACCAGGACGTGATCAGCTGGCTGCTGGAGCAGGAACTGGGCGAGGCACCGCAGCACTGGACCGTGCTGGACCTACCGGCCATCGCCGAGGACCCGGCCGAGCGGCCCACGGTGCCGCCCTCCTGCACGCTGATTCCGGACTGGCGCGAACCAGGAGAAGCCCTGTGCCCGGAGCGGTTCCCTCTGCCGGAACTGCTCAAGATCAGGGCCCGCCTGGGGGCCTACTGGTGGGCAGCGCTCTACCAGCAACGGCCCAGCCCGGCGTCTGGGTCCATCTTCCTGCGGCAGTGGATCCGGCCGCCCTTCCCCCGCGACGGTGCCAACCAGCGCTCCTATGCCCTGCTGGCGCTCTCCTGTGACCTGAGCTTCAAGGGGGAGGCGGAGAGCGACTACTGCGGCTTCTGCCTGGCCGGCCTGCTTGCACCACCGGCTCGGAATGCCATCCCCCGATCGGGTAAACCCCAGGGGCATCAGAACCCGCAGGCGTTGGAGATCGAGGTGCTGTGGGCCGCCCGGCACCGCTTTGGCCTGCCGGAGGTGATCCGCTTCCTGCTGGGCTGTCTGGAGGCGCTGGAACAGCAGGGCTTGCGCCCCAATGCCGTGCTGATCGAGGACGCCGCCAATGGCCCGGCGGTGCTGCAGACGCTGCGGCGCCGCGTGCCGGGGATGCTGCCGATCACGGCGCGGGGCAGCAAGGAAACCCGCGCCCATGCTGTCGCCCCCTGAGTGGAAGCCGGGCAGATCCGCTTTCACCATCGCGCCCAGCCGCTGGTGGAAGAAGCGATCCGCTTCCCGAAGGGCAGCAAGGACCTGGTGGATGCCTTCTGCCACGGAGCCCTGTGGCTGGAGGGCCGCTATTGGAAAGCCCAGGGCATCCAGCCGTTGGTGACGCCGCTGTTGGTGAGCCGGTGAGGGTGCCGATGGTGTCCGCGGTGCGGGAATGTCCCGGACCCTCCCCGCAGGCGAACGCAGAGGCTCCTGAGCCGGCAGCAGTTGTGGTGCAGCTGGTGTTGCCGATCACGGTGGTGCGGGTAGGTGATGCCGCAGGCGCCGAGCGGAGGCTGCGGCAACGGCGCTACCGCAGGCCGGAATGCCACGCCCGAGCGCAGCAGCTGGAGATCAACCCCCAGGCGCCAGTGCGGCACCATCCCAGACCCGAGGTTCAGCGGCCCTTGCGTTGCAGGCCGTGTCGACAACGACCGGTGCGGCCCCATGCCGCTGCCGATGCCTTGGCGCTGGAGCACATGGACCTAGCGGAGAAGATCGCCGGCAACTTCGCGCGACGCACTGTTCACCCCAAGGAGGACTTGCTCCAGCTGGCGATGATCGGGCTGATCAAGGCGGCGCGCCGCTACGACCCCTCACGGGGGCCATTCCGGCCCTACGGGCGCACCTACGCCAATGGAGAGATCACCCACTTCCTGCGGGACAACGGCTTCTTGTTGAAGGTGCCGCCGACGTGGCGGGAAATTCATGCGCGGGGGCAGCGTTTGCTGACTTCAGGAGTAGGTGTGGAGGAGATGTTGGAGCGAATAGGAATGAGCCGCGCACAGTGGATTCAGATCGTTGATGCATGCTCAGTTCGGGTGGTCGCATTCCCTGTTGATTAACGCTCAGCACCCAGCGGCGGTGCGTAGCACCGTCCGCTGGGTGCTAATGTTAGACCCCAACTATGACAAGGCTTTGTTTACTCGCAGAGCTTTCACATTCCGCGCCTCCTAATGTATTCCCGCAACCGTAGATATTGTGCTTCTTGAAGAGAATCTGGGTCGGCCTCCCCGATCTCGTCCAAGCATTGGCCCAACTCGCTAGGCGCCCACTGCTCTTCGGTGATCACAACAGCCAGCAGATGCAGTGCATCCGCCGGGTATCTGCCGCACAAGCCGGATTCGTGCAGCAGATGCACAACGAAATTAGGGCGTTCAATCGGTTGTAGCCAGTCCTTTACCGCAGCCAAGGCAGCTGGGAATTCGCCTCGGGCAGCAATGGTTAGCCGGGTCAAGCATTCGGCGATTCGCGGAGTCGCTAGGTCGCGTGACTTCGGCCAGACTTCTTTCCAAAACGGGTGGACACGGTTCTTCCAATAGTCTTCGCGTTGGTCGGCAGTTCCTTCTAGGGCTTGGAAGAGCGCCTGCACGGATGCCTCGAGCCCGTCTTGAGGCAGGGCGCCAAACGCAGATCGAAACTCACCCATAGTGTATCCATCAGTCGGGCCAAGTGCTGCGTAAGTCAGGAAGGCGGCGAACTGTTGTCGGTGTGCTCCTAGGTCGCCATAGTGACTTGCACTCTCGAGAAGCTGGGGCTTGAAGGCCTTCAGCAAGGGCTGGTACAGACGGGGTGACCACAAAAAGCCCTCCCACACGCGCCGCGCCTCGGCAGAATTGTTCCAACTGAATAGCGGCAATAAATTTTGCTCTGTCCAAATGCGGTCAACGCGAAAGAATGCGATCAGTTCCGAACCAAGCAGTACCCGACCGTGGCGATAATGGGCCACCTGCAAATCACATAATGCGGTGAAGAATGGTTTGACGTCATCTGGAAGTAAATCGTTGTCGTTCGGGTTCCGCTTGAACCAAAAGTTGATCAGTGCCTGCGTGATATGACCGACTGGATGGTTGATGGCCTCAGTGACAGGTTGGTCAATTGGCTCGCTATTGCGCATCATCCTGGTGCCAGCGTCGAGTGGTAGCGCCAACACGCGGCTGCAGAGGTCAAGCAGGACGCCCTCGTGACGGCTTATATTCTTGGAAGCAGCCTTGATCCACCACGTCACATCGTGGGTTATTTCCTGGATGAAGTTGTCGGGCATGGTCTGAACCAGCGGCGCGGCATAGCGCCACGACCGCAGTACTAACCCTTCTTCACTCCAGGCCTGCAGTGCCTCGCGCCAGCGCCCAGCCGGCCAAACGTCTTTAAGTGCTAGATCGCATAGCGCAAACAGGCTATGAAAGAAGCGGGTGCGGCAGACCTCGCGCCAACTGTCATTGTAAAAAGGTTGCCGTCCAGGCTGCGGTTTCATCAGCCATTGCACCAGTTCCTGTCGCTTTCGAGGGGCAATGTCTATGTCCCGCCCTTGCTCGTAGTCCGGATCTCCGGTGCCGCTCATCCAGTGGGAGAACTCGTCACTTTCGTTGGCCGCCAACTGCCATTGCGGGTAAGCGCTTGACAGTTCTGCCAACCGTGTCTTGGCGACGGCGCCTAGGGTGAGGCCGGAAGCGCTCAGTTTGGCCAGACGCAGCCAAATGGAACGAGCAACCAAGTCTTGCCATTGATCAGGCTCAAGGTTGCCTCGATACATCTCGCGCGGCGGGCCTTTTAGCATCGCCGCCTCTAGACGATCTTGATTGGCAGCTGACAATTGGCGACCTTGCAGCACTAGCAGCCGGAACATCTCCCGCCACGTATCAACGGACCACAGCCACCAGGCAGTGGCATCGAACAACAACCAGTCCGCCCACTGCTCGGATGCGATACATGCGTCCTGGCTGGCAGCAAACAGAGCCAATCGTTTGAAGGTGGGATAGGGCTGCTCGAACCACGCCTCAGCAATTCTCTCAGCGCGAGAACGATCCTGGCGGCACACTCCCAGCCAGGCATCGCGTAGCAACTCGATCAAGATCACCCATTCGCGCAGGCCTCTGTTTTGACAATGTGGAGCAATAGAAGGCAGATCCCAATGGGATCCATCTCTATATTCGTCGGCTTCACCTAACTCGCGGCGCAAATCCAGTGCATCGCTCAGCAAAAGCTGGAGGTCATCAATAAGGAGTGGTAAGGCAGACGCAAAGTGTGCATCGTCAGTGGTCTGCAAGGCAGAATTCACATGATCGGCCGCCAGTACTAGTTCCCAGTCAACCAACTCCTTAATTGTTGTCGGCCCGACTGTATTCTCCCCCTCATGACCCCAGCGAAAAGGATGCTTCAAGGCGACCTTGGCTGCGAGGAGTTCGCGAAACTCGATGCGTAAAGTAGGAGTCAACCCCTCTCGTTTCAGACGATTTTTCCAGCGATATAGATCGAGGCTGAGCCATGCCGATTTCACCCGTCCGGTGAGTAGCAGTTGCCATAGTGTTCGCATCAAAGGCCCGGGGATGGCATTGGGGGCCTGTGAGCGGATCTCATCCAGCTCGGCAGTCTTGCCGTCACACTCCAATGAGGCAAAGCGATCAAGCTCGTTTTCGATCAACCGCTGCCAGCGGTAGTGCAACTGGCCGCCACGTTGCGCGATCCAGATGACGAGTCTTGGATCATCCAAGTGCCGCACCAGCCAGCGGGCTAGGTGCAACATGACGTCGTCCCATTGGCTGCTGACTATGCCGCCTGAAGCCAGCAGCATCTGCGGTGCGAGGTTATACGGTGTGGGCCTGCTGATCAGGCTGAAGCGAAGCTTGGCGTCCTGTTCTTCATGGGTGGGAACGCAAAAGCGGGCAAGATCACTGTGCTGAAAATGCTCGACCGAAAAGGCATCCAATAACCAGTCTAGGGAGGGGACAGGATTGAATTCTGCAAATCGTCTGGCTGGCAATCCGGATTTATCCGATAAAGCCCACAGCATCCGGCCTACGAAATCGTCCTGTTGCGTAGCTGCTGATGGACGTGCCAAGGCATGACTGACAACCATGCGCTCTTTGCCCAGCACCCCGTCACGGTATGTCTCCGCCCATGCGTGCAATGTCTTGTGTAGCGCGGAATGATCGTGGCTGCCAGCGGGCACTTCATACAGAATGGGCGTGACGCCCTTGGCTTCCCACTCAATGTCCTTGCGATGTTCCTGACCTGACTTGTAATCGCCCAGTGCCCATGCTTGTGGAGTGACTTCGCCTAGCATCCGGTCAGCGGCCAGCGCATCCATCATGTAGCGAAGCACTGGGTCGTTGATGCTATAGCCCACGAAGCAGACTACGTAGTTGCGGAACAGCTCGCTCACAAAGCGGGCCGCCCAGCGTTCAGTTAGGTAGGCCAGACCAAAATCGCCACTGGTGACAACCAGTCGATTCAGAGAAGTTTCGTCAGGTTCATCGGGTAGCAGCCCATGTAGATATACCAGCCCGTTCCAGCGGCTGTTCTTAGGGATCGGCAACATCGGCGCTGCATACGCCTGGAACTCTTGGCCAATACGTTCGGCCGCTATGTGAAACACGCGGTCGAAGTTGGTGGTTACCAGCCTTAGCGCCCCCTCACGATTGCGTGCCAACCGCAGCAGTGCCGCTTGTGTATCGGTGGCACCATCGAGGCTTAAATTGGGTTTCAGCGCTTCCGCCAGTGCACGGCGGACTGACAGGCGCTGTCCCGGTAAGCGTCGCTCTAGCAGGTCGAGGGTGGCGTCGTACTGCCCACGGTCGAAAGCCTTGCGCTCGATTTCAGAGAGCGGCGTGCCATTCAACTGGTATATCTGTTCTACCAGCCCGGTGAAGCCAGGAAGGCCGGCGGGGTAGGAAACACCGGCCCCGCAAAAGAACACCACGCGTCCCTCTTCGTGTGCCTGCAGTAACGCGTCTGGAATATCGGGGCCGTGGGTTACGAATTGCATTCCGTTTCTTTGCTATTCAATGCTTGGATGTATGCGAGCGAGTGAAGTCTCAGTGGGTCTAGCTCTATATGGGCGGATCCTCGTTAAAAAATAGCCTGGCCCCTGTTGGTCTGCATAAGAACCCGAAGTCATTACCAGTTCAACCTTAAGCCCACTGCGTGGCAATCACTCTCGGGCAGGTAGACCCTCAAGCCTGGTTCATACGCGGACCCTCGTAAGAAACCGTGCCCCTCGCTCTGGCCGACTCGCTTGCCCAAATGATCTGTCTGGATCCATGCAGATTCTGCATGGACCTTCCCGCCGCTCATTGATCCCTCTGGCAATGGCTCTGACCCCACCAGCAGCCCGTGCCCACCACCCGCCGCGGCAGGTCAGCCACCTCCAGCAGCCCCGCCTCCCCACCAGCGCTGCAGCCACAAGTACCGGCTGAGCCCCCCTGGCTGGAAC
>JBJTBH010000059.1:0-21618 GCA_046091285.1 Cyanobacteriota bacterium | reverse complement strand
GGAATCACTGGCTGCCTCGCTATCTGGGGCTCTATAACGGCCGCAGGTGCCACATGGGCCTCGGTGGCCTCAGCCCTCAGCAGTCCCTCCAGCGGCTGCTGCTCGCTGAATGACCTGGTGAGAAAGCACACCTAGGAGCGTCGCTCCCACAACGTCAGCCACGACATGGTGTGATCGGCCTGCTCAGGCCTATCGGCGCCTGATTTAAGGCGTCTTCTTCGACGGCGGGCCGGAGATCTACGACAGATGGACGCCTACGGATTCGTCTCTAGCCTGCAGAAGTCTGTTGTTGTTGAAATCGGCGATGGCTGGATCTGTGTTCGCTGCAACGCGGTGTCTGCGTTGGTGCTCCTTCCACCCGCTGATGAGTCTGCGGATCGCGGGGCTCTGGGTTCTGCTGCCACTGCTGTTGCCGCTGCCAGGTGGCGCCGCACCGCGCGTGGTGGCGGATCCTCCCGTCCTGCAGCCGCTCGGCGAGGATTCCTTGTCCGCTCCCGCGGCGCCGACCCGTGCCGGTGCCGCTGTGGCACCGCTGGCAGGAACGCCGACCTCGCGGGCCAAGCTGCCTGCTCAGGAGGTCCGCTACGACCTCAACATTGTTTATACCGATGGTGAGCTTTACAACCCCGCCACCAACGGCAATGACAAGGTGCGGTTGCGCAGCTATCAGGGCAGGCGCGTCAATCCGAAGCTACCGTTCATTGCGCCGATGATCACAGCCGTGCCAGGTCAGACGGTGCGGATCACGCTGAAGAACCAACTACCGGTGGATCCCAGTTGCTTTGCCCATGCCGATGTTAATACGCCTCACTGTTTCAATGGCACCAACCTTCATTCCCATGGCCTTTGGGTGAGCCCGACTGGTAATAGCGATAATGTGCTGCTCACGATCAATCCTGGGCAGAGCTTTCAATACGAATACAACATCCCTTCGGACCATCCTGCCGGGACCTTCTGGTATCACACCCATCGGCATGGCTCCACGGCCCTGCAGGTATCGAGTGGCATGGCCGGTGCCCTTGTGATTCGCGGCAACCGGCGGCCCCTTCCCGGTAGGAACGGCGATCTGGACACGTTGCTGAAGCCCACGAAGCAGCAGTCGTTCAAGGAACGTGTGGTCGTCCTGCAGCAGATCGCCTATGCCTGCGGTGATGTCGCCCAGAGTCCGGACTTCAGCTGCCAGTCCGGCCAGGTGGGTGTTGTTGAAAGCTACAAGCAGTTCGCTGCGGGTGCATGGCAGAAGTCTGGCCGCTACACCAGCATCAATGGAGTGGTGTTGCCCACCTTCCTGGATGTCCGCGCCGGCCAGATCGAGCGTTGGCGGTTGATTCACGGTGGCGTCCGTGACACGATCAATCTCCAGTTCCGCAAGTTGATCAGAAACGCCCCCTCCGTTGCCGGCCTGAAGGCGTCCGCCAACGATGCCTATGTGGGTCAGAACTGCACCGGTGCGCCTCTGACGCAATACCTGGCGGCTGCCGATGGCCTGACGATGAAGCAGGTGATGGCGTCCACCCAGACGGTGTTTCAGCCTGGGTATCGCTGGGATGCGCTGATGGTATTCCCGGAGCCGGGCACCTACTGCATGATCGACACGAGCATGCCCCCGAGCGCCAACGTCAGTCAGTCAGTACCCTCCCGTCAGCTCCTGGGTTTTGTGGAGGTCGGACCGGGTTCGGGCGCCATTGCCGATCCCACGGAGTACCTCACCCAGCAGCTGGTGGCAGCCGCCCAGCAGAACATGCCGACGGTGACACGTGCCAAGGTGATCGCGGACCTGAATAACAATCTTGGTCTACAGAGCTTTGTTCCTCATCCAGACATTGCCGACAGTGAGATCACAGGGCAGCAGGAGCTTGTATTCAATATTGATGTTAACAAGACGCCTGCTCTTTATGAGGTCAATGGCAACCCTTACAAGCCCGACCGCGTTGATCGTGTTCTCAGGCTTGGTGGGGCCGATCAGTGGACCCTGACGTCTGATTTCGTCAGTCATCCTTTCCATATTCATGTCAATCCGTTTCAGGTCGTCTCGATCACGGATCCTTCGGGCAAGGATGTGAGTGGGATCGATGCGGTGGATGGCTCCGGAACTGACTTTGACCCTCAATACCGTGGCCTCAAGGGCATCTGGAAAGATACCCTCTGGGTCAAGAATTCCGCCTTTACAAAAGATAAGACGTACAAGGTGGTTGTTCGCACCCGCTATCAGCGCTACATCGGTGACTTTGTGCTTCATTGCCACATTCTCGATCATGAGGATCAAGGCATGATGCAGAACGTGCGCATCTCCATTCCCGATGCGCCCGGTGCTTCAGGTGTCTCTGGCATGGGCGGTCACGGGCATCATTGAGTCTGTGCGCTTGAGCCTTCCTGGTTCAGGTTCTGCGCCAGATGTTCGGGTTGTTTGAGGTGATCAGGCGGGATCCTTCACCCCCCCACCGGCAACCGCGGACAGGCTTTCACCAGGGTGCGGGTGATCGCTGCCCGGGGATGAGCCAGGAGCTGATCGCCGCGGCCTTCCTCCACGATCCGGCCACCGTCGAGCACGATCAGCCGCTGGCAGAAGCCGCTCGCCAGGGCCAGGTCGTGGGTGACGACGATCAGGCCCAGACCAAGGCGTTGCTGCAGCTCGCGCAGCAACGCCAGCACCTCCGCCTGCACCTCGGCATCGAGCATGCTGACGCTCTCATCGCAGAGCAGCACCTTCGGCTCGAGGATCAGGGCGCGGGCGATCGCCACCCGCTGCTGCTGACCTCCTGAGAGCTGGCGGGGCAGGCGGGATTTGAAGGCTTCGGGAGGGGTGAGCCCCACGGCCTTCAGCAGCTCCCTGGATCGTTCGCGGGCCTCGGCCCGGCTGGCGAGGCCATGGATCAGCAGCGGATCGGCCACCGCCTCCCCCACGCGGAGCTGGGGATTGAGGCAGGCCAGCGGATCCTGAAACACCATCTGCATCGTTTGCCGGGCGCGGCGCCGGGCGGCTCCCTTCAGGCGTCCCAGGTCTGCCCCTTCCAGCCTCACGGTGCCGCCCCGGATCGGGGCCAATCCCATCAACGCCCGACACAGCGTGCTCTTGCCACAGCCGGACGCTCCCACCACCCCCAGGGTCTCGCCCTGATGCAGCTGCAGGCTCACCCCATCCACAGCCCGATACCAGCGGGGCTTCCAGGGCGGTGCGGGCAACGGATGCCAGCAGCGCAACGCATCCACCTCCAGCAGCACCGGGGTCTGCTCCACTGCCGCTGGCGTCAGTCCCCCTTCCCGTTCGCGGGCGGCGGCCACCAGCCGCCTGGCCAGCGGTGACCGTGGTGCAGTGAGCAGTTGCCGGGATGGGGCCTCCTCCACCAGTCGACCCTGCTCCAGCACGGCGATCCGCTCACACCAGCGGCCCGCCAGGGCCAGGTCGTGGCTGATCAGCAGCAGGGCGCTGCCTGTCTCCTCACAGAGGCGACAGAGTTCGGCCATCACCTGAGCGGCCACCGCCACATCAAGGCTGGTGGTCGGTTCATCGGCGATCACCAGGGCGGGTTCCAGCGCCATCGCCAGGGCGATCGCCAGCCGCTGCCGCATGCCGCCGCTGAATTCATGGGGATGGCTGCCATAGCGATCCGGGTGGATTCCGACCCGTTGCAGCAGGCTCTCGGCCCGTTCCCGGATCTGCGTTCGGCGCCATTGCGGCCGGTGCGCCTGGAGGGTGTCGGCCAGGTGTTCGCCGATCGTGAGCAGCGGATTGAGGCGGGTCATCGGGTCCTGGAACACAAGGGCCACCGCCTCTCCCCGCAGCTGCCTGAGGGCCGTGGGCGTCAGCCGGCGGGGATCCTGACCGCAGAGTTCCAGGCCGCCGTTGCTGCTGCTCCCCGGGGGAAGCAACTGCAGCAGGGCCCGGGCCACCGTGCTTTTCCCGCAGCCGGAGGGACCCACGAGCGCCAGTCGTTCGCCAGCCGCCAGCTCGAGGTCGAGGCCATTGAGGGTGGCGGTTTCGGCACCGGAGGAGCGCACGGTCAGCTGCTGGAGCCTCAGCACCGGAGCTGGCTGGGGCAGATCGGCCACGGGTGCTTCCTGTCGCTGGCAGGCCTCCAGCTTGCTCGCCCCGGTGCTCGAATGACCACGCCGGAGGGCGTCTGTCAGGGCGGCTGCCTACGATGGTTAGACCCGCAGGGTGCAGTGCTCGAAGCGGATTCCCCCAAGGCCGTGGCGACATCGCCGGATGATCGCGCCCCGACGGCGAGGCTCGCCACCGCGTCCTCCCGGCGAGACGGCGTCGGAACGGTTGATCCTGCAGGTCAGGACCGGCCCTCGGCTGCTGAGCCTGCTGTTGACGTGATTTCCGAAACCTGTGCGGGCCCGGCCTTGATCCGTGGGCCGGCGGATTACGGCATTGCCCTTCCCGAGTGGCTGCAGCGCTGCCTGGAGCATCGGCCTCCCGTCAGGGATGGGAGTGTTCCCATCGATTCCGAGGCTCTGCTGGCCTCCGCCTTTGATTTCGCCTACCAGCTGCACGACGGCCAGGTTCGGGCCAGCGGTGAGCCTTACATCATCCATCCGGTGGCGGTGGCGGATCTGCTGCGCAGCATCGGCGCCGGCGCCGGTGTGATCGCCGCTGGCTTCCTCCATGATGTCGTTGAAGACACGGATGTCAGCGCTGAGGAACTGGAGGCTCATTTCGGGGCGGAGGTGCGCGCCCTGGTGGAGGGGGTGACCAAGCTCGGCGGCATCCATTTCACCAACCGCACCGAGGCCCAGGCTGAGAATCTGCGTCGCATGTTCCTGGCGATGGCCAGTGACATCCGCGTGGTGCTGGTCAAGCTCGCCGACCGCCTGCACAACATGCGCACGCTCTCGGCGCTGCAGCCGGAGAAGCAGCAGCGGATCGCCCGGGAGACGCGCGAGATTTATGCGCCCCTGGCCAACCGCCTCGGCATCGGTCGTTTCAAGTGGGAACTGGAGGATCTGGCCTTCAAGATTCTCGAACCGGAGGCCTACCGGGAGATCCAGCAGGAGGTGGCCAGCAAGCGCAGCGACCGGGAGGAGCGGCTCGGAGTGACGGCCGCCCTGTTGCGCGATCGCCTGCGGGAGGTGGGGCTCGAGAACTGTGAGGTCAGTGGACGGCCCAAGCATCTGTATGGCATCTGGAGCAAGATGCAGCGCCAGCAGAAGGCCTTCCGAGAGATCTATGACGTGGCGGCGCTGCGCATTCTTTGCCCGAATCTCGAAGGCTGTTATCGCGCCCTGGCGGTGGTGCATGACACCTTCCGGCCGATCCCCGGGCGCTTCAAGGATTACATCGGTCTCCCGAAGCCCAATGGCTATCAGTCTTTGCATACGGCTGTGATCGGCCGTCATCGGCCGATCGAAGTGCAGATCCGCACGGCGGAGATGCATCGGGTGGCGGAATATGGCATCGCGGCCCACTGGAAGTACAAGGAGGGGGGATCGCCTGCTGCCGGTGATGCGGAGCGCTTCAACTGGTTGCGTCAGCTGGTGGACTGGCAGAAGGACGGTGCTGATGACAGCAGCGATTATCTGGCGGCGATCAAGGAGGATCTCTTTGATGACGAGGTGTTCGTCTTCACTCCCAACGGTGATGTCGTCGGTCTGCGCAAGGGTTCCACCGCTGTTGATTTTGCCTATCGGATTCATTCTGAAATTGGTAATCACTGCCAGGGTGTGCGGATCAATGACCGTCTCTGCCCTTTGGCCACGCCGTTGCAGAACGGTGATTTCGTTCAGGTGATCACCGCCAAATCGGCCCATCCCAGCCTGGATTGGCTCAATTTCGTCGCCACCCCTTCGGCGCGTAATCGCATTCGCCAGTGGTACAAACGTAGTCATCGGGAGGAAAACCTCCGCCGCGGCACTGATCTGCTGGAGCGGGAGCTCGGGCGTGATGGATTCGATGCCCTGCTCAATGGTGAGGCGATCGCCAAGGTGGCCCGCCGCTGCAATCTCACCGGCACGGAGGATCTGCTGGCCTCCCTCGGCTTCGGTGGGGTCACCCTGCATCAGGTCCTCAACCGTCTGCGGGAGGAGATCAAGCTGGCCAGCGCCTCGGCCCTGCCGCCCCTCTCCAATGAGGAGCTGGCCCGGGAGGTGGCGGCTCAGGCTGAGCAGCAGCAGTCCGCCAGTCAGCCCCTCAGCAGCGGCAGCCCGATCCTCGGCATTGAAGGCCTGGACTATCGCCTCGGCGGCTGTTGCACCCCCCTGCCCGGTGAACCGATCCTGGGCTCGGTGGCCCTCGGCAACCCCGGCATCACGATTCATCGCCAGGATTGCGCCAATCTCTGTCAGGTGCCGATGGAGCGTCGGCTGCCGGTGCGTTGGAATCCGGCGGCGGAGGCCCAGCGTCGTCGCTATCCGGTGCAGCTGCGTATTGAGGTGCTCGATCGGGTCGGGGTGCTCAAGGACATCCTCACCCGCCTCTCCGACAGCCGCATCAATGTCTCCGATGCCCGGGTGCGTACGGCTTACGGCAAGCCGGCACGGATCGATCTGAGGGTTGAGCTCAGCAGCGCTTCCCAGCTCCGCACCACGATCGATCAGATCCGCTCGATGGCCGATGTGCTCGATCTCTGCCGCACTGGCATCGGCTGATTTTTTTTCAGTTCGGCGGCGCGGATTCAACCGCAATCGCGCGCCACACTGATTAGGTTCGATCAGTGGTTGTTCCTCGCGGAACGATGCTTGAGGCCGAGGATCTCTTCAGCCTGGATGCGCTGCTCTGGTTGCAGTCCGGAAAGCGGGCCGGCCAGCTCCTCGGTGCCAACCAGAGCACGATCTCGCGCCGCAGCCGTCAATGCCTGGAGCGCCTCGGCCTCTCCCTGGAGCACTGTGCGCCCTGTCCGCCGCACGATCCGATGCAGGCCTTGCTGCTGATGGAGCGGCAGCTGCACCAGCTCCATCGCCTGCGGGGCGGGGCGCCGCTGCGTCTGTTGGCCAATTTCTGGGTCCGGCGTCATCTGCTGCCGTGCCTGCCACCGGGCTGGATGACGCCGGACCCCGATCCGGTGCGTCCCCATGCCGATCCCCTCGGCCTGCTGGAAGCGCGCATCGTTGATGCGGCCCTGCTGTCCGGTCCTGAGGTGAGGGATCTGGACCGCCGTCGCTGGCGGGTGGTGGATCTTTCGGCGTTGCCGCTCCAGATCCTGGTGCCTTCAGGCCATCGCCTGGCCCGGGAGCGGGGTCTGGGGCCTGCGGATCTGGCGATCCTTGATCCCCTGACCTTCTCGGTGATCGTGCCGCAGCCGGTGCGCCAGGCGATGGCGGTGCTTCATGGTCACCTCGGAGCGCGGACGGCCCTGGCCACCGTTTCACCGGTGCCCGCTCCTGACCCGCCCTGCATGGCCACCGCCTTCACCCGCCATCTCTGGCCTGGCTATGTGCCCCTGGATGTGACCCTGCCGATCCGCGCCTCCGATCATCTGGTGGTGCTGGCGGAGCTGCCCTGGGAGGCCCGGCTCGATCATCTGCTGGAGCATTTCCGCCTGCAGTTGCAGCAGTTGCGCGCTGCGGCGCCAGAGCTCGTCTGTCTTTGCCGCTGATGTTCGCCGTCGCGATGTCTGGATCTGCCCATCGATGGCGAATCATGGTGTCTGCGGCTACACCGGCACCTCTCGATGCTGATTAGACCATCGCCACCGAAGGATTCAGGTCCTTTCCATTCCATCGCCTGCAGCCCCATGACCTCCGAACAAGCTGCTCAGCTGATTGATGACACCCTCGATCTGGTGCATCAGCGTCTGATGGCCCTGGATTCCAGTTGTCAGAGCGCTGCCCGGCGGGCGCTGGCGGAAGAGTTCCGGGAATGGCGTCAACCGCTCGGTGGTCACATCGATCTGATGGTCTGTCCGGAGTTCCCGGCCGCCTGAGCGAAGGGCCTGATCATGAAATGTCAGCGTTGTTGAGTGTTTCATGCAATGGCAGAAAAAAACGGCTCCTGGGAAGGAGCCGTGATCCGTCTGTTCTTGTCTGAGGCTGGCCTTGAAGGTTGTTCCAGGTGTGCATTCCGATCGCCGCCCGGCCGTCCGCTGGATCAGGTGGTTGGATGGGATCGAAATGTTTCTGGTTGACTTGTCAAGGCTTTGGACTGGCTCGGTTTTGTCGATTGACCTGCCAGGGAGTGCGCTTGCGAGTGCTTTTATGCCAGTGAAATATTCCCGTTTTCGATTTTGAACGTATCGGCGGCAATGTCCAGGAATCCGGAATAGAGCGGGTCGTTGGCGCCGCCGATTTTTTCAAAGCTGTTGATGGTCATCGTTCCTGGAGAGGGAGTGAGAGCCAGGTTTGTTGCTGTGATCAGGAAATTGCTGCCATTGGCCACCACGGTGTAGATGCCGTCCTGAAGGACCAGGCTGTCGGTGCCGGCACCGCTGTTGAAGGTGCCCTCCCCGAAGCCCTTGAGCACATCGTCGCCGCGGCCGAAGTCGATCAGGCCGCCCCCCTGAAGCCCTCCGGGTGAGCCTGCGGCGCCTCCGATCAAGGCGTCGACGGTGTCAGCGCCATCGCCCATGGTGATCTTGCCGTCGTTGAAGAGGCCATTGGTGCTGTTGAATCCTGTGATCGAATCTTTGCCGGCACCCATGTTGATGAAGCCGTGGTTGATGACGGCAAAATCTTGTCCGGCAGCATTTACATCTGAGCTTTCGCCGATGATCTGGTCACTGCCATCGCCCATGCTGATGGTGCTGCTGCCGTTGTTGCAGACACCGAACCTTGAGCTTCCCTGGATCAGGTCATTTCCATAGCCTGTATCGATGGCGCCTTCGTTGTAAACACCGAAGTTGTAGGAGCCTGATTCAACGTTGGCTTCGCCGATGATCTGGTCATCACCGAGTCCCAGGTTGAGGCGCGTGCCGGTGGTCACCCAGACGCCAGCGGCGGGATCTCCGAATCCGCTGCCGTTTCCTGCTGTCACCGTTCCGACCAGGCTGTCGCTGCCTGTCAGCGTGTTGATGGTGGTTGGTTTTGTTTCAATGGCGACGTTTTCCGTGGTCGTTGTCGCATACACGGCGTCGCTGAAGAAGGTCCAGCGTCCGCGACCGCTTCCGCTCCATCCTTTTTTATCAAGAGTGATCGCAGCCATGAAAAACTCCGTGGTGAAAATGAATGGATGAAAATGTGTTTTGATGTCTGAAATTCTTCCAGTGAAGGCGTTTAAAGAGGCTCTGGAGAGCCCGGGTCAGCCGCCGGGATTCCTGCTGAGATTCGCGTCGCTGGTTTGCCACGGAAGCCTGCAGAGGAGATTGTCCAGACTTTCCTGACGGGAGGGTGCCCAGATGAAGGCACTTTGGTGAAGGATCACAGCTGAAAGGTCACAGCTGAAGGCATTCAGGTGAAAGCATTCAGGTGAAAGGTCACAGGTGAAGGTATTCAGCTGAAAGTGCTGGCTTGGGCGTCATGCGCCCTCGGGGAATGGCTTTGGGTCATTGGTGAGTCGGGCTGTGTGAATCAGGGTGTTGGCCGTGAGAGGCGGGAGTGATCGCCTGATGCGGCTGACGGATCTCCGTTGGTCGCCCGGTGTCTGGCGATCGGCGCTGCCCTGTCGGGCAGCCCGTGGAGAGAGTGCGTCGCTGGTCCTTGTGGCGCCCCCCGGGGAGGCGAGGGCGCCGGCTCGGATCACCCCTGGCCCATGCTTGAGTCTCAGATGGGTCTTAACGGTGTGGTTCGTCGTTTCCGGCGCCGGAGGTCTGCGCTCTGCGGCGGTTCGGTGGCGATGCGATCGCAGCGCTGCCGCATCCGGTTGCTCGGCACCGGCGCTCTCAACCGGGAAACTGGAGGCGATGGCGATTCCTGAGGCCATGGCCGACGACACGATTGCAGCCGTGGCCACGGCCGTGGCTCCCGGGCAGGGCAGCGTGGCGATCGTGCGCCTCTCCGGTCCGCAGGCGGAAGCCATCGGTCGCGCCCTGTTCGTCGCCCCCGGTCGGCAGCCCTGGGAGAGCCATCGCGTCCTTTATGGCCATGTGGTCGATCCCGGGAGCGGTGAGCGGCTCGATGAAGCCCTGCTGCTGCTGATGAAGGCCCCCCGCAGCTTCACCCGCGAGGACGTGGTCGAGTTCCATTGCCACGGGGGGCTCGTCTGCGTGCAGCGGGTGCTGGAGCTGGTGCTCGCCTCAGGAGCCCGGCGGGCGGAGCCCGGTGAGTTCAGCCAGCGGGCCTTCCTCAACGGTCGCCTCGACCTCACCCGCGCCGAGGCGATCAGCGAGCTGATCACCGCCCGCAGCCGCCGCGCCGCCCAACTGGCGATGGCCGGCCTCGACGGTGGACTGCAGGAGCGGATCCGGGTCCTGCGTCATCGCCTCCTCGATGCCCTGGCCGAACTGGAGGCCCGCGTCGATTTTGAGGAGTCGTTGCCGCCTCTCGATGCCGAGGCCCTGGTGCTTGAGCTCCAGGCGGTGCGTCAGGCCCTGCTGCTCCTGGTGGCCGACTCCCGCCAGGGTCAGCTGCTGCGCGATGGCCTCAGGGTGGCGATCGTCGGCCGTCCCAACGTGGGCAAGTCCAGCCTGCTCAATCTGCTCAGCCGCTGCGAACGGGCGATCGTCACCGATCTGCCCGGCACCACCCGCGACCTGCTCGAAAGCGAGGTGGTTCTCAACGGTGTGCCCCTCACCCTGGTGGACACCGCCGGCATCCGTGAAAGCTGTGATCGGGTGGAGCAGCTGGGCATCGCCCGCAGCCATCAGGCGCTGGCCCGCGCGGATGCGGTGCTGCTGCTCTTTGATCTCAACCTTGGCTGGAGTCCTGCGGATCAGGCGCTCAGGGAGCAGGTGCCATCCGGTGTGCCGCTGCTGGTGGTGGGCAACAAGCGCGATTGCCTGCCGGAGGCTGCCGTCGTGGCGCCGGCGGATCTCACCCTCTCGGCTCTGCAGGGGGAGGGCCTCGAGGCGCTGGTGGCCGCCTTGCTCGATCGTTGCGGCGCCGTTCCGCCCGAGGGGCTGCAGGTGGCCCTCAATCATCGCCAGCGCGATCTTGCCGCGGCCGCGGCCCTCAGCCTAGAGCGCAGCCTGGAGGCCGCCGCTGCCGAGCTGCCCTGGGATTTCTGGACGATCGATCTGCGGGCGGCGACCCGTAGCCTCGGGGAGATCACCGGCGAGGAGGTTCAGGAGGCCGTGCTTGATCGCGTCTTCTCACGCTTCTGTATCGGTAAGTGAGCCTTCAGGCTGTTTTCAGTTGCACTCGATGATGCGTGGAGCAACCCAGCCGTCCCAGTGCGCTCCGGGCCGCCGGATCGATGGCTGTGGAACAGTGCTCGGCCTGGATCGGGCTGTGACCAGGGTCCATGGTTGGAATGAAGCTTTGTAACCATGTCCGCGCTGTCCTGCGTCAATGGTTATGTCGGGAGTGGTCGGCAGGGGAATTGTTTTGATGATCATCCGGTTGAGACTGCGGAGTTTCGGTGTCGCTGTCCTCCCTGGGCTGCTTGTTTTCGCCGTCATCGGCCTGGTTGTGTTGTCTTCCCTGGGAGCGGGGCCTTCCGTCGCATCGCCGCTCGGTTCTCCCGTTCCTCTTTCCTGTCCCAACCCGCCGTCCGCTGGCCGTGAGGATCAGGGGAGTTACGAGCATGCGGTCGTCAGCGCTGTGGCGTCGGATCGCCTGGCCATCCGCTTCACCTGTGGCGATGCGTCCGTTGGTCCCTTGCCAGTCATGGCTGACCTGAAGGAAACTGTTTCTGGCATTCAGAAAGGAGATGTTGTAACCATAAAGGTCCAGAAAAAGAATGGCGAAAAGCCAGAGGTTGTCGCCATTGCTGTCTCAGTTGTCAATATATCCGTTCCCGAAAGGATAAAGATGCTGGTTTTAAGTGTGTTTATCGTTGGTGGTATCTCGTTGGTCGTGATGTGGAGGCATGGGGGGCAGGGTGTTTTCAATTATTGAAATTCTCAAAGGGATGGATGGCCGGTTGAGCAACTCAAAGACCCAGGCAGCCGTCTGGTTTTTTGTTCTGATTGTCAGCTATCTTGTGGTGACTTTGTTGCGGGTCCGGTCGGCGGGGATGACGTTCTTGGGAGGCGTTTCAATTCCCGAGAATTTATTGTATCTTTCTGGCTTCAGTGTTTTGACCTATGGGGGAGCCAAGGCGATCACTCAGGGTCAGGTCAATGCCGATCCCGGGGCCAAGCCAGGCGCCCTTGCTGGATCCGTGAGGCTGGCAAACTATTTTACTGATGATGCCGATAATGTTGATTTTGGCGATTTTCAGATGACAATGATTACCTTGTTTGTGTTTGTTATTTATGTGCTGCAGGTTTTTGAGTTTTGTGGTCATATCGAGCTTGCTCGTGATATTGTTCTTCCCGACATTGACTCAACGCTTTTATCGCTTTTTGGTCTCAGTCAGAGCGCTTATCTTTTTAAGAAGGTTGCGGCTGTCGCCACTGTCAGGTCGGCTGCTTCGGCTCCTGATGGGCAGAAGGGCTCTGGTCGTTGATGGTTGTTGAGCGGCCTTGTCTGGAGCTGCTCCGGCGGCTGGCGCCGCTCCATGCGAGGGGCTCAACGGTGATCCATTGCGTTAAAAGGGGAGGCTATGGATTCCTCCCTCGCCTCCGCTCTGCTGGCCAATCCAGCCCTCCTGCCCTCTCTGCGGGCCTGGCTGAGCGAAGACATCGGCCGTGGTGATCTCACCGCTGCCGCCCTGGTCGGACGACGCGGCCGGGCCCACTGGCTCTGCAAGCAGGACGGTCGCTTCTGTGGGGGCGTTCTGGTGGAGCCACTGTTCCGGTTGCTTGATCCGGCGATCACGGTGCGGCGGCTGGTGGAGGAGGGTGCGCCGGTGCGCGCCGGTCAGCGCCTGCTGGAGCTCGAAGGAGCGGCCACGGCGTTGGTGGCCGGTGAACGCACGGCCCTCAATCTGGTGATGCGCCTGTCCGGCATCGCCACGGCCACGGCGGCACTGGTCGGGTGCCTTGAAGGCACGGGCGTTCGCCTCGCCGACACCCGCAAGACCACTCCGGGCCTGCGGTCGCTGGAGAAATACGCCGTGCGCTGCGGCGGTGGCGTCAACCATCGCCTCGGTCTCGATGATGCCGCCATGCTCAAGGAGAACCACCTCGCCTGGGCCGGTGGTGTGGAGGCAGCGGTGGCGGCGGTGCGGGCTCAGGCCCCCTGGCCGGCTCGCGTGATCGTGGAAGCCGAAACCGCAGACGAAGCCCTGGCGGCGGTTCAGGCGGGGGCTGATGGGGTGCTGCTGGATGAATTCAGCCCGGCGGAGCTTCAGGGGCTGGTGCCCCGTCTGCGGGCGCTGGCGGCTTCCCGGCCCGCTGGACCCGTGATTCTGGAGGCTTCCGGGGTGCGGCCCGATCAGCTGGTGGCCTATGGCGCCACCGGCATCGATCTGATCTCCACCAGTGCCCCGATCACCCGCAGCGTCTGGCTGGATCTGAGCATGCGCTTCGAGCCACCGTCGCCCTGAGGGCCTATCAGCCTCGGGGTGCGGGTGCGGCCCTCACTGCACCCGGAAGGTGACGGCCATCACGGCGGTGATGTCCTTGTTGATGGTCGTGGTGTCGTAGGAGCCGCTGTTGTTCATGTCGGTGGAATCGGGCACCGTGATCTGGAAGGAGCCGGTGTCGGCATTGGTGATCGGCCCGATGCTGCTGCCCGCCTCGCGGGCGATCGCCACCGCCCGTTCGCGGGCATCGCGGGTGGCCTTGGCCAGCATTTCCACCCGTTTTTCCGCCAGGTGGGTGAATGTATAAGCGGGGGGATTGATCGTCAGCGGTACCCCCTCGCCGATCAGGGTGCCGATCCGGCCTGAGATCCTCTGGATCCGATCCACATCGCGGCTGTTCACCTTCACGGTCTGGCGGCTGGTCCAGGACAGCGACACCAGCGTGCCGCTGCGGGGATCGCGCACCTCGTTGGAGTCGCTGCGCACCGCCCCCAGTTCCATCTCGCCCGCCTGGATGCCCTGCCGCAGCAGGAAGGCGCGGGTGCGTTGCACCAGGGGTTGCAGCGCCCGATAGGACTGCTGCTGGGTCGCGGCGCTGACGCCCACATCCACCGACCAATCGACGGCATCACTGCGGATCCGTTCGGTGCTGGCGCCGGTGACCGTGATGCTGTCCCGGCCGCTGCGCAGCCCCTTGACCAGGATGTCGCTGGCGATGATCAACCCCAGCGCCAGGACCGCCATCGCCAGCACCAGCGGCGGGGTGTGCCCCAACCGCCGTCCCAGCGAGCGGCCCCATCGGTGCACATCGCCGAGGGTTCCAGGACCTTTCATGCCACCCCTGCCAGGGAACCCCTCCATGCTGGCCACGGTTGCCGCTGTTGGCTTCCGTGGATGCTCCTGCCGCTGGCCTGCCCCCATCGCAGGGGATGATCGGAATCACTGAACCGCCTGCGGGCGCCCGCCGTTCCCATGCTGACCGTTCTTCAGGCCCTTGAAAGCCAGCTGCACGCAGCGATGGAGCGGGCCTTCCCGGAGGCGGCCGCCGCAGCCCGGGCCGCCGGTGCCCCTCTGGATCCTCAGTTGGCACCTGCCAGCAAACCGGAGTTCGGCGACTTCCAGTCCAACGGTGCCCTGCCCCTGGCCAAGCCGCTCGGTCGGCCGCCGCGGGCGATCGCCACCGCCATCGTCGAACAGCTGCAGGCGGATCCGACCTACGCCGAACTGTGCCTGGAGCCGCAGATCGCTGGTCCCGGTTTCATCAACCTCACCATCAGGCCCGAGCGACTGGCGGCCGAAATCGCCGGGCGGCTCGGGGATCCGCGCCTGGGCATCCCGAGCGTGGCCGCGGCCGGCGGTCCCGATCAGTCGCCGCCGGCTCCGGTGATCGTTGATTTCTCCAGCCCCAACATCGCCAAGGAGATGCATGTCGGGCATCTCCGCTCGACGATCATCGGCGACTCCCTGGCGCGGGTGCTG
The DNA here is from genome assembly GCA_046091285.1 of Cyanobacteriota bacterium. Taxonomy (GTDB): domain Bacteria; phylum Cyanobacteriota; class Cyanobacteriia; order PCC-6307; family Cyanobiaceae; genus CAIXOZ01. The sequence goes on along the minus strand of JBJTBH010000059.1, from coordinate 6,755 downwards.
GAGTTGCGCGGCCATCCGGTGCTGCGTCTCAATCATGTGGGCGACTGGGGCACCCAGTTCGGGATGTTGATCACCCACCTCAAGCAGGTGGCCCCCGAGGCGCTCAACACCGCCGATGCGGTGGATCTCGGAGATCTGGTCGCCTTCTATCGCCAGGCCAAGGCCCGCTTTGACGACGACGAAGCCTTCCAGGCCACGGCCCGCGAAGAGGTGGTGAAGCTGCAGAGCGGTGATCCGCTGTCGCTCCGGGCCTGGGGGCTGCTCTGCGATCAGAGCCGGCGCGAGTTCCAGAAGCTCTACGACCGGCTCGACATTCGCCTCAGCGAGCGTGGTGAATCCTTTTACAACCCTTTCCTGCCGGCGGTGGTGAATGATCTGGAGGCCGCCGGCCTGCTGGTCACCGATGACGGCGCCCGCTGCGTGTTCCTTGAAGGGGTGAGCGGCAAGGATGGCCAACCGCTGCCGGTGATCGTCCAGAAGCGCGATGGCGGCTTCAATTACGCCACCACCGATCTGGCGGCGATTCGCTATCGCTTCGGCGCCCCTCCCGCCGGTGATGGCGCCCGGCGCCTCATCTACGTCACCGATGCAGGCCAGGCCGCCCATTTCGCCGCTGTGTTCCAGGTGGCTCGTCGCGCCGGCTGGATTCCGGACGGTGGCCGCCTCGAGCATGTGCCCTTCGGTCTGGTGCAGGGTGAGGATGGCAAGAAGCTCAAGACCCGTGCCGGTGACACCGTGCGCCTCAGGGATCTGCTGGATGAGGCGGTGGAGCGGGCTGAGGCCGATCTGCGGCGCCGGCTGGCGGAGGAGGAGCGCACGGAAGAGGAGGTCTTCATCCGTCATGTGGCCACCACCGTGGGTCTGGCGGCCGTGAAGTACGCCGATCTGTCGACCAATCGGATCACCAACTACCAGTTCAGCTTTGATCGGATGCTGGCGCTCCAGGGCAACACGGCGCCCTATCTGCTGTATGCGGTGGTGCGTATCGCCGGCATCGCCCGTAAGGGCGGTGATCTGGCGGCTGCCGAAGGTGACGACACCCTCAGAGCCGACAGCCTGCAGTTCAGCGAGCCGCAGGAATGGACCCTGGTGCGCGAGCTGCTGAAGTTGGATGCCGTGATCGCCGAGGTGGAGGAGGAGCTGCTTCCCAATCGCCTGTGCAGCTACCTGTTCGAACTCAGCCAGGTGTTCAACCGTTTCTACGACCAGGTGCCGGTGCTCAAGGCCGCTCCGGAGGCCCGTCGCGCCCGGTTGGCCCTCTGCCGCCTCACCGCCGATACGCTCAAGCTCGGACTGGGTCTGCTCGGCATCCCCACCCTGGAGCGCATGTGATGGTCAGTCCCGCCGCTGCCGACGCCAGGCTGTTCCCGCCGGCCCGCCCTGAGGTTGAGAGCCTCCAGGCCTACAGCGCACCGCTGGAGGGGCGGCGCGGGCTGTTGCGGCTGGATTTCAATGAGAACACCGTCGGGCCCAGCCCGCTGGTGGTCGAGGCCATCCGCGCCATCCCGGCCGATCACTACGCCATCTATCCCGAATACGACGGTCTGCGTGAGGGCCTGATCGCCAATCTGGTCGACCGCAGCCAGGGGCGTCCCGGCCTGGTGCAGCCGCTGCAGCCGGACCAGATCGGCCTGTTCAACGGCGTCGATGCCGCCATTCACGCGATCGTGCACGCCTACGGCGGTCGCGGTGAGACGCTGCTCACCACCAGCCCAACCTTCGGGTACTACAGCCCCTGCGCCCAGATGCAGGGCATGGTGATCGAAGCGATCCCCTACGAGGGGGATGCCTTCGCCTTCCCGCTCGAGGCGATCCGGGCGGCGCTGCTGGGGCCGGCCGGCGATGGCCGCCCCACCGGCCCCTGGACACCGCCGCGGATCCTGCTGCTCTGCAACCCCAACAACCCCACCGGCACCCGCCTGGCGGCCGAGCGGGTGCTGGAACTGGCGGCCGCGGCGCCCCAGACCCTGGTGGTGGTGGATGAGCTCTACGAGGCCTTCACCGGCGACAGCGTGCTGCCGCTGGCGGATTTCCAGGCCACCCCCAACCTGCTGGTGCTGCGCTCCCTGGCCAAGACCGCCGGTCTGGCCGGGTTGCGCATGGGCTTCGCGATCGGGGCGGCGCCGGTGGTGGACCGGGTCAGTCGCGTCACCGGGCCCTACGACATCAACAGCTTCGCGGTGACGGCAGCCTTTGCGGCCCTGCGCGATCAGGCCTATGTGGAGGCCTATGTGGCTGAAGTGCTGCGCGCCCGGGCCTGGCTGCTGGACCAGTTGCGGCTCACGGGCGTGCGGCACCATGCCGACGGTGGTAACTACCTGCTGCTCTGGCCCCGGGGCGGGGCTGCCGACGTGGAAGCCCGTCTGCGCGAGGCCGGCCTCCTGGTGCGCTCGATGGCCGGTAAGCCGCTGATCGATGGTTCCCTGCGGGTCAGCCTGGGCACCACGGAGCAGATGCGCCAGTTCTGGGTGGCCTATGCCCTGATCGAGGGTCTGGCGGTCCCCGCCCCCTGACGGGCCCCCACGGCCTGCTGCTGCGGGGCCCGGATGCGGCTGGTGCGGGCACTGATGGCCCGGCTGCGCTCCTGGTAGCGGTGCACGATCGGCAGGCGTTCAGCTTCGTAGGCCGCCAGAGCCCGCCGCGGGTCGTCGCCAGCATCGGCCAGGTGGCGGGCCAGGCTCACGGCGTCCTCGAGGCCGGCGGTCATGCCGCGGGCCTGGGACGAGCTCATGGCGTGGCCGGCATCGCCGATCAGCGCCACCCGTCCGGTCAGCAGGTGCGGCCGCGGGTCGATGTCGGGCGACCAGTGGGGCACCACCCGCTCGGGCGGGGTGGCGCGGATCAGGGCCGCCAGATCTGGCGGGATCTTGGCCAGGGCCTGCTCCGGCACCGGCTCCTCCAGCAGCCGGCGCTGCTCGGCGCGGCTGGCGGGCAGGGGTTCTTCCTGGAAAAAGCCCCAGTGGGTGATCGCTGCTCCGCCGGCGGTCGGCTCCTCCGGCCCCAGGTCGAAGGCGTTGGCGTACACACCCCGGCCCCGGGCGACCACCAGAAAATCGCCCGGCTCGATCACCTGGCCATCGGCGGCCACGCCACGCCAGACCCGATCACCGAGGTAGTGGAGCCGGCGCTGGGGTGCCATCAGCGGCGCCACCCGCGAGAACACGCCATCGGCGCCGATCAGCAGATCGCCCCGCCAGCGGCGGCCGTCCGTGAAGCGTGCCTCCACGCCGTCCGCCTCCTGCTGCCAGTGCTCCAGCTCGGCGCCGCCGCGGAAGCTGCCGGGGTCGGCGTGGCGCCAGAGGGCCTCGAGGCTCGCCTGGCGGCGGATCAGCAGCGAGGGCAGCGCGCCTGCTTCTCGCTCGGCTGGACTGGTCTCGATCAGGTCACCACGCAGGTTGCGGATCACGAAGCGCTCCACCGGTCGGCCGGCGGCCAGCAGGGTGTCGAGCAGGCCGGGGATGCCGGCGGCGGCGACGGCCTCCACCCCCGAACGCACCAGCAGGATGCCGCAACCCTCGCTGCGCAGGCGGGGCGAGCGCTCGAACAGCCCCACCTGGTGCCCCTGCCGCTGCAGGAGCAACGTGAGCATCAGGCCGGTGCTGCCGGCCCCCACCACGGCGATGCGCAGGGGCTGGGCCGGTTGGGGTCGATCGGCGCTCACGGCAGGTCACCCGCAGGGGCAACGACCCTAGGCAGGAGGCCTCGGTGTCCCCTGTGCCTGTCGACACGGCTCCGGACCCTGGAGCGAGCGCCCGGCCGGCCGGAATCCCTCCGCTTCAGTGCAGAACTTCGATCACCGGTCCGTCGCTCAGCTTGCCGGGCAGGCTGAGGCTGCGGCCGGGGCGTTGCACCGGTGTGCCGGCCATCGCCTTAAGGAACGGCTCCACCGATCCCTGATCGCAGCCTGCCGGTGCTTTGCCGCTCGTGTATTGCACCGGGATCACCCGGCGGGGGGCGAGTTCACGCACCACCTCGGCCGCTTCGCTGCCGTCGTACACCTTGGCTCCGCCGCCGACCCCGATGATCAGGACATCCGGCCGACCCAGCAGCACCCGGTCGGAGGGGCTGAGACGGCCGGCGGTACCGCCGAGATGGGCCAGCACCAGGCCCCCCTGCGTCCAGCGCCAGACCGTGGAGGCCCCGAAGCGGCGACCCCCGACGCGGTCATGGTCGAGGGCAATGCCCTCCAGCTGCAGGCCGCCGAAGCGATAGGAGCCCGGCTCACTGAGCAGCCGTCCGCCGCCACTGGGGGCGCCCTCATCCCGCAGCAGGCTGCTGGCCAGAATCACAGAGGCGTTCACCCGTGGTTCGGCCAGTCCGGAGGCGCAGCCGACGGCCTTGAAAGGATTGAGCAGCACCGTGGTGCCGCCGCCGCTGATCAGCAGGGCGCTGTGGCCATAACTTGTGATTGTGACGCCATCGCCGCCTGCCCGGGCGCCGGAGATCGTGCCCAGGCTCATCCCCGTGAGTGCCGTCAGCCCGGTCGCCAGGGCGATCAAGCGTCGGCCCGGCCGGCCGCTGGCTGCGGCCTTCCGGAGAAACGGGAGTGAACCAGGAGTGGCCATGGGGCGGGCGCCGATGGCGCGAACCTAGCAGCGCTTTCAGGAGCGGCTCGCCTGCCGCAGAAAGTTGGCCAGCAGCTGGTGGCCGTTCTGGGTGAGCACGCTTTCCGGATGGAACTGCACGCCCTCCAGCGGATACTGCCGATGTCGCAGCCCCATGATCAGGCCGTCATCCAACCAGGCGGTGATCTCCAGGCAGTCCGGCAGGCTTTCGCGTTCGGCGATCAGGCTGTGATAGCGCGTGGCCGTGAGTGGATTGGGCAGCCCGGCGAACACCCCCTGGCCGGCATGGAGCACCGGTGATGTTTTGCCGTGCATCTGCTGCGGCGCACGCACCACCCGCCCGCCGAAGACCTGGGCCAGGCACTGGTGACCGAGGCAGACTCCCAGGGTTGGCACGGTCGGACCCAGCACCTGCAGCACCTCCAGGCAGACCCCGGCCTGATCCGGATCACCGGGACCGGGGGAGATCAGGATCGCCGCCGGATTCAGGGCCCTGATCTCCTCGAGGCTGAGGGCGTCATTGCGCTCCACCCGCAGCTCCTTGGCCAGGCTGTGCTCGGCGGCGAGTTCCCCGAGGTACTGCACCAGGTTGAAGGTGAAGCTGTCGTAGTTGTCGAGAACGAGAAGCATCGGCCCTGCGAAGGAGATGGCCCGAGAGCCGTCCCCATTCAAAGGCCCAGCTGGTGCAGCAGTGGTGGCAACAGCAGCAGGCCGGCGATCAGCACCGAAGCCATCGCCGCCACCAGCACCGCAGCGGCGGCGCAATCCTTGGCGATCTTGGCCAGTGGATGGAAACGGGTTCCGACGGCGAGATCGACCACGGCCTCGATCGCCGTGTTCAGCAGCTCCAGCACCAGCACCGCCGCCACCGTGAGCACCAGCACGCTGAGGCGATCGGGGGGCAGCCGCAGCACAAGCGCCAGGGCGAGAGTCATGAGGCCGGTGACCACATGAATCCGGAAATTGCGCTGGCTCGTGAAGCCGTAATGCAGCCCCTGGGCGGCATAGCGCAGGCTCTGGAGCAATCCCGGAGCCACCTTCCAGGCCCAGGGCCGCTGGCCGTGGCCCCGGGATCGCTTCGATCGTGGGAGGGCCCGCAGGGGAGGAGGACCGTCCTCGGACAGCGGCAGGGTCATCGGGCTCCCGTGGGGAACGTGCAGCACCCTACTGCCGTTGCCCGGAAGCTCAGGGTCGCCGCAGCAACTTGTCCTGGCGCTGAAGCATCGCCTCCAGGCTGGCTGCATCCGGATGGTCCCATCCGAGCAGGTGCAGGAGTCCGTGGGAGGCCAGGAACTGCAGCTCCTGCACCAGGCTCTGGCCATGGTCCCGGGCCTGGCGGGCGGCGGTGTCGAGGGAAATGACGATATCTCCGAGTTCCAGCGGTTCGGGATCGTCGCCGTCGGGACTCTCACTGTCGTCGGCATCCTCACTGTCTTCGCCGTCGGGACTCTCGTCGGCACCCTCATCGCCGTCCTGCTCGCCTTCCTCGGGGATGGCGTTGCCGGGGATGGTGTCGTCGCTGCCTTCTGCTTCTTCCAGGTCGGTGTCGCTCTCCGCTGCGGCCGTGTCGTCGCCATCGGCCTGCGGCGGCCACGGCATCGGCCAGGTGCCATCGAGGTCAGCGTCCTGGGCCGCGAAGGCGAGCACATCGGTGGGTCCTTCCTTCCGGCGCCACTCGGCGTTGAGGGCGGCGATCTCCGCATCCCCCACCAGGCTCAGTCCGAGGCTGTAGCTCGGGCTCTGCAGGGGCTGCGGCAGCTCCGCGGCGAGGGCGCTCAGCCAGCCGGAGAACAGGGCGTGCCAGGGCTCAGCGCCGGCCAGGGGATCGGCCCAGGCGCCGGCGGCCGCCAGCAGCTCCGGCTCGACATCCGTAGCGGCGGCGAAAGCCAGGTCGAGATCGAGGCTGGCGTCCTGGTCTGAAGGCTGGTGGCTGGCGTGCGCCGGCCGGGAGGACTCTGTGCTCATGTCAGCTGCCGGGCAGTTGCGGCCGTCCCAGCCAGGCGATCAGCACCAGAAAGCCCGTCAGTCCCAGGGCGGTGAGGCCGAAATGCAGCAGGCTCTGGCTGCCCTTGCGCACCATGTTGCGCATCGCCAGGCGGATGAAGCTCGGTGCCGGAGCTCCGCCTGGGTTCGGGGTGTCTGACGTGCTGCTGGGGGTCGGTGGCATGGACGGGGTCAGGGGATCGGGGG
>JBJTBH010000058.1:0-20905 GCA_046091285.1 Cyanobacteriota bacterium | reverse complement strand
GCCAGGACCCTGGCGTGCGAGCAGCCGGCCACCCGGCGCGATCGCATCATGACGCGGCGCCCCACGCTGGGGGGCAAGGCCTGACCACATCCCGGCGCTTCGCTGCCTGCGGCACGATGCACCGCCGTGCCCCCAAGGCCGAAGGCGGCATGCACCACCTGCAGGGCCCGGATGCCATCGTCCTCGGCCACCACACAGCTGGTGCGGATCTCGCTGGTGGCGATCATTTCGATGTTGATGCCGGCCTCGGCCAGCGCCCGGAACATCCGCGCCGCGGTGCCTGGGGTGGTGGGCATGCCGGCGCCGACCGCACTCACCCTGGCGATCGCGGCGCCCTGCTCGAAGCGGGCCCCGGGCCACTGCCCCAGCAGGGGAGCCAGGGCCTGTTCAGCCCGGCCGAGAACGTCGCGGCGCAGGGTGAAGCTGAGATCGCGGCTCAGGCTGTCGCCACTGCCGTGGGTCCGCTCCGACTGCACGATCGCATCGAGGCTGATGTTGGTTTCCGCCAGGGCCCGGCAGACCGCCGCCGCCGTTCCGGGGCGATCCGGCAAGTGGCGCACGGTCACCTGGGCCTGATCGCGATCCAGGGCCACGCCCCGCACCGCCGGTTCCCCGAGGGCGCTCGGGCTCGGGTTGTGCCTGAGCTGGTGCTCGACCAGCTCAAACACCTCCGCCGCGGCCCGCAGCGCCTTGCTGCCCTGATCGCCCGCCACCAGGCAGCTCACCTTCACTTCGCTGGTCGCGATCATCCGCACGTTGATGCCACCCCGCGCCAGGGTGTCGAACAGGCGGGCGGCAATCCCGGGACGGCCCATGATCCCGGCGCCCGAGATGCTGAGCTTGGCCAGGCCCGCCTCGGCCTTGAGGTGGGCCCCGTCCGCGCCCATGCTCGCCAGCAGTGCTTCGCAGGTCTGACGCGCCTGCGGCAGCTGTCTTTCTTCGAGGGTGAAGGCGATGTCGTTGCTGCTCCCTTCGTGGGTGGCCTGCACGATCAGATCCACGTTCAGGCCCGCGCGGCCCAGGGCCTCGAACAGGTCCGCGGCCACCCCGGGCTGGTCGGGCACATGCGAGAGGGCCAGCACCGCCTGACGGGCCTCGAGCTCCGCTCCGTCCACGGGCTTGCCCAGTTCCAGCCCCTCATGGCCGATCGGTCGGCCATGGCTGCTGGTCAGCCGCGTGCCTGGCTCCTCGCTCCAGCTGGAGCGCACCACCAGGGGAACGCCGTAGTTGCGGGCGATCTCCACGGCTCTCGGGTGGAGCACCGCCGCCCCGAGGCTGGCCAGCTCCAGCATCTCGTCGCAGCTCACCGCCTCCATCAGCTGGGCATCCGCCACCCGCCTCGGATCGGTCGTGAGCACCCCCGGCACATCGGTGTAGATCTCACAGACATCAGCCCCGAGGGCGGCGGCCAGGGCCACCGCTGAGGTGTCTGAGCCGCCGCGGCCCTGGGTGGTGATTTCAGGGGTGCCGCCGCTGCCGCTGCTGGTGCCCTGGAAGCCGGCCACCACCACCACCTGGCCGTCGCTCAATCGACGCCTGAGCCGGTCCGTGCGCACTTCGAGGATCCGGGCGCGCCCATGGGCGGATTCGGTGACGATGCCCACCTGGGGACCGGTCATGGAGACGGCCGCCACTCCGATGGCGTGCAGGGCCATCGACAGCAGAGCGATCGAGACCTGTTCGCCGGTGGCTAGCAGCATGTCCATTTCCCGCTGCGGCGGATCGCTGCTGATCGCCCGAGCCAGCCCGGTCAGTTCATCGGTGGTGTGCCCCATGGCCGAAACCACCACCACGAGATCGTGGCCGGCATCCCGGCTGGCGGCGATGCGGCGGGCCACGGCCTGGATCCGCTGCACGTCGGCAACGGAGGTACCCCCGAATTTCTGAACCTGCAGGGCCATGCCAGCCGTTGATGCATGAGTTCCGCTGATTATCCGCCTGAGCTCACCGCTGGTCCGTCGGATCAGCCTGGGCTGGACAGGAACCCATCGCGGAAGGCATCCCCGGCTTCGATGCCCCGTTTCAAGGCGGCTTCCACGTCCAGCAGCTGACTGAGCAGGGTCAGGAAGGTGCCTGCCGAGCGGCCGCGGATCTGCTTGCGCAGCACATAGATCCGTTTGGGATTGCCGATGCCGGCGGCCTTGGCGATCACGTTCACGTCATTTTCACCGCTGCGTTCCAGCAGCCCCACCCAGAGCAGGCCCCGCACCTGGCTGGTCAGTGCCGCCACGATGCGTAAGGCTGGTTCATTGGCGCTCAGAAGGGTGTCCACAAGGGCGATCGCATCGGCGGGTCGGCCGTCCAGCAGGGCATCCCCCACCTGGAGACTGCTGGTGGTCTGGCTGCCGATCAGGGCCTCCACGGCGGCAGCGGTGATCGGCGCATCACCTGCATAAAGCGACAGTTTTTCCAGTTCGCTGCTCAGCCGCGTGCTGTCGCTCCCGATCGCCTCCGCCAGGGCGACGGCCCCTGCCCGATCGAGTCGCAGGTTCAGCTCCTGCGCGGTCCGTTGCACCAGCTCCACCTGGCCGGCCCCATCCCAGATCGCCGGTAACGGGAAGCTGCGCTCCTCGGCCACCGCTCGCAGGGCCTTGGTGGTGCGCAGGCGGGCATCGGGTTTGCCTGGGCTCACCAGCACGAGGTGGGCATCGCTGCTGATCAGCGGCAGGCTGGCTTCCAGCCGGCTGGCGAGTTCCGTCGGGCATTTGTCGCAGAACGGACTGCGTTGCAGCACCACCAGCCGGGCCCCGGCACCGAAGGGTGGTGTGCGCGCTTCCTCCAGGGCTCGGCCGGCCTGTTCCAGGTCGTTGCCATCAAGGCGGCTGAGATTGAGGCTGCTCCAGCCGGGATCCACCAGGCTCTCGATCAGTCCCTCCACCGCCCGTTCGCGGGCGGCGCTGTCATCGCCCCAGAAGAGGTGGATCGGCATGGACCCTCGCCCTCGCGATCGCTGGCATCGATGAGTCTGCCCTGATCTCCATAGGGTGGGTGCAACGGCAGGACAGAAGATGGTGGATCGGGCCGGGGAGCAGGGGGGCGGAGACCCTGGGCTGGTCGTCGAGCAGCGATCGCGGCGCCGGCCTGGCCAACCGCCGGAGCCCAGCGCTCCGTTGGAGGTGATCCCTCCGGCTGGCGCTGAGGTCTTGCTCCCGCAGGATCCGCAGGATCTGCCGGCGACCACCAGTTTCGATCATCCGATCTTCAGGGAAAGCATCCGCCTGATCCGGCAGTGGCTGGGGGAGACCGGCCTCGATCCGATCCAGGCGGAGGTGCTGGAGCGGCTGGTGCACAGCAGCGGGGATCTCAGCCTCGCCTCCTCGCTGCGTTTCAGTGATGACGCCTGTGAGCGTGGCCTGGAGGCTCTCGCCGCCGGCGCCGTGATCCTCACCGATACGGCCATGGCGGCCGCCGCTGTCGCGCCGATGGCCCGACGCACGTTCGGTAACCGTGTCTGCTCTGTCCTGGACTGGGCGCCATCCCAGGCCTCTGCCGGCAGCACCCGCACCGCGGATGGGATGAATCGCGCTCTGGCCACGTTCTGTGGGTCCAGCGGCTCGTCCCCGTTACCCCTGGTGGTGCTGATCGGCAGTGCTCCCACGGCCCTGGAGCTGCTGCTGGATCGGGTCGGGGGACCGGAAGGACTCGAGCGGGTCCCCGCGCTTGTGATCGGGATGCCGGTGGGGTTCGTGGGCGTGGCGGACAGCAAGCGCCGTCTGGCTGAAAGCGATCTGCCTCAGATCCGACTGGAGGGCAGCCGCGGTGGGGCCGGTCTGGTGGCTGCTGCGGTCAATGCCCTGCTGCGGCGTGCCTGGTTGCAGAGCCGTCGGATCTGATCAGGCGATCCTGTCGGCGGGGTGCTCCATGGCTGGATCCTCCAGACCCACGGCCACATGGCTGTTGGCTTCGATCCGATCGAGCACCTGGCGGGCCCGCTGCACCACCTGGGCCGGTACCCCTGCCAGCCGGGCGGCTTCCAGTCCGTAGCTGCGGCTGGCGCCACCGGCCGCAACGCGATGCAGGAACAGCAGGTCGTTGCCTGTTTCCTCCACCAGCACCTGGGCATTGGCCACGTTCGGCAGAAGCCCGGCCAGTTCGTTGAGTTCGTGGTAGTGGGTGGCAAAGACCGCTCGGGCCCGGAGGCTGCTGGCCAGGTGCTCAGCCACGGCCCAGGCGATCGCCAGACCGTCGTAGGTGGCGGTGCCGCGGCCGATCTCATCGAGCAGCACCAGGGAGCGATCCGTGGCGTGGTGAAGGATGTTGGCGGTTTCCGCCATTTCCACCATGAAGGTGGACTGGCCCGAGGCCAGGTCGTCGACAGCACCGACCCGGGTGAAGATGCGATCGGCGAGGCCCAGGCGGGCGGAACGGGCCGGAATCCAGCTGCCGATCTGGGCCAGCAGTTGCAGAAGTCCGGTCTGGCGCAGGTAGCAGCTCTTGCCGCTGGCATTCGGACCCGTGAGCACCAGAAGATCCGGGTGGCTCTGTGCGGGTTCGTCAGCGGATGCTCCCGAGCCCAGGGCGATGCTGTTGGCCGTGAACGGGCTGTCGACCAGCAGCTGTTCCACCACCGGATGGCGGCCGTCCTCAATCACCAGCTCGCGCCCTTCGGTGATCACAGGAGCGCAGTAACCGCCGGTGGCGGCCACCTCGGCCAGCGAGGCCAGGGCATCCAGTTCGGCCACCAGCCTGGCAGCCTGACGAATGCCGCCCGCCTGTTCGCCCACCTGGCGGCGCAGCTGGCAGAACAGGTCGTATTCCTGCTGGGCGGTCCGGGCCCGCAGCTGCAGGATCCGCCCCTCGCGGTTCTTGAGTTCCGGCGTGACGAATCGTTCCTCGTTGGCCAGGGTCTGGCGTCGGATCCAGTGCTCCGGCACCTGGCCGGCCCTGGCCCTGCTCACCGCCAGGAAATAGCCGAAGGTGCGGTGGTACTGCAGGCGCAGGTTGGGGTTGCCGCTGGCCTGGCGTTCCTGCGCCTCCTGGCCATTCAGCCAGCTCTGCTGGTCATCCAGGCGGTTGCGCAGCCCGTCCAGCTCCGGATCCACTCCATCGTGAATCAGGTCTCCTTCGGTGAGCGAAAGCGGAGGCGTCTCCACCAGGGTGTGGCGCAGCAGGGTCGCCAGGTCGGCCAGCTCCGGCCAGGGGCGCGCCAGGGCCTGCAGCGGTGGACTGACGGCTTTGCTCAGGAGGCTGGCGAGCTGGGGCAGTCGTTCCAGTCCATCGGCCAGGCTGACCAGGTCCCGGGCAGAGGCGCTGCCGGCTCCGGCCCGACCGGCCAGTCGTTCCAGATCCCCCATCGGCCTGAGCAGGCGCCGCAGGCTGCGGCGCAGGCTGCTGTGGCTCACCAGTTCGCTGACGGCGGCCTGGCGTTCGAGGATGGCGGGTCTGTGGACGAGGGGGGCTTCGATCCATCGGCGCAGGCAGCGTCCGCCCATGGCTGTGGCCGTGCGATCGATCGCCCAGAGCAGCGATCCCGCCAGCACGCCGCCCATCTGGGTGCGGGTCAGTTCGAGATTGCGCCGGGTCTGGGCATCGAGCACGAGCCGATCGCCGGCATGCCAGGTGGTGGGAGGATCCAGCGGAATCGAGGCCAGGCGGGCGGCAGCCCGGCTGAGCGGTTGAGGGCTCGCTTCTGATCCTGGTGCCGCATCGCCTGCTGCGCTGCTGGTGGTCCCGGGCTGGGTGTCATCGAGATACCGCACCAGTCCACCAGCGGCCCTCAGGGCCAGGGGAGCGTCTCCCAGCCCGAGACCATCGAGGCTGGCGAGGCGGAAGCGTTCCAGCAGGGTGGCGCGGGCCTCCGGTGTCTCGAAGGGGGTGCGGGCCAGGCGGGTGAGATGCAGCGCCTCCGGACACCAGGCGGGAGGCGGCGCCGGACTTTCACGGATGGCGGGGTGAGGCCAGAGCACCTCGGCGGCTTCCAGCTGCAGCAGTTCCTGATGGAGAAGGTCGTGACCGGCCTGCTGGCTGACCCGGAATTCGCCGGTGCTCACATCGGCCACCGCCAGCCCCCAGGCCGTGCTTTCCAGCACCACCGCGCACAACCAGTTGTTGCGCCGCGCTGCCAGCATCCCGTCCTCGATCACGGTGCCGGGGGTGAGAATGCGGGTGATGTCCCGCTTGAGCAGGCTGCCCTTGCTGGCGGTGGCTTCGAGCTGGTCGCAGAGGGCCACGCTCAGGCCGCGGCGCACGAGGTCACTGCAGTAGCGGTCGGCGGCATGGTGGGGAATGCCGGCCATCGGCACCCGGCCGATCTCCTTGCCGGCCTCCTTGCCGGTGAGGGTCAGCTCCAGCAGCTGCGAGAGGGTGATGGCATCCTCGAAGAAGCATTCGAAGAAGTCACCCAGCCGGTAGAGCAGCACCCGTTGCGGATGGGCGCGTTTGAGTTCCACGTAGTGACGCAGCATCGGCGTCAGCTGGTCTGGATCCACCAGGCTGTGGTGATGCCAGGGGGGCAGATCGCCATCGCCTGCGGGCGTGCTCGCGGTGGGATCAGATCCGTTCGGCCCGGGTGGGTCTTCCGCTGGGGTCTGGCGACGCTGACGTGGACGTGCCAGCGCATCGGCCACCAGTCCTTCCCGCTGCAGGGAGGGGTCCGGGGCCTCAGGCGTCGTCCCGGCCGGAGCCCCTGCCGTGTCCAGGGGGCGTTGCCGTTGGCGACCGGTTTCCTTCTGGGATCGCGTCGGTTCAGGCTCTCCGAACAGGCTTCCCTGGACAGCGGGACCGGGCACCGGTGTCGACTCGGGGGCCGCGACCACGCGCATCAGGGGAGACAGGGTGCTGATCGTAAGGGCTTTGCCTTCGAGCGATCCGCGGTGGTTCCCCATCCGTGTCCGGGTGGTGCTTGCGCCATCAGCATGGACGGCTGCCCCACAACATGTGACGGATCGCTCGCGGCTTCCGGGGAGGCTTCGCCGGCCATGTGAGAATCCCCGCACTGACCGTAACGGGCTGGAGCCCGGTCCGGCCCAACCAGTCGCTGATCGTCGCTGATCCATGACCATCCTCAACACCCTGACCGTTCTGGCCCTGGTTGTGCTCTCCTTCGCGCTGATCGTGGCGGTGCCCGTGCTGTACGCCAGCAGCGAGGACAGCGGCCGTTCCAATCGCCTGATTCTGCTGGGAGGCCTGGCCTGGGTGGCCCTGGTGCTGCTCAACTGGGGAGTGAGTTTCTTCGTGGTCTGACCCCTTGACGGTTTTTGAAGGGCGTTTCACAGACGTCTCAGGCCTCTCCATCGCCATCGTTGTGGCCAGATTCAATGATCTGGTCACCGGAAAACTGTTGTCTGCTTGTCTGGATTGCCTGGGCCGGCATGGTCTGGATATTTCCGAGACCAGCCAACAGCTCGATCTGGCCTGGGTTCCAGGAAGTTTTGAGATCCCCCTGGTCGCTCAGCGTCTGGCTGCCAGCGGCCGTTATCAGGTGGTGATCACCCTTGGTGCCGTGATCCGTGGCGATACACCGCATTTCGATGTGGTGGTCTCCGAAGTGAGCAAAGGGGTGGCTGCCGTTTCTCGTCAGACCGGTGTGCCTGTCATTTTTGGTGTGCTCACCACTGACACCTTGCAACAGGCCCTGGAACGGGCTGGCATCAAGGCGAATCTGGGCTGGAGTTATGCCCTTGAAGCGTTGGAAATGGGAAGCCTGATGGCGGCATTGCCCTGAAGGAAATCCTGGCTCACGGGGGAGCTGCCCCACCTCCGTGAGCCGATCTCAGCCTCCGCTGGGGCGATGGTTGGTCGGTGGCCTGTGCTGCCGAGTCCGTGACTCCGGCAACGATCGTCCACGCGGAGATCAGGTTTTGCAAGATACAGCAATCTGCCGGACCAGACATCCCGGCGTCATTGAATAATCAAATTAATAACAATTAAGTTGCTATTAATCATTTAAAAGCGGATGAAGAGATTCGAACTCTCGACCCTCTCCTTGGCAAGGAGATGCTCTACCACTGAGCTACATCCGCATCAAGCACTGATTGTGCTGATGAGCAATGGCTTTGATCTGAGCCACTGCTTCAGGCGGCTTTGCCGCCGACTCATCCATCATGCCCTATCGAGGGCCCCGGATGGAAGCCCCCCCCCTGAAACAGAAGCAACGATGCTCCATGGGCCGGGCCATGGGTGCTGATCGCCGGTGTCGCCTTCGCTGCCGGTGCAGCAGCCGTCGACTCTGCAGCCTCCGGGCCGGTGCTGCCCACTCAGGTTCTGGCCGTGCTGCTTTCGTAGGCGGCCACGGTCTCTCTCAGCCCCCGGATCAGGGGGATGCTGGCTGTCCATCCCATGGCGGCCAGTCGACTGACATCCAGTTGCTTGCGGGGAGTGCCATCGGGCTTGCCGGTGTCCCAGAGAATCTCCCCGTCAAAGCCTGTGGCCTCGGCCACGGCTTCGGCCAGCTCCCGGATCGTCAGGTCCACTCCGGTGCCCACATTCAGGTGCTGAAGCGCATCGACGCTCGGTTGCCAGTGTTCGAGGGCAAAGACGCAGGCAGATCCCAGATCATCGACATGCAGAAATTCCCGTTTCGGGGAGCCACTCCCCCAGCAGACCACCTGAGGGGCGCCGACAGCCTTCGCTTCGTGGAAGCGACGGATCAGAGCCGGAAGCACATGGCTGTTGGTGGGGTGGTAGTTGTCCCCGGGGCCGTACAGGTTGGTGGGCATCAGGCTGATCGCGTCGAAGCCGTGCTGCTGCTTCAGGGCTCTGCAGAGCTGGATGCCGGCGATCTTGGCGATGGCATACCACTCGTTCGTCGGCTCCAGAGGGCCGCTCAGCAGGGATTCCTCCCGGATCGGTTGTTCGGCGTGCTTCGGATAAATGCAGCTGCTGCCAAGGAAAAGGAGACGCCGTGCCCCATAGCGCCAGGCATTTTCGATGACGTGATTCTGAATCTTGAGATTGTCAAGCAGGAAATCGGCGGGATAGGTGCTGTTGGCCAGAATCCCGCCGACGCGAGCGGCGGCCAGAATCACCACATCCGGGCGCTGAGAGGCGAACCAGTCAGCGACAGCCTGAGGATCGAGCAGGTTGAGGTCGCTTCGGGAAGCCGTGAGCCGATGGTGATATCCCGAGGCTTCCAATGCCCGCACAATCGCTGATCCGGCCATGCCTCGGTGCCCGGCCACGAAGATGCGATCGTTGGGTTGAATCAGTCGTGGGCTGGTCATGGTTTGGCCAGGGGGCTGCTGGGTGGATTCTCCATCGATCCCACCACCTTGAAGCCCCGGCGCTTCAACAGGGCTTCTTTGGCCGCCTCTTCCTTGTCGAAGGTCACCATCTCTTCCACCAGCTCCTCCAGGGTCGTCGTCGGCGTCCATCCCAGTTTCAGCTGCGCTTTCGTGGGGTCACCGAGGAGAGTCTCCACCTCAGCCGGGCGGAAATAACGTGGATCGATTTTCACGACCACGTCACCTGTATCCGGACGTCGTCCGATTTCTTCCAGGCCGCTGCCAGACCATTCCAGAGCGCCCCAGCCCAGGGCGTGAGCACATAATTCAATGAATCGTCGTACGCTCTCCTGTCGTCCGGTGGCGATCACGAAATCCTCAGGACTCTCCTGTTGCAGCATGCGCCATTGCATTTCGACATAGTCGCGAGCATGGCCCCAGTCCCGCAGTGAATCGAGATTTCCCATATAAAGGCATTGATCGAGTCCGGCATTGATCCGAGCCAGGCCGCGCGTGATTTTTCGAGTCACGAATGTCTCGCCTCGCCTCGGGCTTTCGTGATTGAAAAGGATGCCATTGCAGCAATACATGCCGTAGGCTTCGCGGTAGTTGACTGTGATCCAGTAGGCGTAAAGTTTGGCGACGCCGTAGGGGCTTCTTGGGTAAAAAGGGGTTGTTTCTTTCTGCGGTGTTTCCTGAACGAGTCCGTAGAGCTCGCTTGTGCTGGCCTGATAGATCCGGGTGCTCGTCGTCAGGCCAAGCATCCTGACGGCTTCCAGGATCCGCAGCGTCCCCAGAGCGTCGCTGTTGGCGGTGTATTCGGGTGCCTCGAAGCTCACGGCGACGTGGCTCTGGGCGCCGAGGTTATAGATCTCATCGGGCTGGACCTGCTGGATGATCCGGATCAGGTTTGTGGAGTCGGTCAGATCGCCGTAATGCAGGATCAGTCGTGGATCGAGCTCATGGGGATCCTGGTAGAGATGGTCGATGCGCGCCGTGTTGAAACTGCTGGACCGTCGTTTGATGCCATGCACCACATAACCTTTCTCGAGCAGCAACTCGGCCAGATACGACCCGTCCTGACCTGTGATCCCGGTGATCAGCGCTGATTTCTGCATGGTGTCAGCAGGATTTGGCGGGACCGCAGGCACCCTAGAACTCTCCCCCGCGGGTTTCATGGGTGAGTGGGCGGCAACGCCCTCAGCGTGCCTTGAGCAGCAGCCGCTGGCCGTGCTCCTCCTCGAAGCCGAGTCGCTGATAGAAGCCGGCGCTGTTGGTGGTCATCAGGTAGACCCGTTCCACTGCCGCCACCAGCCGGTGTCTGAGCAGAGCTTCCACAAGCTGTCGTCCCAGGCCCCGGCCCTGCAGCGGCTTGGCCACCACCACATCCCAGAGCACCGCGCGGAAGATCCCATCGCTGGTGGCCCGGCCGAAGCCCACCAGCTCCTGACCGCGCCAGGCGCTGACGATGGCTTGGCTGCCGTTCAGCATCCGCCGCAGGTCGTCCCTGCTGCGACCGGCAGCCCAGAAGCTGTGGTCATTGAGCAGACCCTGGAGGGCGTCGAGCTTCAGATGCAGGCGCAGGGCCAGCGGCGAGTGGCGGATCAGTCGGATCGGTGGCGGGACGCTCAACGGGGTTGCGGCGGTCTGGGAGGCATTCGGAAATCCTCGCCTCTGATGCACCGGCGTGTCTCGGTAGGCTGCCCGCATTGGATTGGCAGGTTCCGTTCCCATGCTCAAGCTGCTGCTGGGTGATCCCAATGCCCGCAAGCTGAAGCGCTACCAGCCGATCGTCTCCGACATCAACCTGCTGGAGGAGGACATCGCGCCCCTCAGCGATGAGGAGCTGCGCGGCCTGACCCAGGAGTTTCGCCAGACCCTGCAGAAGGCTGGCGGTGACCGCCAGCGCGAGAAGCAGATCCTGGATGAGCTCTTGCCCCAGGCCTATGCCGTGGTCCGTGAGGCGAGTCGGCGAGTCCTGGGCATGCGTCACTTTGACGTCCAGCTGATCGGCGGCATGGTTCTCCATGACGGCCAGATCGCTGAGATGAAGACCGGTGAAGGCAAGACCCTTGTCGCCACCCTGCCGGCCTATCTGAATGCCCTGACCGGCCGCGGGGTCCATGTGGTGACGGTCAACGACTACTTGGCGCGCCGAGATGCGGAGTGGATGGGCCAGGTGCATCGCTTTCTCGGGTTGTCCGTCGGTCTGATTCAGCAGGACATGAATCCGGTCGATCGCCGTCGAAACTATGGCTGTGACATCACTTATGCCACTAACTCAGAGCTGGGATTTGACTATCTCCGCGACAATATGGCGACGGATATCGCCGAGGTCGTTCAACGCGAGTTTCATTACTGCGTCATTGACGAGGTCGATTCTATCCTGATTGATGAGGCGAGGACGCCCCTGATCATTTCCGGTCAGATTGAGAGGCCGCAGGAGAAATATCAGAAAGCGGCACAGGTTGCCGGTCTGCTTGTGCGTGCTGCTGAGATGGGCAAGGACGGTATTGATCCGGAGGGTGATTATGAGGTTGACGAAAAGCAGCGTAATGTCACGCTCACCGATGAGGGGTATGCCAAGGCTGAGGCCTTGCTCGGTGTCCAGGATCTTTTCAATCCTCAGGATCCCTGGGCGCACTTCATTACCAATGCCCTCAAGGCCAAGGAGTTGTTCATCAGGGATGTGAATTATATTGTCCGCGGTGAAGATGCGGTGATTGTTGACGAGTTCACCGGTCGGGTGATGCCTGGTCGGCGTTGGAGTGACGGGCAGCACCAGGCGATTGAGGCGAAGGAGGCGTTGCCGATTCAGCCCGAGACTCAGACATTGGCTTCCATCACCTATCAGAATTTCTTTCTTCTCTATCCACGTCTGGCGGGGATGACCGGCACGGCTAAAACGGAAGAGGTTGAGTTCGAAAAGACCTACAAACTTGAGGTCACGATCGTTCCCACCAATCGCATCCGCTCTCGTGCTGATTGGACCGATCAGGTGTACAAGACGGAAATGGCCAAGTGGCGGGCTGTGGCGCTGGAAACCGCCCTGGTGCATCAGGAGGGACGTTCGGTTCTGGTCGGAACCACCAGTGTGGAGAAGTCGGAGCTTCTTTCCGGTCTGCTTACAGAACAGGGCGTTCCTCACAATCTGCTGAACGCCAAGCCTGAGAATGTGGAGCGTGAAGCAGAGATCGTCGCTCAGGCCGGTCGCGCCGGTGCTGTGACGATCGCCACCAACATGGCTGGCCGCGGTACCGACATCATTCTTGGTGGCAACAGCGATTACATGGCGCGTCTGAAGCTGCGCGAAGTGCTTCTGCCGCGGTTGGTGCGACCGGAGGAGGGCCATCGGCCACCGGTGCCGCTGCAGCGTGCCGCTGCGGCCCAGGGGGGGGGTGGGTTCGCCGCTGATGGCGGCGTTCCGGCCGGGCCCCCCAGCGAAGCCCGGGCGATCGGTGCGCTCTATCCGTGTGAGCTCAGTGCGGCGACGGAGGCTTCGCTGGTGGAGCTGGTGCACGACCTTGTGCAGGCCTGGGGAGATCGGGCCCTGACTGTGCTCGAGCTTGAGGATCGCATCGCTCAGGCGGCTGAGAAAGCTCCCACCGAGGATCTTCAGATTCAGCAGCTTCGCGCTCTGATCGCCCGGGTGAAGGCGGAATACGACGCTGTGGTCAAGGAGGAGGAGGCCCGGGTGCGCGCCACCGGTGGTCTGCATGTGATCGGCACGGAGCGCCACGAATCCCGTCGTGTTGATAATCAGCTGCGGGGGAGAGCGGGGCGCCAGGGGGATCCCGGCAGCACGCGTTTCTTCCTTTCCCTTGAGGACAACCTGCTGCGGATTTTTGGTGGGGATCGCGTGGCCGGGCTGATGAACGCCTTCCGCGTTGAAGAGGACATGCCGATCGAATCCGGCATGCTCACCCGCTCACTTGAGGGAGCTCAGAAGAAAGTGGAAACCTATTACTACGACATTCGTAAGCAGGTTTTTGAATACGATGAAGTGATGAATAATCAGCGCCGTGCAGTTTATGCGGAGCGCAGGCGTGTTCTCGAGGGCCGTGAACTGAAGCAGCAGGTGATCGGTTATGGCGAGCGCACCATTGAAGATATTGTTGAGGCTTATGTCAATCCTGATCTGCCGCCCGAGGAGTGGGATCTGACGCGTCTTGTGGATAAGGTCAAAGAATTTGTCTATCTTCTTGATGATCTGCGGCCGGATCAGGTTCAAGGCCTGCAGATGGAAGAGCTGAAGGCTTTTCTTCAGGAGCAGATGCGGAATGCTTATGATATCAAGGAGGGGCAGTTTGAGCAGGCGCGTCCTGGTCTGATGCGCGAAGCCGAGCGCTTTTTCATTCTGCAGCAGATCGACACGCTTTGGCGCGACCATCTTCAGGCGATGGAGGCCCTGCGCGAATCGGTCGGCCTCCGTGGCTATGGGCAGAAAGATCCCTTGATTGAATACAAAAACGAGGGCTATGACATGTTCCTGGAAATGATGACGCAGATGCGCCGAAACGTGATCTACTCGATGTTCATGTTCCAGCCTCAGCCGGCTGAGGCCTGAGGATCGCGCCGATTCCTCTGGCGCAACCGATTGCCTCTGAATTGTCTTGGGTTCCTGAGTGTCAGGATGATCGCTGGCCGTTCAGCCACCGATTTCCTTGCGCAGCATGTCGATGGTGGCCAGGCCCAGATAGCTCTGGGCGCAGTGCACCTGCGGAGCCCTCATCAGCTGGGCTCGGTTTTGACGCAGGCTCTGTTCCACCAGCGGCAGGCTGGGACGGTCGCAGAGCACATGGCTGGAGGCCCGAAGCAGGGCCAGCAGTCGGCTGCCCACATCGGGGGTGGCCGTCATCACCAGCAGTTCATTGCCACGCATGCTGTGCAGAATCACCTCCGCTGCCCGCAGGATTCCGGGGCTGATGCTCACCAGGCCAACGCAGCTGCCGGCCCGCAGTTCCTTGAGCAGATCGAGCTCGTGGCGGAAGTCATTGAGATCGACGGCGATGGCGCGGATCCCGTGGCGGCGAGCGATCTCCTCCACCGGTTGCAGGAAGTAACGGCTGGTGACCACCGTGCCGTTGCTGGAGTTCTCCAGCACAGCCTCCAGCTCCTCCATCGGCACGACCTCCACCGACATATCCAGCTGGGGATTCAGTTCCTCGGCGATCAGCATCGAGGCTCCGAGGTCCTCCCTGGGGGTACTCACCAGAACCCGGGCGCCACAACGCAGTCGCCAGTCGATTTCGTGGGTGATCAGGTCTCTGATCTGCTGCAGGGTGCAGCCGGCACTGAGCAGGCCATCGACGCTCTGGCGCACTTCCCGATCGATGTCGGGCAGGACCCGGCCCCGGGGCCCCGGGGCCGGTTTCAGCTCACGGGGTTTCTGCTGGTCCCGCACGTAGATGCCTGAGCCGGCCATCGCTTCCACGACGCCGTCGTTTTCGAGCTGGCGGTAGACCTTGGTGATCGGGTTGCGATGCAGGCCTGTCTGCATCGCCAGCTGCCGGGTGCTTGGCAGTCGGTGGCCCGGTGGATAGTGGCGGGCCGCGATCGCGAAACAGATCTGGTTGTAGAGCTGGGTGGAGGCCGGGATCTCGCTTTCCTGTTGGATATGGAATCGCACGCCGGTCTGGGCCAGATCTGGGTCTGGCCACCCTACGAAGGTTTGGTCGCAGTGACAATTATCTGGCTGGCCCAGTGGTCCGCCCCGGCTTCCGCCCCTGGCAGGCAACGCCGCCTCTGATGGCTCCTCGGGGCCTTCAGAGCCCGTTCGGGAGGGTCGTTGTCCGGGTTTCTTCCCGTTGTTCCGTCGTTCGCGCTGTCTGTTCGATGTCTGTTGCTGCCATTCCTTCGTTGCCCGCGCCGGAGACCTTGCGTACGGCCTGGGTATCGATTCCCGTCGCCGCTGCTGTCGGGGTGGCTCCGACGACGATCCGCGCCTGGTGGTCCCGTCCTGCCAGCGGGCCGTTGCGAGGAGCCGTGCTTGTGCTGCCGGAGGTGTTCGGCGTCAACGGCTGGGTGCGCAGTGTGGCCGATCGCCTTGCAGCTCAGGGCTATGGGGCCCTGGCGATCACTCCGTTCGCCCGCACGGCTCCAGAGCTGGATCTGGGTTACGACGACGCGGGCCTCGCCATCGGCCGTGAGCATCGGGATCAGGTGCAGGCGTCTTCGTTCCTGGCTGATGCCCAGGCCGCGGTGCATTGGTTGCAGCAGGTTCTGCAGGTCGAGGGGCTGGCCGATCAGCCTCTGGGTTGCGTCGGGTTCTGTTTTGGGGGACACCTGGCGTCGCTGGCCGCCACCCTTCCGGCCATCGGCGCCACCTGTTCGTTTTACGGGGCCCGGATCTCAACCTTCCGCCCGGGAGGTGGACCGCCCACTCTGGAGGTGCTTCCAGAGATCCCAGGCCGTCTCTGGTGTTTTGTCGGCGATGCAGATCCTCTGATGCCTGAGGAGGAGGTGGCGGCGATCCGTGCGGCGATGGAGAGAGCCAATGGCGGCCGGTCTCCGGATCAGCCTGAAGCACGCCATCGGTTCTGGTGCGCCCCACAGGCCGGCCATGGCTATCTCTGTGAGGCCAGAACCGACTTTCACCCTGTCCAGGCGGCAATCGCCTGGACGGCCATGCTGCAGCTCCTGGAGGAACAGCTCGGCGGCTTCTGAGGCCGGGGGCCTCAGGCGCGGGGTTCCTCGCGGCCTGCGGTGTCCCTGGTCGGGGATGGTGTGGCTCTTGAGGCACTGCTGCCCTGGTTGCCGGAGGATCCTTTGGGGGAGGCGGCCTTGCGGGGGCTGAGGAACATGATCATGTTGCGCCCTTCCCGTTTCGGATCCTGCTGGATCTCGGCGTTTTCGGTCAGATCCCGGGCCATCCGGAACAGCAGTTGTTCCGCCAGGGCTGTGTGCTGGATTTCCCTGCCCCGGAAGATGACCGTGCATTTGACCTTGTCACCGGCCTTGAGGAAGCGCACGGCCTGTCCGATGCGCACCTGGTAGTCGTGGTCATCGATCTTGTAGCGCATCTTGACCTCCTTGACCTCGGTCTGATGCGACTTCTTCTTGGCTTCCTTGGCCTTTTTTTCCTGTTCGAACTTGTACTTGCCGTAATCCATGATCCGGCAGACCGGAGGGTCAGCCTTCTCGCTCACCAGCACGAGGTCCAGCTCCCGGTCCTTGGCCACATCCAGGGCCTCCTCCCGTGAAATCACCCCGAGCTGACTGCCGTCGGCGTCGACCACCCGCAAATTCGGATAGCTGATGCGCTCGTTGATGTTGGGGAGCTCCCGCACGGGAGCACGGCGGTCAAAACGGGGACGGGGAGGCATTCAGAACGGCGAGGGTCTGGAGGTGCGGGTGTCGGGCCGCAGATCAGGTGGCCCTTCACCCTAGGACCTGCTCGATCCTCTGCAAGGCCTCCTGCAGCGCGGAGCCGTTCTGTTCGAGCCAGATCGGCTGGTGCTGACGTCGAAACCAGGTGCGTTGCCGTTTGGCGAACTGCCTGGTGCGCTGGGTGGTGAGGGCGATGGCGTCGGCCTCCCCAAGGGATCCGTTCAGCAGCCGTCTGGCTTCGCCGTAGCCGATCGTCTCCAGCAATGGGCAGTCCTCGCCGAAGTCCGCCAGCAGGGAGGCGGTTTCTTCCACCAGTCCCTGGTCGTACAGGCTGCGGGTACGGAGGTTGATGCGCTGGTGGAGGTCGCCCGGGTTGAGTCCCAGTTCCAGCACGGTCCAGGGGGGAGGGGTACGGTTCCGCTGACCGGAGAGGGGCGACCCGGTGGCATAGAACACCTCCAGGGCGCGCTGGGTGCGCACGGCGTCGTTGACCATGATCCGCGAGGCGGCGATCGGATCGACCGTCTGCAGCAGGGCCCGGCAGTGCTTCTGGCCGAGTTGGCTGAACTGCTGGCGCAGAGCGGGCTGGGGGGCGACCGCCGGCGGTTCCAGGCCCTGGGTCAGGGCTTGCAGATACAGACCACTTCCTCCGACCAGCAGGGCGATGCCGCGACGTTGATGCTCCCGGGCGATCGCCTCCAGGGCCAGGGCCCGGAAGGACTGCAGGGTGATCGGATCATCCGGATCCCGCAGGTCGAGCAGCTCATGCCGCGCCCGGCTCCGTTGTTCCGCCGTCGGCTTGGCGGTGCCGATGTCCATGTGGCGGTACAGCTGGCGCGAATCGACCGACAGCACCGCCAGATCCAGGGCCCGGGCCAGGGCGATGCCGAGTTCGGTCTTGCCGCTGGCGGTGGGCCCGAGGAGGGCGATCACCAGAGGGGCTGGCGGGGTGGAAACCATCCCTTCACTCTGCCGAACGCAGCGGCGACGGTCTCGACATCGGCGGCGGCGTCAGGGAGCCGGTGGTAAATTGCCATTCATTGGTTGGCTGAGGGCACATTCCCCGGCTTCCGGCCGATCGCCCGACGCCCTGTCGTGCTTCAGCCGCAAGCAGCGGTGCCCTGACCCCCGGGATCTCGCCGTCCTGTGCCATCCCTGAGGGAGACCTCTTCAGCATGAGCGACGCCACGAAAGTTCAGTCCGCCTACGGCGCCGAGCAGATCCAGGTGCTGGAGGGCCTCGAACCGGTGCGTAAGCGACCGGGGATGTACATCGGCTCCACCGGCCCGCGTGGATTGCACCACCTGGTTTATGAGGTGGTCGACAACTCGGTGGATGAGGCCCTCGCCGGCCACTGCACCGACATCGAGGTCAGCCTCAACGATGACGGCTCCTGCACCGTCACCGATAACGGGCGTGGCATTCCCACCGATATCCATCCGCGCACGGGTAAGAGTGCGCTGGAGACGGTGCTGACCGTGCTTCATGCCGGTGGCAAGTTCGGCGCCGGCGGTTACAAGGTGTCGGGTGGCCTGCACGGCGTTGGAGTGTCCGTGGTCAATGCCCTCAGCGAATGGGTGGAGGTCACTGTTCGCCGTCAGGGTCAGGTGCATCGCCAGCGCTTTGAGCGTGGCAATCCGATCGGTTCCCTGCGCTCTGAAGCCGATGACAGTGGCGTCACCGGAACCTCGGTCTGTTTCAAGCCGGATTTTGAAATTTTCAGCACCGGTATTGTCTTTGACTATCAGACGCTGTCCGCCCGTCTGCGCGAGCTGGCTTATCTGAACGGCGGGGTTCGGATCGTTTTTCGCGATCAGCGGACCCAGTCCCTCGGCGCCGATGGCGATATTCACGAGGAAGTTTATCACTACGAAGGCGGCATTCGCGAGTATGTTGCTTATATGAATGCAGAGAAAGATCCTCTGCACCCTGAAATCATCTATGTTGATGCTGAGAAAGATGGGGTGCAGGTTGAGGCGGCTCTACAATGGTGTGTCGACGCCTATTCCGACAGCATTCTTGGCTTCGCCAACAACATTCGCACTGTCGATGGCGGCACCCACATCGAGGGTCTCAAGACCGTTCTGACGCGCACGTTGAATACCTTCGCCAAGAAGCGGGGCAAACGCAAGGAGAGTGATTCCAATCTTGCTGGTGAAAACATCCGTGAGGGTCTGACGGCTGTCCTTTCAGTCAAGGTTCCAGATCCAGAATTCGAAGGGCAGACCAAGACGAAATTGGGTAATACTGAGGTTCGAGG
Organism: Cyanobacteriota bacterium; assembly: GCA_046091285.1. Taxonomy (GTDB): domain Bacteria; phylum Cyanobacteriota; class Cyanobacteriia; order PCC-6307; family Cyanobiaceae; genus CAIXOZ01. Next base: position 2,155 of record JBJTBH010000058.1, on the reverse strand, counting down.
CATTGTCGATACGGTCGTCGGCGAAGCTTTGAGCCAATACCTCGAGTTCAACCCTTCCGTGATCGATCTGATCCTCGAGAAGGCAATTCAGGCGTTCAACGCTGCGGAAGCTGCGCGTCGGGCGCGCGAGCTGGTGCGTCGCAAATCGGTGCTTGAGAGTTCCACTCTTCCAGGAAAGCTCGCCGATTGCAGTTCCCGTGATCCACGGGAATCAGAGATCTACATCGTGGAGGGCGATTCGGCCGGTGGCTCTGCCAAGCAGGGCCGCGACCGAATGTTTCAGGCCATCCTTCCCCTGCGGGGCAAGATTCTGAATATTGAAAAGACTGATGATGCCAAGATTTATAAAAATACTGAGATTCAGGCGTTGATCACCGCCCTGGGCCTTGGGATCAAGGGTGAGGAGTTCGAGGAGAAAAATCTTCGCTATCACCGCATCGTGATCATGACCGATGCTGATGTGGATGGCGCCCACATCCGCACTCTGCTGCTCACATTCTTCTATCGCTACCAGAAAGCCCTTGTGGAAGGAGGTTATATCTATATTGCTTGCCCTCCTCTTTACAAGGTTGAGCGTGGAAAAAATCATACCTATTGCTACAACGAAGCTGATCTGCGGAAAACGCTGGATGGTTTCGGTGAAAAAGCCAACTACACGATTCAACGATTCAAGGGTCTGGGCGAAATGATGCCCAAGCAGCTCTGGGAGACCACGATGGATCCCACCACCCGCACGATGAAGCGCGTGGAAATCGAGGATGCGGCGGAGGCCGATCGGATCTTCACAATCCTGATGGGCGACAAGGTTGCGCCACGCCGGGAATTCATCGAAACCCACAGCGCCGAACTCGACCTGGCCCAGTTGGATATCTGATGGCCGCCTCCTGGTCCGTGCTCCAGCGTCCAGGTCCCTCCCAGTTGCTCATGCGCTGGGTCGCCGTTCTCGGCCTGGCTTTGATCGCTCCGGCGGCTCTGCCGGCCGGAGGTGGGGATCGGCGTCAGCCGGAGGTGCGGCGGCGTCAGCAGGGAAGTGATGAGCCCCTGCTGAATGCCATGACGATGGCCCTGCATTGTGCGCCCCGCTGCCAGGCCCCCGTGCTGCGGAATCTCGAACCAGGGATCCCGATGCGGGTGCTTCGCAGTTGGTTGGCCCCGAATGGACGCCGCTGGCTCCAGGTGGAGGCGGTGACCAGTGCGGGGCCCAGTCGCGGCTGGCTGCTCGGTTGAGCGCAGCGGCTCAGGCGTCCAGCGCCTTCTCGATCGCGGCGGTGAGTTCGAGGGCTTCCGGTTCCACGGCGCTCTTGAACCGGGCGATCACGCTGCCGTCCTTGCCGATCAGAAATTTCTCGAAGTTCCAGGCCACGTCGCCAGCCGGTTCCGCCTGGGTGAGGACGTCGTAGGGGGCTGTCTTGGCACCCTTGGCATGGACCTTCTCGAACAGGGGGAAATCGGCCCCGTAGGTGGTGCTGCAGAACTGCTGGATTTCGCTGAGGGTGCCCGGTTCCTGGGCGCCGAAGTCATTGCAGGGGAAGCCCAGCACCGTGAAGCCGCGCGGACCGTAGGTCTCCTGCAGGGTCTGGAGGCCGGCGTACTGGCGGGTGAAGCCGCAGCGGCTGGCCACATTGACGATCAGCAGCACCTGGCCGGCCCAATCCCCGAGCCGCTTCTCCTCACCCGTCGCGGTGCGCACCACCACATCGGTCACTGTCAGGGCCATGGTTTCCGGTTGAAGCAGATCAGCGGGACCCTAGCCGGTGCCGGGTACGGGCGGACCGTTCGGGCAGAAACGCTGCTGACGACAGGCAGTCCCGGCGCATCCGCCAACGAATTCAGCTTTTGTGAGAGGAGTTCACAGATCTTCAGGTTAGGCTTCATGAAGCTTCAACTCGCGTCGTCATGGTCGTTGCACTCCCTGCGGATCGCCCCGGGGCCCAGGGGGCATCCGTTCGATCGTCGGTCACTCTCGACGGCGACCTGGTGCGTTCGTACCTGCGGGACATCGGTCGTGTGCCGGTGCTGACGCACGAGCAGGAGATCACGCTGGGCCGTCAGGTGCAGGAGCTGATGGTGATCGAGGAGCTGGAGGCGGAGCTGACGTTGCGTGCCGGTGGCGAGAAGCCTGGGGATGAGGCGCTGGCGGCGGCGGCGGGATTGA
>JBJTBH010000057.1:0-3707 GCA_046091285.1 Cyanobacteriota bacterium | reverse complement strand
CCGGCGGCGGCGTCAGCCCGAGCCAGCCCTGGGAGAGCTCCACGGTCGGCACGATCGCGTCCACAAACGGAATCAGCACGGTGCGCCCGTCCTCGCCGCTCAGGGCCACCTCCAGCAGGTCATTACCGCCATGGATCAGGTAGGTGACGGTGCCGAGCACACGGCCGTCGTCCAGGAGGCGCACCTCCAGGCCCACCAGATCGAGCAGGTGGAATTCACCATCCGCCAGGGGCGGTCGATCGTCGGCGCGGACGAGCAGATCATGGCCCACGAGAGCTTCGGCGGCATCGCGATCGTTCACCCCTTCCAGGCGGATCACGAACAGCGCCTTGCCCGGCAGATTGCGGCCCTGCAGCAACCTGGCCGCCCGGGCCGGCCCGGAGCGACCCTGCAGCCAGCGGGGGCCGGGACTGGTGAACCGTTCCGGGAAGTCGCTGAGGGGATTGACCCGCAGTTCTCCCTTCAGCCCCTGGGCGGCCACGATCCGCCCCACCACCAGCAGCTCCGGAGCGATGTCCGCGTCGGAGGCCAGCGGGTCAGCGGCCGGTGTGGCGGGCTGACGGACGGCGGCGGGGTCTGACGCCATGGCAGGCAACGGTCATCTGCCTCGATAATGGCCCCACGACCAGGACTCCGCCCCCATCACCGCCATGGCTGACCATCTGCCGATTCTCCCTGGAGCGACCGTGATCGTGCGCGATCAGCGTTCGATCTACGACGGGTATCGGGGCTTTGTGCAACGGATCAGCGGCCAGCGTGCAGCTGTGCTGTTTGAGGGCGGCAACTGGGACAAGCTGATCACCGTGCCGCTGAAGACCCTGGAGCTGGGGTGATCTCCGGCGTCCGGCAGTGTTCCAGGGCCATCCGGGCGGCGTCCTGTTCCGCCTGACGGCGGGAGCGTCCCCAGCCTTCACCGAGGGGCTTCTGTTCAACGCTCACGTGGCAATGGAAGCGACGCGGATCTCCGTGGATGGTGCTCACCTCTTCACTGGTGTAACTGGGCAGGCCCCGACCCTGGCCCTGGCTCCATTCCTGGAGGGCTGATTTCCAGTTGTGCAGGTCAGGGTTGGCCTGCAGGGTGGCGGCGGCCTGCCGCCAGTGGGGTGTCAGCCAGCGATGCACCGGTGCCAGCCCACCCCTGGCTCCCCCCCAGCAGTCGTAGAGAGCTCCGATCAGCGCTTCACAGGCTTCGGCGCGCAGGGTGGCCCGGCCGGTGCGGTCGCCGGCGGCGATGGCTCCGATCGTCAGCACGCTGGCGATCCCGCAGTGCTGGCCCAGATCCGCCAGCCAGCGATCACTGACCAGTTGGGCCCGCAGGGCGGCGCGTTGCCCGACGCTCTGCTCGGGATGGTGGCGTTGGAGGTATTCGGAGGCGGCGAGCCTGAGCACCGCATCTCCGAGAAATTCCAGTCGTTCGTGGTTGAACGCCAACCCGGCGGAGGTGTGGGTGAGCGCTTCGTCGACGGCGGTGAGATCGCGATCGCCCGGTTCCAGGCCGAGGCTCTCCAGAAAGGCAGCGAGCTGGGCGCGACGGTCCGGTGTCATCAGGCGAATAACGCTGCCAGGCGGCAGCCGGTGAACAATGCCGCCCTGCGGCAGCGGCTGGAGAAAGAGGGTGGAAGCAGGACGTAAGCCGGGTTCTGTTCTCCTTGGCCCGGTGCCGGAGCAGCGGGCGTCGGGGGCGGTCATCTGTCTGGGACCGTTGTTACCAACGGCCTCGAGCGGCGCATGGGTGTCGGGACGGGTGTCATGGCCAACCGTTGTCCCTGGGCCTTGCTCCCAGCCGGGGTTTACCGAGCCAGCACCTCTCGATGCTGCTGGTGCGCTCTTACCGCACCTTTGCACCCTTGCCTGTGCCAGGGAATCCCGGCCATCGGCGGTGTGTTTCTGTGGCACTCTCCTCACGGTCACCCGCACTGGGCGTTACCCAGCAAGCCTGGCCATTGGGGAGCCCGGACTTTCCTCAACCAGGCGAGCCTGATTGCGACCACCTCGCCTGCTTCCTGATGCCAGTGTAGGCAGGTGCCTCCTGACCCTCCAGGTCTGATAATGGAACGGAGCACCGCCCTTGCGGCGGCGTCGGGGGGCTGTAGCTCAGCCGGATAGAGCGACGGTTTCCTAAACCGTAGGTCGTGGGTTCGAGTCCCGCCAGCCCCGTTCTGCAAAAGCCAAGCTGTGGCAAGGGTTTTCAGGCACAAGGGCCCCGTGATGGCGCCCTTGCGCTCCGTTGGTGTGGGGCCAGATGTCAGGCCCATCGGCTCCGATTGACCCACGATCGGGGCAGGGGGCCAGCCCGGCCTGTGCTCTTCATCGCCCCCTGAGTCGGCCTCCAGAAGGCCGCCCTGGCGCTGGGGGGCCTCGGCGGACCAGCTCTGATCTGGGATCGTGGCGCTGGGGGATGGGGTGCCGGCAGCAGAGGCCTGAAGGCATTGCAGGACACAGGGGGGAACTGATTCAAGGGTGTCGTTCATCAGCACGCCATGGCTTCCAATCCCAGGCCCCCCGGCCTGATTCAGCGCTACCGCGAAGAGCTGCAGGTGCGTCATTACGCACGCCGCACGATTCAGAGCTATGAGCAGTGGCTGCGGCGGTTCCTGCGCTTTCACGGACGGCGCCATCCCCGGGAGATGGGCAGTGCCGAGGTGAATGCCTTTCTCAGTCACCTGGCGGTGGATCTACAGGTGAGTCCGTCGACCCAGAACCAGGCCCTGTCGGCCTTGCTGTTTCTGTATCGGCAGTTGCTCGAGCGCGACCTGGATCTCGATGGCGTGGTGCGGGCCCGCACCCGGCGCCGCCTGCCGGTGGTACTGACGCAGGAGGAGGTTCGCGCGGTGCTGCAGAGGTTGGATGGTTCAGAGGCACTCGTGGCGGGCCTGCTCTATGGCAGCGGGCTACGGCTGATGGAGGCGCTGCGGCTGCGTGTCCATGATTTGGACTTCAGCCGGCGTGAACTCACCGTGCGCGAGGGAAAGGGCGGCAAGGACCGTCGCACGCTGTTGCCGGATGGCCTGGGCTGGCAGTTGGTGAGTCATCTGCAGCAGGTGCGGGAGATCCATCGGCAGGATCTGGCCGATGGCTGGGGCCGTGTGCTCTTACCTCATGCTTTGGCGCGAAAATATCCCAACGCGCCGGTTGAATGGGGTTGGCAATGGGTGTTTCCCCAGGCCAGTCGCTGGCGCCATCCCAGCAGTGGTGAGCAGGGCCGTCATCATCTGGACCCCAGCCTGATCCAAAAGGCTGTCCGCCGCGCCGTTCTGGCCGCCGGTATCAGCAAACCGGCTACTTGCCACAGCTTGCGGCATTCCTTCGCAACACATCTGCTCGAGCGGGGGCAGGACATCCGTACGATTCAGGAACTCCTGGGCCACTCTGATCTCAAGACCACCATGATCTACACCCACGTCCTCAATCGAGGCCCCCTCGGCGTCTCCAGCCCCGCCGACCTGCTGTGACTTTTGTATCGTCACAAACAAGTGGATATCGGACCCGCATAAAATCCCCAACAACCGGGCTTCGGGCCAAGACACCGTTGTCTTGGCAAGCAGTCTCGGGCGCTCAGCCCTCCGTGAGAGGTGTTGATAGGCTGACAGAGGCGGTTGGGGATGGCTGGATACCGGACCCGCCTATTCAGCGTTGGAAAGATGCAAACAGCCCTTTCGCCAAGCCATCGTCCCTCGCATGTAAGGTGTGATGCTGAAGCTATACGC
>JBJTBH010000056.1:0-3346 GCA_046091285.1 Cyanobacteriota bacterium | reverse complement strand
CGACCTACTGATTACGAATCAGTTGCTCTACCACTGAGCTACACCGGCAGCCCAATGAAATTAGCATTCAGCGGTCAGCATCGCCGCGTCAGGCCTTTGCCCTCCCCCTCCTCTCCGTCCCGCCTGGATCCTGAACTGCGTCAGCGGCTGCTGGAGGAGGCCCGCACCCCCTGGCGGGGCCTGCGGCGGGCGCTCTGGCTGGCTTTCACGGCCTCTGCCGCCCTCGGCCTGATGACGATGGCGATGCGTTCCGCTTCCGGCTCAGGGCTCGAGACCAGCGACCTGTTGATTCAGATCGCTGCCCTCGCCATCTCCGGCAGCCTGCTCTGGTTCGATCGCTCCCGCTCCTGAGCGCTGCTCGTCGTCAAGGCGGACGCTCTCGGCGGCTGCGATCTCAGAACCGTTGCTGGGCTCCGCCGTTGGCGTTTGCGCCTCAGGGGGGCCGTTGGTGCCTGCGTCTTCCACCGTCAGGGGCAGCGGGGCTTCCCGGTGCTGTGGCGCCTCTGCTTCAGGGCCACGACCCTCCACCGCTGATTCGGGCGGTGGGCCGGCTGGCGGCGGTGCTTGCGGAGCAGGGTCTGCGGACCCTGTGGCAGGTTCAGAAGGCTCAGGAACTGGCTTGGGTGGCTCTTGTGGCGCTGCGGTCTGGCGCGCTGCAGCCGGTGGCGTCACCTTGAGCGGTTCCAGCAGTAACAGCGGCAGTCCAAGGCTCAGGCGCTGCTGTTCCTGCTCGGCCAGGGAGAGCGGTTCGGCGGACTGGATCGTGCTGGCCGAACGGCTCAACAGCCAGAGCGCCTGCCCGATCTGTTGGCCTTGCCACACGATCACTCCCAGCAGCGGAAGGCTCAGCAGCAGCACCCCCACGCGGCCGCTGTCCGCCAGCGGCGACAACCCGGTGGCCAGGCCACCGGCCTGCTCGATCCTCCAGATCACCGGCAGCAACAGGGCCGCAGCCAGCAGAGGCAGCAGCCGTAACAGGGGTTGATCCTGCAGCTTCAGCAGGCGTCGCTGGATGTCCCGACGGCCCCGCAACGGGGCCTGCAGCAGCAGCAGCGACCAGGGATCAGCTGGACGCTTCCAGAGCAGCACCGCCGGACCCAGGGCCCCGAGAGCCCAGATCAGCAGCCTCTCCAGCCCCGGCAGGGGTCCCGGATCCACGCTGCCGAGCAGCACAAGCAGGGCCAGAGCTTCGCCGGCGATGGCCCCGATCCCCAGAAGCTGAAGCCAGAGCAGGGGCTCCAGCCGGGGGTTGGGGTCGTTCCGGGACCGGTCGGAACCGGTCCCGCCCTGGGCCTGTCGGCTTGCCGTCATCGGCCCAGCATCAGGTGCTCAGGGTGCGGCGCTGGGTGACCAGCTTGTAGGCCTCCACCCGGTCGCCTTCCTGCCAGGCATTGAAGCGATCGCAGCCGATGCCGCACTCGAAGCCGGTGGCCACCTCCTTGACGTCGTCCTTGTTGCGGCGGAGGGAGTCGAGGTCGCCCTCGTACACCTTCTCCTTGCCGCGATGGACGCGCACCTTGCAGTTGCGCTGCAATTTGCCGTTGGTGACATAACAGCCGGCCACGGCGGCCTTGCCGATCGTGAACACCGCGCGCACCTCGGCTTCGCCCAGGCTTTCCTCCACCAGCTCCGGTTCCAGCAGGCCTTCCATGGCCATCTGAATGTCCTCGAGCAACTTGTAGATCACGTCGTAGTCGCGGACATCGACACCCGTGGCATCGGCGGCGCGGCGGGCGCCCGGCGCCATCGAAGTGTTGAAGCCCACGATCACGGCGCCGGAGGCAGCGGCCAGGTCGACGTCGGTTTCGGTGATCTCGCCCGGAGCCGAGAGCAGCACCCGCACCTGCACTTCGTCCTGGGGCAGCTGCTCGAGCGATCCGAGAATCGCCTCGACGCTGCCCTGAACGTCAGCCTTGAGGATCAGGTTGAGCTCCTTGAGCTCACCTTCGCTGGCCTGTCCGGACATCGAGGCCAGCGACACCCGACGGGAGGCCATCTGCTGGGCCAGACGTGTGGCCCGTGCTTCGTTGGCGCGATCGCCGACCACTGAACGCGCGGTCTTCTCATCGGGATAGACCTCGAATTCATCACCGGCCGTGGGCACTTCGCTGAAGCCGAGCGCCTCGACGGCACAGGAAGGACCGGCCTCCTTGACCCGCTTGCCGGTGTCATCCACCATCGCCCGCACCTTGCCGAGCACCGGGCCTGCGGCCAGCACATTGCCGGGTCGCAGGGTGCCGTTCTGAATCAGCAGGGTGGCGACAGGACCCTTGGCCTTGTCGAGGTGCGCCTCGATCACGGTGCCCTTGGCCATCCGATCCGGGTTGGCCTGGAGGTCTTCGACCTCGGTGACCAGCAGGATCATCTCCAGCAGCTTGTCGATGTTCTCGCCCTTGATGGCGCTCACCGGCACCATCACCGTGTTGCCGCCCCAGTCCTCGGCCACCAGCTCGAGGCCGGAGAGCTCCTGCTTGACCCGATCGGGCTGAGCACCCTCCTTGTCGATCTTGTTGATCGCCACCACGATCGGCACCTCGGCCGCCCGGGCGTGACTGATCGCTTCCAGGGTCTGGGGACGAACCCCGTCATCGGCGGCCACGACCAGCACCGCGACGTCGGTGACCTTGGTGCCTCGGGCCCGCATGGCGGTGAAGGCTTCGTGGCCGGGGGTATCGAGGAAGGTGATCGAACGACGCTCGTCGCCATGGGGCACCTCCACCTGGTAGGCGCCGATGTGCTGGGTGATCCCGCCGGCCTCGCCAGCGGCGACCCGCGTCTTGCGGATCGCATCCAGCAGGCTCGTCTTGCCGTGGTCCACGTGTCCCATCACGGTGACCACGGGCGGACGGCGGATCAGGTGAGCCAGATCGCTCTCCTCGATCATCTCCACCGTCTTGGCGGCGGCTTCCTCCTTGTCGTCCTCCAGCACCGGCACGCCGAATTCATCGGACACCGTTTCGATCGCGGGCAGGTCGAGGGTCTGGGTGACCGTGGCGATGATCCCCTTGAAGAACAGGGATTTGATGATCTCGGAACTCTCGACGCCGAGGCGATCAGCCAGTTCCTGCACCGTGAGGTTGCCCTCCGGCACGATCAGCATCTCCGGCCGTTGGGCCTTGGCATCGCGGGCGGCACGCAACTCCATCGCCCGGCGGCGCTGGCGTTGACGGGTGGTCTCCGTCGTGCGCTTGCGGACGGCGACGGTGGGTTTCGGTGCCGCGGCTGCGGCGGCCCGGGGCTTGCTCGGCCGCGCCAGGCTCGCCTGCAGCACCAGGGCTTCCTGTTCACCGGCGAAGCCGCCGGTTTCAGCGGTGAGCGCATCATCGTTTTCACCGATGATGTGCAC
>JBJTBH010000055.1:0-4087 GCA_046091285.1 Cyanobacteriota bacterium | reverse complement strand
AGGAACGGAATCACTGGCTGCCTCGCTATCTGGGGCTCTATAACGGCCGCAGGTGCCACATGGGCCTCGGTGGCCTCAGCCCTCAGCAGTCCCTCCAGCGGCTGCTGCTCGCTGAATGACCTGGTGAGAAAGCACATCTAGTCTTTCATTGTTCGTGTGATCGGATCATGGTCAGGGTGCTTCCTGTCGGTCTCTGCATGACCCTGATGGTGCTGGCCGGCTGTGTGCGTCCGGATGGCCGGGCGCTTCGCAAGCTGGCCTGTGAGCACGTCGCCAGCACGATCGACGTCCAGTCCGTGAACCAGCTCGATGCCTTGCGGAAGGCTCTCGGCGTCGTTCCCGACGTCGATCCCCTGCAGACATGCCGCGATCTTGGGGTGACGATGGAGTCGGGCGGACAGCGTGGCGAGAGCGTTGCTCCCGGTCCCAATCCTGACGGCCCCAATCCTGACGGCCGCAATGGTGAATCAGGCCAACGCGACAAATCCGCTGACACGGATGCAGACAACGAAGACAACCTCCGTCAGAACTGACTTCTGGACGTTCAGTGCGGCCATGGCGTGAAGACCCGTCAAAGGCCAGAAGACGATGTCATCGAGCAAGGCACGCGATGAGGCGATGGCGATCAGGGATCTTTCAGGCAATAGCTTCCTGAACTCCACCAGCCCGGAGGGCAGGAGTCTCCAATCTTCCGGATCGCTTCGCGGACGTTGCCGGGGCTGCTGATGCAGTAGCTGCCGGAGGTGTGGAAGCCAGGCGGGCAGGAGGGGCCGATCTTTTCGATGGCTCCCCTGGTGGTGGCATCGGAGGACGGTAGGCAGTCACTGCCGGACGTCCCATACCCCAGGGGGCAGTGGCCCAGGCGCGGCAGCGGCCGAACAGGTTGCTGAGCCAGTGATGCCCCGCCCCCGATGGCGCTCAGCACGAGCATCATCACCAACCAGCGCATTCTCATCGACACTCCGGGGTCGTGTTCAGGTTGCCCTGACGCTGGGCCAGTTGGCCAGTTCCATGCAGGGAAGGCATGACCTCCGCGACGATGCAGACTCCAGCGATGACAAGGCGCTTCCTGGTTCTGCTGCTGAGTTTGTGGACGATCGTGCCGTCGTCGCCGGTGACGGCCCAGTCTCTGCGGGCCACCGTGGCCTCGATCGGCGACGGCGATACGATTCGCGTTCGTCAGAACGGTCGTGCGATCACCGTGCGCCTGGCCTGCATCGATGCTCCCGAAACAGCCCAGAGTCCCTTCGGCCAGCAGGCCCGGAGCTTTCTCCAGCAGCAACTGCCGATCGGTCGTGAGGTCACGATTGACATCAGGACTAGTGATCGCTACGGACGCTCAGTGGCCGAAGTGATCGCCGGCAACAACATCAATCTGATGATGGTTGAAGAAGGTCAGGCTTTTGCCTATCGCCGATACCTTGGTGGTTGTGATGCCGGGAACTATCTCAGTGCCGAATTGCAGGCCAGTCGTCGTCGCCACGGCGTCTGGCAGGTGCCGGGCGGGATCACCCGCCCGTGGGAATTCCGGCAGGGTCGCCGTTCCCTTGTTGTCCGTGATGGCAGTACACCGGGCGGCCATCGCTACCGATGCCGCGAGATCAGCTCCTATGCCCAGGCCCAGACCCTGCTGCGCCAGGGACATACCTATCTCGATGGGAACGGTGATGGGGAAGCCTGCGAATCGCTTCGCTGAGCTGCAGCCCCCTCGTCATCAAGGCTTCATCCTCCCGCCTGCGACCGCCGAGGCTGGGGTGATGGAAGACGGGCACTGACCAGGGCGGCGACCGCCAGCAAGGCGGTGGAGGTCCAGAGGCAGGCCTGCAGACCACCCACCAGGACCATGGCTCCCGAAAGCAGGGTGCCCACCAGGCGGCCGGCGGCGTTGGCCATGTAGTAGAAGCCAACGTTGAGGCTCACCGCTTCGGCATCGGAATAGGCCAGGATCATGTAGCTGTGGATTGAGGAGTTCATGGCAAACACCACGCCAAACAGTGCCAGGCCCGTCACCACCGCGATACCGGGATCGCCCACATTTCGCCAGAGGGCGATGGCGATCAGGGCCTGAATCGCTGTGAGCACGGCGCTCCAGAACCGCACCGTGGATACGCCCGGTGGGGCGCTCTGACCCCAGGCCCGCCGCAGAGCCGGCGCCGAGGCCTGCACGATCCCGTAGCCGATCACTCAGAGGCCCAGAAAGCCGCCCACCTCCCAGAATCGCCAGCCCAGGGCGGCCTCGAGGAACACCGGCAGCGCCACCACAAACCACACATCGCGGGCGCCGAACAGGAAGAAGCGCGCCAGCGCGAGTCCATTGATGCCCTCGCTCTTGGAGAACAGGCTGCTGAAGGCGGCTATTTGCTTCATGCGGCCCATGTCTTCCGGCAGCACCAGCGTGCCGCAGAAGGCCAGCAGCAGTCCGGCCGCCATCACCGCCACGGCCGCATTGAAGCCGATCGTGGTGAGCAGCACGCCCCCCAGGAAGAAGCCCACCCCTTTGAGGGCGTTCTTGGAGCCGGTGAGGATCGCCACCCACTTGAAGAGCTGCGTTTCTCCCTGGCTGTGGTCGTCGGGCGTTTCCGGCACCACCGCTTTGATGGCGCTCTTGGCGCTCATCTTGTTGAGGTCCTTGGCGATGCCGCTGAGCGCCTGGGCCAGCATCACATAGGCCAAGCTCCACCCCTTGGGCCAGCTGTCCGCCACCGGGATCAGCATCAGCAGGGCCGCCACCTGCAGTAACGTGCCGCTCCAGAGGGTGAGCCGCAGGCCGAATCTTCCGCCCAGCCAGCCGCCATACAGGTTGGTGATGATCCCGAAGAACTCGTAGAAGAGAAACAGAAAGGCGATCTCCAGGGTGGAGTAGCCGAGCTGGTGGAAATGGAACACCACCAGCATGCGCAGGGCGCCATCGGTGAGCGTGAAGGCCCAGTAGTTGGCCGTCACAAGCATGTATTGCTGCAGAGCCGACAGGCCGTTGGCGGTTGTGGTGGCTGGATGCAGGTGGCCGCGGTCGTTGTTGCGCATCGTTCAACCTCAGCGCTGATCGAGCAGGACCAGATGGCACACCAGATCGGCCAGGCGCGAGCTGTAGCCCCACTCGTTGTCGTACCAGGCGTAGACCTTCAGCTGGGTGCCGTTCACCACCATGGTGGAGAGGGCGTCGATGATGGCGCTGCGGGAATCATTCACATAATCGACCGACACCAGCGGCCGGGTTTCGTAGCCGAGGATCCCTTGCAGGGGGCCATCGGCGGCGGCTTCGAAGGCGCGATTCACCTCCTCCACCGTGACCGGGCGCTTCAGTTCGAATACGGCATCGGTGAGCGAGGCATTGAGCAGTGGCACCCGTACGGCATGGCCGTTGAGCTTGCCCTGCAGCTCCGGGAAGATCATGCCGATCGCCCTGGCGGAGCCCGTGGTGGTGGGGATCAGGCTCTGGCTGGCTGAGCGTGCCCGACGCAGATCGCTCTTGAAGGCATCCACCACCACCTGGGTGTTGGTGACGTCGTGGAGGGTGGTGATCGACCCGTGTGCGATCCCGAAGCTCTCGTGCACCACCTTCACCACCGGTGCCAGGCAGTTGGTGGTGCAGGAGGCCGCCGTCACCAGCCGGTGGCGCTTCGGGTCATAGAGGTGGTGATTGATGCCGAAGACGATGTTCAGCGCTTCAGCGCCGGCGATTTCGCCCTTCACCGGGCAGGCCACCACCACACGCTTCAGGCCCACCTGATCGAAGTAGAGCTGCAGGGTTTCGGGCGTTTTGAATTTGCCGCTGCATTCGAGCACCATGGCCACGCCGGCTTCGCGCCAGGGCACCGCGGTGGGGTCTGGCTCCTGGGTGTAGCGGACCGGTGCCCGGTCGATACGAAAGCCATCGTCACTGGAATCCACCCGCTGCGGCCAGCGTCCATGCACCGAATCGAAGGTCAGCAGGTGGGCGGCGGTGTGCAGGGCTCATTAGAAGTCAAGCAGAGCTCAATGCCTGAGCCGGTTCTCGCCAGCCCAGCAGTGCCAGTAAGCCTGGGATGTCATGGGCCAGAGCGGCCAAGCCCTCGGTGATCGACCAGAAGCCATCCAGACGCAGGGC
>JBJTBH010000054.1:0-4750 GCA_046091285.1 Cyanobacteriota bacterium | reverse complement strand
GCATTCCAGGGCCGAGATTGCCCGCGAAGCGACGCAGCAGACCGACCGCCAGTCCGCCGAGCACCGGCACGAGCACGACCGGCCCGGAGGCCAGCCCCGGCAGCCCCCAGGGGGGAGAGGGGGGGGGCGGCAGGGGCTCCGGTGGCAGTGGCGGTGGCGGCAGGAAACCCAGACCGCCGAGGCCGATCTGCAGCAGGGCCTTCAGGGGCGTGCCGCTGTCCACCGCCAGCGGTGGCACCTCAGGCAGCGGTGGCGGCGGCTGGGAAGGGCTGACCAGCTGCAGCACCCCTTCGACGAAGGGCCCGAACAGAAAATTATTGATGAAGCCGAGCAGGAAATGGAAACCCACCACGGCACCCCCGGTGAGTACCCCCACCAGGGCGGCCCAGGCCACCAGGCTCCACTGAAACGGCATCGCCCGCAGTTCCCGCTCCGGTTCACGACCGTCCTGGCTGCGTTCAGGAGCGTTTGATTCTGTGGAGGGCGCTGCAGCGCCGGTCGGGGCTGGGAGTGGGCTGCCCAGCCCTGGGGCGGAGGTTGCGGAGCTGCTGCTGGGGTAAGGCCTGCCCTCAGGCCTCGGGCCGGACGGTGGCAAAGATCTCCTCCAGGATTTCCCCGGCACCCTGCGCTTTCAGTGTATGAGCCAGCGCGATGCCGATCGCTTCCGGATCGTTCTGTGGTCCCCGGGCCTGGTCGCGGATCAACCGCAGGCCATCGAGGCTGGCCACCATGCCGGTGAGCACCAGTTCAGCGGCGTCCCCCTCGCCTTCGAAGCGGGTGTTCACACCGATCGGCACCTGACAACCACCCTCAAGCTCGCGCAGGAAGGCCCTCTCCGCCAGGCAGCGGCGCGCGGTGGGCAGGTGTTCGAGCACCTTGATCTGTTCGAGCACGGTGGCATCACCGTCACGGCATTCGATTCCCAGGGCCCCCTGGCCGACGGCGTGCAGGGAAATCGAAGGATCGATCAACTCGTGGATGCGCTCGCCCAGACCCAGGCGACCAAGGCCGGCAGCCGCCAGGATCAGGCAATCGAATTCGCCGGCGTCGAGTTTCTCGAGGCGGGTGATCACGTTGCCCCGCACATCCTTGAAGGTCAGGTGGGGGAAATGGTGACGCAGCTGGGCCAGGCGGCGCAGGGAACTGGTGCCGACCACGGCCCCTTCCGGAAGGGTGGCCAGGGTTTTGTCCTTGTGCTTCTCATGCACGACCAGCGCATCGGCCGGATCCTCCCGTTCGGTGATGCAGCCGAGCATCAGCCCTTCGGGCAGGTTCGTTGGCAGATCCTTGAGGCTGTGAACGGCGATGTCGGCCTGATCGACCAGCATCTGGGCCTCCAGTTCCTTGGTGAACAGACCTTTGTCGCCGATCTTGGCCAGGGCCACATCCAGGATCTTGTCCCCCTGGGTGGCCATCGCTTCGATGCTGATCTCGAGGCCAGGGTGAGCCTGGGTCAGCGCATCACGCACCCAGTGGGTCTGGACCATGGCCAGCTGGCTGCGGCGGGAGGCAATGCGCAGGATCGAACCGGCCATCACGAAAACCTTCTCCCCGGCAGCGTGCTGCCTGTCAACAGCCGCCCAGCCTAGGGATCGGTCGGCCCCAGATCAGCCCCCGGGGCCAGGTCTTGATCAGTCGTTAGCGAAGAAGTCGAGCGGCAGGGGCCCCCAGGTGTCCCCGGCTTCCCCATTGCCTTCCTGGTGTCCGCTGATCAGCAGGCCTTCGCCCAGCCCTTCCTCGGTGCGGATCAGGAGGCCACCACTGCGTTGGTTGCCCTTGAGGAACACCGGTCCGGCCGGCAGGGGATCCGGGGAATCGGCCAGCGGCGTCCAACCCAGAGCGCGCTCACACTGCCGCAGGGCGGTGAGGGCCGCCTCCGCATCGGGGGCCATCACGCCGATCGTGAACCAGTCGCAGACCGCCAGGGCGGTATTCAGTTCGCTCCGCAGGGTCTGGCGTGCTTCCGTGCTGATGGCCGGAGCCTGGCGCAGGGAGCGGAGATCTCTCAGGGTCGTGACGCTGCTCATCGGTATGGAATCGGGGGTATGGAATCGAGGGTATGGAGTCGGATTTTCGGCCACCCACTCTGTCGGCCGGTCGCGATCGGCAGCCGCTACGGCGTATTCCAGACGAAGCGGGAGGAGGCGGCATAGTTCCAGACGAAGACGACCAGGATGCCGGCCAGCTGAGCGGTGAGCGAATCGGCGTGGGAAAGGCGCACCAGCACCTGCGCGACCCCGACATTGGCGGCAAGGGGCAGACTCGACACCATCAGGAAGCGCACCAGGCCTCGCACCAGGGCCAGTCCCCTGAGGCGATTGAAGCGGAAGGTGAGGGCGTTGTTGATCAGATAGTTCGAGCAGGCGGCACTGAGGGCACCGACCAGGGCCAGCTGCTGGCTGCCGGCCAGGGGCCGGCCACTGAGCGTGAGCAGGAGCTGGGTCACGGCCAGCTGCACCACAACGCCGCTGCTTCCTACCAGGGCGAAGCTGATCGCCCGTCGTGGCAGCAGCCTCAGGCAGAAGCTGTGCAGCAGCGAGATCAGGAAATCCCAGAACACAGCCAGGTCGAGTTTCGACTGGCCATAGCTCCGGGGCTGGAAGGTGAGGGGAACGTCAAGGGCCCGCAGTCGACCGTGGCTGATCGCCAGCAGCTCATAGAGAAACTTGAATCCGTTCACATCCACGGCCCGAACCAGGGGCAGCACCGCATCAAGCCGCAGGGCGAAGAAGCCCGACATCGGATCGCCCAGGGCCTGATATGAACGCGCCAGGCTGAGGCGAGCCGCTGCATTGGCCCAGGTGGAGCCCTGTTCGCGGCGCTCACTCAGTCCCTGGATGCTGGCGTCTCTGTGGAACCGGCTGCCCACCACCAGGTCCACGCCCTCCCGTTGCAGGGCATCGAGGGCCCGCAGCACCGCCGACGGTTCGTGCTGGCCGTCACTGTCCATGACGACCGCGAGATCCCCGGTGGCATCGAGCAGGCCTTCCTTGATGGCGCTCGCCAGGCCCGCCCTGCCGACCCTTCGGATCAGGCGGATCGCCGGTTCGCGGTGGGCGAGGCTGCGCACCAGTTCGGCCGTTCCATCAGCCGAGTCGTCATCGACGACAAGCAGCTCCAGGTCATAACGATCCCTGAGCCTGAGGAGCTGGTTCAGCAGGGGTTCGATGTTGCCCCGCTCGTTGTAGGTCGGAAGAACGATCGACAGCCGCAAGGGGCGGTCGATCGCTGGCGAGGTGGTCACCATCAGCGCTCAGGGGCGAGCCTGGAGGGCATGGCCTCGATTCACTTGATGTATTCCTTGAGGACGCCGTTGCGGTTGGGATGACGCAGCTTGCGCAGAGCCTTGGCTTCAATCTGGCGGATGCGCTCTCGCGTGACATCAAAGATCTGGCCGATTTCTTCGAGGGTCTTCATACGACCGTCGTCCAGCCCATAGCGCAGGCGCAGAACATCGCGTTCACGGGGACTCAGCGTGGCCAGCACGCCCTCGAGATCCTCGCGCAGGAGGTTCTTGGCCACATCCTGTTCTGGATTTTCAATGTCGGCTTCGATGAAGTCTCCAAGGCGGGAATCCTCTTCCTTGCCGATGGGAGTTTCCAGAGAGATCGGCAGCTGCGCGGACTTGGCGATGAAGCGCAGCTTCTCGATCGTCATCTCCATGCTTTCAGCGATCTCCTCTTCGGTCGGCTTGCGGCCGAATTCCTGGCTCAGGGTCTTGGTGGTTTTCTTGATTCGGGAAATGGTTTCGTAAAGGTGCACCGGCAGGCGGATGGTGCGGCTCTGATCGGCGATCGCCCGGGTGATCGCCTGACGGATCCACCAGGTGGCGTAGGTGGAGAATTTATAGCCCTTTTCGTGATCGAATTTTTCCGCTGCCCTGATCAGACCGAGACTGCCTTCCTGGATCAGGTCCTGGAAGGAGAGGCCGCGGTTCATGTATTTCTTGGCGATCGAGACCACCAGCCGCAGGTTGGACTGCACCATCTTTTCCTTGGCGCGACGGCCGAGCATCAGGCGTCGGCGGAACTTGATCAGGGGCATGTCCACCAGCGCCGCCCATTCCTTCATGTCCGGAAGCTGGCCCTTGTCGCTTTCAAACTGGGCGGCCAGTTCCTCAAGCTGCAGCAGGTCGGCGATCTTCCGGGCCAGTTCGATCTCTTCGTCGGGGCGCAGCAGGCGGATGCGACCGATTTCCTGGAGGTAGACCCGGATCGAGTCCTCGGTGTAGACCCCCTTCGGCCCGACCTTGATGCTGGCGAGGGCCTTGGCGGCCTTCTTGTCATCAAGCGCCTTTTCTCCGGCGTCTTCGGCCGACTGCAGCAGGGCATCGGCAGAGGCCTCGAGATCCACCTCTGAAGCGGTCGCTTCCTTCGTCGCGGCCTTGGTGGTTTTGGCGGTGGTGCTCTTGCCGGCGGCCTTGGTGGTTGTCTTGGCGGTGCCGGTGGCCTTGGCGGTGGTGCTCTTGGTGGTGGCCTTGGCGGAGTCGGTCTTGCCGGTTTTGGTCGTTCTGGTGGGGCTGACGCCGTTGGCGGCCTTCGTCGCGCCGAGGGCCGAGGTCCCGATCTCGGTCAGATCGATCGTTTTTTTGCGGCTGGCCCTGGGCTTGGTCTGGTCCTCAGCTCCTTCGGCCGCTGTGACGTCTTTCTCAGCCGGTTTGGCCTTCACCCGACGGGGTTTGATCACCACCTCGCCGCCCGTGGCGCTGGCCACCATCAGAATTTCCGGAGCATTGGGCACGTTGGTGGCT
>JBJTBH010000053.1:0-21516 GCA_046091285.1 Cyanobacteriota bacterium | reverse complement strand
GCAGCCAGGTGCTGCGTGGCCGTCTTGGTCCGGAGGGGGAGGTGGTGTTCTTCACGCCGGGGGGGCGGGTCCGGTCTGAGGTTCGTGTTCAGGCTCCGGGACCTCGCTCCCTGGGGTCTCCTCGTGAAGCAATCGTTCCGTGAGCCGGGCCGCCCATCCTGCAATCCAGGTTTCATCACTGCGACTGAAGCAGCGTGCGGACCACCCTCCCACCAGCAGCCAGCCTTCCTGCGCCAGTGGTTGCACGACCACCGATGGGATCGCCGCCGGCAGCGAGGACCATTCCCCGCGTCCGGGATAGAGCTTCAGGTCGACCAGGTGGATCGCCCGCCCCCGTTGCCGGGCCCGTTCACAGGTCGGTCCGGCCCTGAAGTCGTCTGTGGCCAGCAGGCCTCGTCGGAGCAGGGTGCGTCCTCGCCAGTGCACCAGCACCGAGGCTGCCGGTGTGGCGGTGAGCAGCATCTGACTCCCCCAGCCCAGCTCGGCGGCCACGGAGGCCGACAGCTCCGGCACCAGGACAAGTCCCTTAGGGTTGTCGATCACAGCCCGCTCGGGTGTTCCAGGACTGGCACGGGTCCAGAGAATGCCGACCAGCATCAGGCCGACCGCCAGGAGGCTGGCCAGCCCATTGGCCCGGAGCAGCTGCTGGAGGTCGTCATTGCCCAGGCCCTGATTCAGGACGGCAAGCAGCAGCCCGAGCAGTCCGGCGCCGATGCTGATCCTGGCCGGCAGGGGCAGGGCCATGGAACGGTGGCATCTGAACCATGATCTTCCCAGGTGATCCGAGGATCAATGGCGGCTCTGGGGTCAGACTGGCTGCATGTCTGACTGAATTCACGGTGATCCTGTTTGCATCGGTGCCGACCCTGATCCGGGGTCTGCGTCGCAGCTTCAGCACCCTGGCCCTGGTGGCGGTGGTCTGGTTGCTGATGCCGACGGCCGGGGCCCTGGCCATCTCCGTCGTCGATTTTCCCGATGCTGCACCCCGGGATCGCGTCCTTGATCGCGCCGAACTGCTCAGCCGTGCGGCTCAGCAGGACATCGCACGGCGACTGGAGGACCTGCAGAAGGAGCATGTGGAGGCCCATCTGCTGACCCTCAACCGGCTGGATTACGGACTGGATCTGCAGTCCCTGGCCCGCCAGCTGGCCAATCGCTGGGCGGCGGATCCCCAGGGATCGACCGAGCAGCTTGTCGTCGCCATCGATGCGCAGACGATCACGGCGGCGGTGGCGGCCAGTGATGACCTGCTCGACCAGTTGCCCGCCACTCTTCTGAACAGTGTCGGCAGCACCACCATGGCGGTGCCGCTGCGTCAGGGGGCCCGTTATCGCCAGGCGTCACTGGAAGCCCTGGATCGCCTGGAAACGGTGCTGCAGGGTGGTGAGGATCCTGGCCCGCCCCAGATTCAGGTTGAGCAGGTGGCGGTGACGAATGTGCCGACCAAGGAGGAAACCGCCGAAAGCAAAGCGTTCACCTGGGTGGCCGTTCTGCTGATCGTCGGTACCGTGGTGCCGATGCTGACCTGGTGGGTCTTTTCCCGCTGACCTGTCATGGCTCTGACTGATTGGATCGGCAGTTTCGGGCGTGCCCAGGCCCGGGATCTCTCCCTGTATCTCGAGCGGGCTTACGAGTCTGCTCTGCTGATCCAGAGCATCGAACTCGAGTATTACAACGACCGTCCGGTGCGGCCGGACCTCGAGCTCGCCATTCCCAAGGCCACCCAGACCCTTGTGCTGCGTCGCTTCCGGGCGGCGCTGGAGGTGATCCGTGAAGGGCTGAGAGAACTGGAACCGTTCCGTCACGAGCTCGCCGGTCAGGAGCTGAGGCAGCTGCAGCTGATTGAATCCGTCTACGCCCGTTACAAGACCCAGCGGCGGTCTCTGCCTGAGCTGTCGCGATCGCAGGCGGTTCTGCCCCGTTCGCTCCTTGGGGTGGTCGATCAGGTCAGTCGGCAGCTTGATCCCGAGGCCGAGGCCTCTCTGGTGGCCGGCTTCCGCCGTCGCCGCGACTCCACGCTGGTGTCGCTGCGGATTCTGCTGCTGCTGATCCTTGTTCCTGTGTTGGTGCAGCAGCTCAGCCGCAGCTATCTGATTTCTCCCCTGCTCGATCATTTCCAGCCGGCGGCGGAGCTCGTCAGCCAGCCTCGACCCCATCTGCAGAAGCAGGCGATTGAGGAACTGGGCCGCTATAAGGCCGAACTTGAATTTGAAGCCTTGCTGGCCGGTGAAGCGCCACCGACGAATGAACAGCTCAAGGAGAAGCTGGAGGCCAAGGCCCAGGAGCTCAATGATGAGGCGAGCACTGAAAGCAGCAGTGCCATCAAGAATGTTCTGGCCGATGGGGCTGGCCTGATCGGTTTTGTCCTGGTCTGCTTCTTCGGGAGTCAGGATATTCAGGTGCTCAGGGGTTTCATCGATGAGGTTGTTTGCGGACTCAGCGATAGTGCCAAGGCATTTGCGATTATTTTATTCACGGATATCTTCGTTGGCTTCCATAGCCCGGAAGGCTGGACCGTTCTTCTTGATGGCATCGCGCATCACCTCGGCTTTTCGGCTCAGGAGAATTTCATCATGCTGTTCATCGCCACCTTCCCGGTGGTGTTGGCCACCATTTTCAAATTCTGGATTTTCCGCTATCTCAACCGTTCCTCTCCATCCACGGTGGCCACCCTCCGCGGCATGGATGGCGGTTGAGGCGCATGGTTGAGCGTTCCGTGGCGCCCGTCGTCAGTCCCGGTGGGGTTGCCCTTGTCTCCGGGGCCGCCCGCAGCGGCAAGAGCGCCTGGGCGGAGCGCATCGCCGCCGCCAGTGGTCTGGATGTTCTTTACCTGGCTACCGGACCCTCGCTGCCGGAAGATCAGGCCTGGCAGGAACGGCTGACCCGTCATCGTCAACGGCGTCCATCCTTCTGGCGCTCCGAGGAGATCGGCGCCGCGTTACCGCAGGCCCTGAACCGTTGGTCGCAGCCACAGCACCTGTTGCTGGTGGATTCCCTCGGCACCTGGCTGGCCCACCACATCGCTCTGGATGAATCTGGCTGGCAACATCAGCGACAGGACCTGATCACCGCCCTTGGCGACTGCCAGGCCGCGGTGGTGCTGGTGGCGGAGGAGGGGGGTTGGGGGGTGGTGCCGGCGACGGCCATCGGTGGCTTGTTCCGGGACCGCCTCGGTGAACTTCTGGAGGCACTCGAGCCCCTCTGTGCACGATCGTGGCTGGTGATTCGAGGGCGCGCCCTCGATCTGCATCAGATCGGTGTGCCGATCATGGGCGCCTGATCCTTGCTGTCTGAATCGTGCCCGCTGCGATGCCCCGTGTTGTGCTGTACCAGCCTCAGATCCCACCGAACACGGGGAATGTCGCCCGGAGCTGTGCCTCCACGGGGGCTGAGCTCCACCTCGTCGGTCCTCTGGGGTTCGAGATCTCCGACCGGCAGCTGCGTCGGGCCGGCCTGGATTACTGGCCCTGGGTTCCTCTGCATCAGCACGAGCACTGGCAGGCCTTCTCTCAGCATCGCAGGCCTCGGGGCGGCCGGCTGATTGCTCTCTCCAGCCGCGTCAGTCAGCCTTATGACCGTTTCCAGTTCGCCGAGGATGACTGGCTGTTGTTCGGTCGCGAGACCGATGGACTGCCGACGGAGCTCCAGGACCTGGCGGACCATCGGCTGACGATTCCGATGCCCGCCAGCCTCGCCGGGGGTGGCGTCCGCAGCCTGAATCTCTCGGTGGCGGCGGCGGTTGTCCTGTTCGAGGCCCTGAGGCAGTTGCGTCAGAACCGCGAGATCTAGCGTCCTGACAGCGATCTGCCGCAACCGGTAGCGATGATGACTTGTCGAACGCTGTTCAGGCAGCTACTCTCAGCCGGACTGTTGAGCGATGCATTTCTGCTCAGATGGTTTTGTTGTCCGGATGTGGTGCATGAAATCTTGCCGATGGCTGTTGCCTGCGCTCATCACCCTTCCGTCCCTCGGTGTCGTTGCGCGGGCCGACTATCCCAAGATCGCTGAGGTTGACGATCCCCTGGCCAGCGTCAACCTGACGGCCCCCGAACCCGAGCCTCGTCGCCTGCTGGCTTCGCTTCCGTCCTCCGAGGAACGCCTCTGGATCAAGGTGCGTTCAACCTCGGAGCTGCCGGCCCTTGCCTCCCGACTGGGGGTCACCGACGCCCGGCTGGCGCTTCTGAATGATGTCGAGGAGTCGCACCAGTTCCATCGTGGCGACTGGCTGGTGATTCCTTCCCAGGCCCTGCGCCAGGCCCGTCAGTCTCTGGCCCTCGACACCACCGACCCCCGTCGGGCGGCACCTCTGCAGGAGCCGCCTTCTCTGGATGTCGCTGCGGTTCAGCCACCCACCAATGTCGCCGACAGCCTCCTCCGTACGGCTCAGCGCTATGGCCTGTCGCTTCAGGAGCTGCTGCGTCAGAACCCTGGCCAGGAGACCGCTCGGCTGGTTTCCGGTCAGGGTCTGCACCGGGCTCAGGCTGGGGGCCTGCGTGCCAGGGCTCTGCTCGGCCTTCGTCCCGTCGGCAGTGGCGGCCTGAGCTGGCCGGAGTCTCCGGACTTCGGTGGTGAGGCCAATCCTCCGCTCATCAATGGCCAGGAGGCCTGGATCTGGCCGGCATCGGGTCAGTTCAGTTCCGGATTCGGCTGGCGTTGGGGCCGGATGCATAACGGGATTGACATCGCCAATTCCGTCGGCACCCAGATCCGGGCAGCCCGTTCCGGTCGTGTTGTCTTTGCCGGCTGGGACGATGGGGGGTATGGGTACAAGATCGATATCCGCCACGAGGACGGCAGCCTCAGCCGCTATGCCCATAACAGCCGCTTGCTGGTCCGTGTCGGCGACGAGGTTGCCCAGGGATCTCCGATCTCGATGATGGGCAGCACCGGCCGCAGCACCGGTCCCCATCTTCATTTTGAGATCCGCCTGCCGGGACGGGGAGCGCTCAACCCTCTTGAATTCCTGCCTGCCATGGCCTGAGTCGGGCCATCGTCTACAATGCTTTCATCACGGCTCGGTAGCTCAGCTGGTTAGAGCGTGGGATTCATAACCCCAAGGTCGGGAGTTCAAGTCTCCCCCGAGCCATCGTGGTTTTTCTTCGAACGACAAAGGTCGGGAGAATGCTTGTGTAAGTCAGGATGCAGGGATTCTGAGGCTTGATGCATCAGATTTTCTGTTGTTCCTGCACCTGTCGCCATTCAGGCCATGCTTCTGTTCCGGATGGATCCCTGAATCCTGGCGGGATTTCCATCAGGGCCTTCACCTCAGGCCTGCTGGATGGAGCCGGAGCCATGCTTCCAACGGTCAGGCGATCGTTCCGATGATCGTTGTCAGCGCATGTCGATGGCGTTCAGGCGATCCCGGAAGCTGGCGGGTGTGGCGCTGGAGCCTTCCGAGCTGCGGCTGTCACCTTCGGCGGTCAGCGGGGCATAAGCGGAGGAGCGCCGTGAGGTTCCGCGGTTCCAGCCCGGTCCCCGCCCCGGACGATTGCCGCGGAAGCTGGGGGTTTCGGCCAGGGCGCCGCTGCTGTTGCGATCCAGGGGATTGGCCTTCAGTTCCGAGCGGATCTGGTTGAGCAGGCGGAAGTGACCCGTGCTGTTGTATTTGCGGAGCACACCTGGATCCCAGGGCATCGGCTCTGACGTTGCTGTGAATGCCACCCTAAGCCACAGCCCGTCAGAATCCGTGATAAATTGTAGGAGTCGCAACTGGTAGTCGGTACGGGTACGGCCTGGATCGCATGGCCTCCGCCGTTCCTCGCCCATCATCCCGGCTGCCGCTGCTCCTTCCCTCCCTCCTTCGCGGTTCGATCCATGACCAGCACCGGTTCTCTGCGCGTCGGTCAACAGGCTCCTGATTTCAAGGCCACTGCCGTGGTCGATCAGGAGTTCCAGGACATCACCCTGTCCCAGTACCGCGGCAAGTACGTGGTTCTGTTCTTCTATCCCCTCGATTTCACCTTCGTCTGCCCGACGGAAATCATCGCCTTCAGTGAGCGCTACGCCGATTTCACCTCCCGCAACACCGAGGTGCTCGGCGTTTCCGTTGACAGCCAGTTCAGCCATCTGGCCTGGGTTCAGACTGATCGTAAGCAGGGCGGTCTGGGCGACATCGCCTATCCCCTAGTGGCCGATCTCAAGAAGGAGATCGCTCGTGCCTACAACGTTCTTGACGAGGAGGCCGGTGTCGCCCTTCGCGGTCTGTTCATCATCGATCCCGAGGGTGTGATCATGCACAGTACGATCAACAACCTGCCTGTCGGTCGCAATGTCGACGAGACCCTGCGGGTGCTCCAGGCCTTCCAGCATGTTCAGGCCAATCCCGATGAGGTCTGCCCCGCCAACTGGACACCTGGCGACAAGACCATGAACCCTGATCCGGTCAAGAGCAAGGACTTCTTCGCGGCTGTCAACTGAGCTCCTGACAACCTTGCGGAGTTCCGGTCTCTGATCGGTCCGAACGACAGAGGGGCCTGGGGCCCCTTTTTTGTTGGCCGGCGGCGACCCCATCGCTGCGCCCGCTGCGGCGTCAGCCCAGCAGCGAGGCGAGCAGTCGGCGGCCATCGATTCCGCCGGTGCCGGGATCACAGGCCCGTTCCGGATGGGGCATCAGCCCGAGCACATTGCCCGCCCGGTTGCTCACTCCGGCCACATCCCCGACGGAGCCATTGGGATTGCTGGCGTAGCGCAGCACCACCTGGCCGGCCTCTTCCAGCGCCTTCAGGTCGTCGGCATCGAGCTGGTACCGCCCTTCGCCATGGGCGATCGGCAGGGTGATCGTCTCTCCCGCCGCGTACCCGCTGAGCCAGCGGCAGGGACCGGGCTCCACGGTCAGCGCAGCAGGTTCGCAGAGGAAGTGCAGATTGGCGTTACGGGTCAGGGCGCCGGGCAGCAGTCCCATTTCCGTCAGCACCTGGAAGCCGTTGCAGATGCCGAGCACCGGTCCGCCGGCCTCGGCAAAGGCCCGTACAGCCTCCAGGACCGGGGAGAAGCGGGCGATGGCCCCGCAGCGGAGGTAGTCGCCATAGCTGAATCCCCCCGGGATCACGATCGCCTCCACTCCGGACAGGTCCCGGTCCTCATGCCAGAGGAACCGGCTGCGGATCCCCAGGCAACCGCTCACAGCCCAGTGAACGTCCCGGTCGCAGTTCGAGCCCGGGAAAACGACAATGCCGATGCTGCTGCTCATCGTTCAACCCTGATCCTGAAGTTCGAGGGCCCAGTTCTCAATCACCGGGTTGGCCAGCAGACGATTGCTGAGCAGTTGCAGTTGCGCTTCAGCGCTCTGGCGGTCGGGGGCCTCCAGTTCCACCTCCACCGCCTTGCCCACGCGCAGACGCTTGATTCCATCGACGCCGAGGCGGGCGGCGGCGGCCCGGGTCGCTTCCCCGGCTGGATCCAGCACGGAAGGACGCAGTGAGACGAGCACGCGGGCGGAGTAGAGCGGCACCAGGGCTGATCGCGTGTGTTACATCTTGGCAGCCCGTCGATCCCTGGGCTGCGGCGCTGGTCAGCGTGACGACAGGAGGCCTGAACGATCGGATCCATGGGTGGCGGCGTCAGCAGCAGTGGGTTGTCGTCCCTGCCGGATCTGCCCGGAGTCGGCCGCCGGTTCTCACGCTGTCGGCTGCTGCTGGCGACAGGCCTTGGGGGGCTGCTCTGCTGTTTCGCTGGAGCCGCGTCGGCCGTCCCGGAGGCATCGACTCCGATGCCGATCGCTCCATCAGCGGTTGATCCGATCGCCCGATCGGTTCTTCTGCGTTGTCAGATCCACGGCAGCGCCTGGCGTCCCTGCCGGATGGTGATCGACAGCATCGGCGAGCACTGGTGGGTGCTGGTCGGGTCGCGACGCTTTGAATTCCGCCACGATGGTCATGGGAAGGTCACGATCGTCGAAGGCAGGCCTCCCCCCAGGACCACCGGGCCGGTCACGCCCCAGTGGCGGTCTGAGGGGGTGCTCTGCTGGGATGGCTTCTGCGTCGAGGGACCCATCCCCCTGGATTGAATCAGGTCTCCAGGGCTGCGGTCAGGGCCTGCGTCAGGTCCGGAGCACTCACCTTCAGTCCGAGGGCCACCAGGCGCAGCCCAGGGGCTGCTCGCTCAGCGGAGTCGGCAGGCGGACCCGGTTGCACGCGTTCGTACCAGCATTCGATCCGTGGACCGACGGCCTGGATCTGCAGGGGGTGGGGGCGATCCGGCTGTTGCAGCTGACCTTTGACCCGGATCAGCACCTGATCTCGGATCTGCTCCTTCAGGACTGTTTCCAGCCTGCTGCGGTTGTAATTCCCCGCCAGCTGGATCGCCACCGATTCCATCGGCACATGATGGTGATTGTGGTGGTGATGGTGTCCGTCGGCTTCGTCCTCAGGAGTGCCGTTGGCAGGGTGGGCCTCAGCGTGGCCGTGATCGCCTGGGGGCCTCTGAGCCTGGCCGCGATGGTCCTGGTCGGCGGCCTCGGCCGAGGCTTCCGTGCCCAGACCGAGCACAACGCTCGGATCGATGGTGCCGCGTTCCATCGGCAGCAGCACCGTGCCGGCACGCACCCTGCCCCGCAGCGGTTCCTGAATCGCGGCCAGTGAGGCTTCATCAAGGCGATCCGCCCGGCTGATCAGCACCAGGTCGGCCGCCCGCAGCTGATCGTCAAACAGGCCCTCGATGTCATCGAGGTGATCCAGGCTCGGGTCCGCCTGGCGCTGCGCGTCGAGGGCCTGGCGAGCGGCCACCACATGGCCGGCCGCCAGCGCCTCCCCGTCCACGACGGTCACGACGCCGTTGATGCGCGTCCGGGTGCGGATCTCCGGCCATTGGAAGGCTTCCACCAGGGGAACCGGCAGTGCCAGCCCGCTCGTCTCGACAACGATGCCATCCAGATCGCCGGCCCGCTCGAGCAGCGCGGTCATGGTCGGCAGGAAGTCCTCCTGGACGGTGCAGCAGAGGCAACCGTTGGTCAGCTCGACCAGCCGGCCTTCCACATCCTCCTCAGGGCAGAAACCGCAACTGCGCAGCAACGCACCATCGATGCCGACCTCGCCGAATTCATTCACCAGCACCGCCAGCTTCTGGCCTGAGTGCAACAGCAGGTGCCGCAGCAGGGTGGTCTTACCGGCGCCGAGAAAACCGGTGACCACCGTCACTGGAATGCGGGCAGATGCCGAGGCTTGGGCCATGGAGATCGCTCAGATCGGGAGAGAAGAGTGGCGGGTGGCGACGGTGTCACCGGGGTGACCGCCTGATGACGGATCGGGTTCAGTCGGGGCAGCGCAGGCTGTCGCGGGTGCTGACGCCGGTGACGCTGTTCACCCCCTCCGCCCGTTTGCAGAGAGCCCGCTGTTCCGGCAGATCCAGCACCGCATCACTGAAATCCGCGCCGTTGATCTCCGCATCGCGGAAATGGCTCTGCATCAGCATCCCGTTGCGCAGCTGGGCATCACGCAGATCAGCCCCGTCGAAGCGGGTGGCGTAGGCGACCACATCCTCGAGATTGGCGCCCTGGAGGTTGCTGCCCTGGAGATTGCTGGCATTGAACACAGCGCCGCGCAGGTCGCTGTGATGGAAGTCCACGCCCTGGAGATCGGCCTTGAGAAACTCCTGCTGCTGCAGGTTCCGGTCGTGCATGTCCTGGTTGATCGCCTGCAGCGAGCGCTGGCTGCGCAGCTCGGGTGCTGTGATCGCTTCGGCCGGCCGGCCTGGAAACAGCAGCACCAGCAGCAGCAGGCAGCTGCTGACCAGAAGACCCAGTCCGGCGCCAAGGGGGCGCGGAATCGCGGACAGGACGGACAGGGAACGGGGGCCCGACGGGCGGATCATGCGGCGCCGATGCGGAACGTGCCGCACCACTACGGTGGTGCCTCAAGTTATGGCAGCCCAGCGGTCTGCGCGAGATCCCTCCCATGAGCATGTCCCTGCGGGTGGTGGTGCCGCCCCATCCCTTGATCGGCCATTGGCTCACGCTGCTCAGGGATCGCCGCACGCCAGGCCCCCTGTTTGCCACGGCCCTGGCGGAGCTGGGACGCTGGCTCACCTATGAGGCCTGCCGGGACTGGCTTCCCCATCGCCGTTTACCGGTCGAGACTCCCCTGGCGACCCCCGAGGGAACGGTCGTTGATCCCGAGGTGGCCCAGCTGGCGATTCCGATTCTGCGCCAGGGTCTCGGCCTCTGGCAGGGGGCCCAGTCGGTGGTGCCGGCAGCGGTGGTTGCCCATGCGACCCTGCGTTCGATTCCGGAGTCCGCCACCCTGGCGCTCGAGGGTCTGCCTGATCGCGTCGGCGAACGCGTCGGCGTGCTCGTGCTCGATCCCGTGCTTGGCAGTGGTCGCCGGTTGATCACGGTTCTGGAGGCTCTAGAGCGTCGTGGCGTGGTCGGTGACCGCCTGAGGGTGATCACCGCTCTGGCGGCCAGTCCCGGTCTCAAGGCCCTCGGTGAGCGTTTTCCCCAGCTCACCGTGTATAGCGCCTGCATTGATCCCGACCTTGATGCCGACCATCGCCCTCTGCCGGGTCTGGGGGATGTCGAGGCGCGGCTCTTCGGGACGACCGCGCAGGAGTGCCTAGGCTGAGCTGGTCGGTGGTGATCAAGCGGGGCGTGGAGCATGGCTGACTGCGGCGGCGGCAATCGCGGCGGAGACGGTACCGGCCTGATGGTCGGCCTGGTGGCTGGCACGGTCATCGGTGCCGCCGGCCTCGGCCTCTGGCTGCTGACGCAGGCGGAGCAACGTCGCCGTCGTTCCCCCGGTCAGGCTCCAGCCTCCACCCGCCGTCGCGTCAGTTCTGATTCCGAGTTCGACGATGAGCCGCTTCTCGGCCCTGAACCGACCGAGGGGGAGCTGCACAGCAAGGTGCAGCGTCTCAACCTGGCGATCGAGGATGTGCGGCGTCAGCTGGAGACCATGGGGACCGACGGGACCGTCCATCGGTAGGTTGCTCTTCAGCTCCATCCGTTCGCTTCATGCTGCGCTCCGCCGCCATCACCCAGGGAATCCAGCGCTCGCCCAACCGGGCCATGCTGCGGGCGGTCGGTTTCGGAGACGGTGACTTCAACAAGCCGATCATCGGCGTCGCCAACGGCTACAGCACGATCACGCCCTGCAACATGGGGCTGAATGATCTGGCCCGACGCGCTGAACAGGCTGCCCGATCGGCCGGTGCGATGCCCCAGATGTTCGGCACCATCACGGTCAGCGACGGCATTTCGATGGGCACCGAAGGGATGAAGTATTCCCTGGTGAGCCGCGAGGTGATCGCCGATTCGATCGAGACCGCCTGCAACGCCCAGAGCATGGACGGTCTGCTGGCGATCGGCGGCTGTGACAAGAACATGCCTGGAGCGATGCTGGCGATGGCGCGCATGAACATCCCTGCGGTGTTCGTGTACGGCGGCACGATCAAGCCCGGCAAGCTCGGCGCCTGTGATCTCACGGTGGTCAGCGCCTTCGAGGCCGTGGGTCAGTACAGCGGCGGCCGGATCGATGAGCAGCAGCTCACGGCGATCGAGAAGAACGCCTGTCCGGGGGCCGGAAGCTGTGGGGGCATGTTCACGGCCAACACGATGAGCGCCGCCTTTGAAGCGATGGGCCTGAGCCTGCCCTACAGCTCCACCATGGCCGCTGAAGACTCGGAGAAAGCTGAAAGCGCTGCCCGCAGTGCCGAGGTTCTGGTCCGGGCGATCGCCGCCGACATCCGTCCGCGCGATCTGATGACCCGGGAGGCCTTTGAGAATGCGATCGCCGTGATCATGGCCGTCGGTGGTTCCACGAATTCGGTGCTGCATCTGCTTGCTGTGGCCCGTACCGCAGGCGTGGCCCTGACGATCGACGACTTCGAGGCCATCCGCCAACGGGTGCCGGTGATCTGCGATCTCAAGCCCAGTGGCCGCTTCGTGACCGTCGACCTGCACCGTGCCGGCGGGATTCCCCAGGTGATGAAGCTGTTGCTGGACGCTGGATTGCTTCACGGTGACTGCCGCACGGTTGAAGGGAAGACCCTGCGTGAGGTGCTGGCTGAGGTGCCCGCTGAGCCTCCGGCCGGTCAGGAGGTCATCCGGCCCCTGACCAACCCTCTCTATGCCAAGGGGCATCTGGCGATCCTCAAGGGCAACCTGGCCGAGGAGGGGGCCGTGGCCAAGATCAGTGGCGTCAAGAACCCTGTGGTCACGGGTCCGGCACGGGTGTTCGAGAGCGAGGAGAGCTGCCTGGAGGCCATTCTCAACAAGCAGATCAACCCCGGCGATGTGGTCGTGATCCGCTACGTGGGTCCGGTCGGCGGTCCCGGAATGCGCGAGATGCTGGCCCCGACGGCTGCGATCATCGGTGAAGGTCTGGGTGATTCGGTGGCTCTGATCACCGATGGCCGTTTTTCAGGTGGCACCTACGGGATGGTGGTCGGTCACGTTGCGCCGGAGGCGGCTGTCGGTGGCACTATCGCGTTGGTCCAGGAGGGCGACAGCATCACGGTGGATGCCCACCAGCTGTTGATCCAGCTGAACGTGGGGGCGGCAGAACTTGAGCAACGCCGCGCTGCCTGGGTGAAACCCGAGCCCCGCTACCGCACCGGCGTGCTCGGCAAATACGCCCGTCTGGTCAGCACGAGCAGCAAGGGGGCTGTCACCGATCAAGGGCCGATCTGATGGCGGTCGATGCCCTGATCCTTGAGGGTCTGGCATCGAGGCGTTGCCTGCCACGGGCCGGCCCTGCTGCTGGGCCGGTCAGCTCAGGAGCAGGGCCCGCAGTCTTCGGGACAGGGCCTCAAGGGGGGCGCCATCCATGGGGCGATCACACCGTTCACCGCTGCTGCCATCCATCCAGACCGGATGGCGTCCATGCCAGAGCATCGGTTGTTCAGGACGGTCACACCAGCTGATCATCACGTTGAGCTCCTCACCGCTGCGGTAGATCTCCAGCTCCAGGTCGTGCTCGGGGTGGCGCGCTCCTTCCGGGTCCCTTGCTTCCACCCGCACCTGGATCTCCCCTGAATCCTCAACGGAAGCGGTGAGAGACACCACGGCATGGCGCCAGGGTTTCAGGCAGAGATCCGCCGCTGCCGCCAGGCCCATCATCAGCTCCCCGGCAGGAGGCAAGGCAGGAGGATCGATGCTCACAGGATCGAAAACGAGCGGATCAACAGATCAAGGTCTCCGGCGCGATAGCCCGGATTGGTGCCTCCGTCATCATCAAAACGGGAATGGAGCAGCTGGATCCGTTCGATCCGTTTCGGTTGAAATCGCAGCGGGAGTCCGAGGGGGCGAGCCTGGACACTCGGCCGCAGGGAGGTGAACGGAATCGTGATCGAGGCTTCGACGCCATCCTGCGTGTTGAATCCGTGCACCCAGCGGAGTCCTCCGGGCAGGCCGGCGCTGAGACCGGTGATCAGATCCGCACAGGCCAGGGCGATCTTGTAACGCCGTCCATCTCCGAGCAATCGGATCACCAGCGCCTCGCTGCCGGAGAGATCAAGGGGTGGGCGCCATTGCGGGGAGCGGCAGCTGATGAAGCCGCCTCCTTCGCTGATGATCTGGCCCTGCCAGCGCAGACCCTCTGCTGAGGCGCTGCACCGGCTCTGGCTGCGGCCACCCATGATCGTGTCGTTGAGGGAGCTCCAGCTCGCGAAGTCGTCCCCGGCGATCAGAAGATCGCCCAGGTGGGTATCAACGGCCATGGCTCTGCATCTCTGAAGCGATCGAGCCTAGACATCAAGACCTGCAGCCGCCTGTCGATCCGCCAGGATCAGCACCTCTCGCTGCGGACGGACCAGACGTGCGGGGGTGCGTTCGGCTGATTCGCCCGGATCCAGCAGACGTCTGAGGGCCGTCTGCTTGCCGGAGCCGCTGACCAGGAACACCACCTGGCGGGCGGCACTGAGAACCGGCGCGGTCAGGGTGATGCGGGCCAGTCCCTTGCCCTCCCCCACGGTCACCAGGTCCGTGGTGTTGCTGGCGGCCGCGGTGCCTGGAAACAGAGAGGCCGTGTGGCCGTCGTCGCCCAGGCCCAGGAGCACCAGATCAAGCATCGGCGGATCACCGGGGCAGAGCTGCCGGAGAAGCTGGCCGTAGAGACGGCAGCTGTCCTCGGGGCTTGCTGCATCGGTGGGGACAGGATGAAAACAGGCGGCCCGGCCTGGCGGCTGGCCCCGCAGACTGGCGTTGATCATCCGGGCGTTGCTGTCAGGGTGCTCAGCCGCCACCCAGCGTTCATCGCCGAGCAGGACATCGATCCGATCCCAGGGCAGATGTTCAGCGCCGAGCTTTTCGTAGCAGGCCCGCGGCGTGCTGCCTCCGGCCAGGGCGATCTGGGCGCGATTCCGCTCGGCCAGGGCCAGATCGAGACAGGAGGCGATCGTCTCGGCGGCCTGGCGGGCGAGATCATCGCCGCTGTCGGCTGTGATCAGGCGATAGGTCGTGGAGGTCATCCGTCACACCATCCATTCAGTGTGGTGGCTGCCGCCCCGATCGACGCGCTCGTAGGTGTGGGACTCGAAGCAGTCACGCATGGCCTGGACCAGGTTCTGCGGCAGACGACCGGTGCCATAGCTGCTGATGTAATCCAGGCTGCTGCTCAGGCAGGGCACGGGGATGCCGGCCTCGGCGGCACCGGCCACCACCTGGCGCAGGCCCGGCAGGCGGCTGTTGACCTGCTCGGCGAACCAGGGATCGATCAGCAGATTCGCCAGACCGGGATTGGCGTTGTAGGCGTCCTGGATGCGCTGCAACAGGCGGGCACGGATGATGCAGCCTCCTTTCCAGATCCGGCCGATCTCCGGAAAGTTGAGGTTGTAGCTGTGCAGGGCTGAGGCCTCCTGAAGGAGCGCCATGCCCTGGGCGTAGCTGGCGATGCAGGCCAGGATCGTGGCAT
The DNA here is from genome assembly GCA_046091285.1 of Cyanobacteriota bacterium. GTDB lineage: Bacteria > Cyanobacteriota > Cyanobacteriia > PCC-6307 > Cyanobiaceae > CAIXOZ01. The sequence continues at coordinate 6,673 of JBJTBH010000053.1, read as the reverse complement.
CCCGCAATGGACCCATGCCGCTGACCGGGTCCCCGAGATCGAAACTGCGGGTTGGAAGGTCTGTGGGCCGTGCGGCCGGCAGGATCGCTTCTGCGGCCAGGCGTTCGCTGCGAAGCGAACTTAGCACGCGAGCATTCAGGGCTCCATAGATGGTGGGTACCGGCACTCCCATCTCCAGGGCGCTGACCACGGTCCACAGACCCGTGCCCTTCTGACCGGCGGCATCGACGATCTTCTCGACCAGATCACCGCCATCCTCAGGATCACGGGTGCGGAGACAGACTTCGGTGATCTCAACCAGGAACGAGGACAGCTCCTCAAGCTGATTCCAGCCGGCCAGCACATCGGCCATCGTTGTGCCATCGAAACCGGAGACCCGCTTCATCAGGTCATAGGCCTCAGCCAGGATCTGCTCGATGCCGTATTCGATGCCGTTGTGCACCGTCTTGACGAAGTGGCCCGCTCCCCCGTGGCCGACGTAGGTGACACAGGCTCCGTCGCTGACCTTGGCGGCCATGGCGGTGAGCAGGCTTTCAATGGCGTCGTAAGCGGCTCTGGTGCCGCCCGGCATCATGCTCGGACCCTCGAGAGCGCCCTTGGCGCCGCCGGAGACGCCCATGCCGATGAAACCGAAGCTCTGGGATTCCAGCTGGGCGACCCGCCGTTCGGTGTCGGTATAAAGCGAATTACCACCATCAATGAGCAGATCCCCTTCTTCAAGAAGGGGCGAGAGGGTGGTGATCATGTCGTCGACCGGTTGGCCGGCCTTGACCATCACAAGAATGCGCCTGGGTCGCTCCAGAGCGGCCACGAATTCAGGCAGGGTCTCCGCGCCGACGATCTCTTTCCCGGCTCCGCGACCGGCCAGAAACTCCTGAGTCTTGGCGTAGGTGCGGTTGTAGACAACGCTGGAGAAACCATTGCGCTCGGCATTGAGAACCAGGTTCTCGCCCATGACCCCAAGACCGATGAGGCCGAAATGCGCCTTGGCCATGTGGCCCATCCAGAACAGATCGTCTTCAGTGTGGCCACGGGCTCAGCCCCTGACCTCATTTGAAGGCTTCTGTCAGGAAGCCGCAGCTTTTCTGCCTGGCCTCAGGATCGGGCACCCGTTCCGGCCAGGGTCGGGTCGGCGCCGCAACGCTGGGAGGTTCATTCGAGGGGCCCCGATCCGGCGCCGAGTGTTGCGATCGCCCCATGGTGGTGATGGATCCGGACATCCTGTCCACGGGAGATGTCCTGCCGGTGACAGCGCCACGATGGCGGTGTTGCCGGATCCCCCAGCCGACCCTCAACGAGGTTGCCGTCCTTGTGAGAGGGTTGAGGCCATGGACGCTCGCTGGATCTGAAGGCATGGCACGAGCGATCGGTCGGCTCCCGTTGAAAAAGGGCCGGAAGCGATCCGCTTCCGGCCCAGGGGGGATTCAAGGTCAAGGATCTGATCAAGCCGCGGCGGCGACCTCAGGATCGGTGATCAGATCACCGTGCCATCAGCGATGGTGCCGTTCTTGACGACGACGACAATGCCATTACGGATGTAGAAGTTGAGCTCAGGTCTGTCGGCTTCTTCAATGTGATCCTTGTTGACGATCGTTACGTCCTGACCAATTCTGACGTTTTTATCAAGAATGGCACGTTTGACCGTTGTGCCCTTGCCAACACCGATCGGAATGCCACCACGTTCACGCAGCACAGCCCGCTCTTCCGCTGATTCGAAATAATCAGCTCCCATCACCAACGTGTCCTGAAGAACCACCTGGTCTTCAAGGCGGGTTCTGACTCCGAGCACGCAATGATGAACACTGCAGGACTTCAGCATTGATCCTTCCCCGATGATCGACTGGGTCACCTGAGTGTCCAGAAGTTTGCTGGGGGGGAGATAGCGGGGACGGGTATAGATCGGAAACTTCTCGTCATAGAACGAGAAGGCGGGATTCGGTTGGTCTGTGAGTGAGAGGTTCGCTTCGTAGAAGGCTCCGATCGTTCCGATGTCCTCCCAGTAGTCGTTGAAGACAAAGCTCTGAAGATTGTCGCCACGGGCCAGGGCGGCAGGGATCAGTTCCTTGCCGAAGTCGGTGGCCGTCGGATTGGTGTTCAGAAGATTGAACAGGGTTTCTCTGCTGAAGACATAGATGCCCATCGACGCCAGGAAGGGCTTTTCCGCGGCCTGCTCGTCGGTCAGGCCGAAACGGGAGGTGTCCACCCGCATCTGTTCCAGAGCCTCGCCTTTCGGCTTCTCCCTGAATTCCCGGATCCTGCCGTGGGTATCGGTATGCATCAGGCCAAACCCTTCCGCCTCTCCAGGGGTCACCGGCAGGGCCGCGACCGTCAGGTCGGCACCGGTTTGGCGGTGATGCTCCACGAAGCGGCTGTAATCCATCCGATAGAGCTGGTCGCCGGAAAGAATCACATATTCATCAACATCCCATTCCTGGAAGAGCCACTGATATTTGCGCACGGCATCAGCGGTGCCTTCAAACCAGCTCGGGCTGTCGGGAGTCTGCTGGGCGGCGAGAACCTCAACAAAACCGACACCGAATCCGGCCGAGAGGTTATAGGTCTGGGTCAGGTGACGGTTGAGGGAGGCGCTGTTGAACTGCGTCAACACATACATCTTGTTGATGTTGGAGTTGATGCAGTTGCTGATCGGAATATCAATCAGGCGGTACTTGCCGGCCAGGGGGACGGCCGGCTTGGCCCTGGTCTTAGTGAGGGGATAGAGGCGCGTGCCCGCTCCGCCCCCGAGGATGATCGCCAGAACCCTCTTCATGCTTGCCTGCGCCAAATTTTTAACCGCCAATACCGTAGGAGAGCCGAGGCCTGATTCCGGGGGTTTCAGGACACTTCGAAGCATCGTCTGCGTTGCAGCATCTCTGTTGCGTCGTCCTGGCTGCATCGCCTGTGCCAGCTCCTCCGCACTACATCGCCCGGGCCAGTTCCTCCGTGCTGCAGCGCCTGCAGAGTGTCTGTTCTGCGACAGCATCTGTGCCGGGTCGCTGTGGCTGCATCGCCCTGGCTGCATCGCTCCTGCGATGTCGCCTTTGTCACATCGCTCGGTGATGCCGTCCAGTTACGCCGCTCTGTCAGGTCGCCTCAATGGCGTTCTTCCTGCGGTGGTGTCTGCGCAGGGTGATCTTCACCGGATCGTCAGGGCGGTTTGCGTGGCCTTCCGTGATGCTCAGCTTTCCCCGGGATCTTCGCTGATGTCGAAGAGCTGTTGGATCACGTCCATCGCAATGCGCCGTTGTTGCCGCGGTTGCGGTGCCCTCAGATTGGTGACGGGGGCATGAAGCACTTTGTTGATGATTCCCTTGCTCAGGGCTTCGACAACCTTCCGCTCCCGTGCTGAGAGATCCGGTCCCATCCGGCTCAGGGCCTTCTGCAGTTCCTGTTCACGAATCGCCTCCAGTTCTCGACGCAGACGGTTGAGCACCGGCACCGCTTCCAGGCCGTCCCACCATTCGAGGAACAGGCGGGATTCCTCGACCAACAGGCCTTCCGCTTCCGCTGCCATCTCACGCCTGGCTTCCTGATTCCGGGCCACGACTTCCTGCAGGTCGTCCACGTCGTAGGCCTCAACCCCCGCCAGTCCTTCAACATCGGCGGCAATATTCCGGGGGACCCCGATGTCAACCAACATCAGGCTCGAGCGTCGATTGAGTCGGTTCAGACGACTGGCGTCAATGATCGGCTCTTCGGCGGCGGTGCTGGTGAACACCAGGGAGCAGGTGCTGAGGCAGTGGTCCAGTTCGGTGATCGGACGGCATTGCACCGGCAGGGCCGGGAAGTCGGCTGCCATTTGTTCGGCCCGTGCCACGGTGCGGTTCAGCAGCACCACCCCACGGCATCCCTTGGCCTGGAGGTGCTGCATCAACAGGCGCGACATTCTGCCGGCTCCCACGACAGCGACCTGTTCGTTTTCCAGGGAAACAAGATCATCAACTCCTCTGGATTGGCCGACCTTGAGCTGCGCCAGTTCGACGGCGGCGGAGCTGATGGAGACGGCGCCAGTGCCGAGATTCGTTTCGGTACGCACCCGTTTCCCGGTGCTGACCGCCTGATTGAGCAATCGATTCAGAATCGGACCGATCGAGCGATGCTCCTGACCGATGCGATACATCTTCTTCACCTGGGAGAGAATCTGACCCTCTCCGAGCACCAGGCTGTCCAGGCCGGCGGCCACGCGCAGCAGGTGGGCGACAGCCTCACCGTGGTGGTAGGTGAACAGATGGGGGGCGAGTTCCCCAAGATCCAGTCCGGAGTGCTGACTCAGGAAGGAACCCACCGCCGCCACCCCGAGTACGGGATGGCGGAGAAGGGTATAGATCTCCAGCCGATTGCAGGTGCTGAGGATTGAGGCCTCCAGCACCTGATCGTCAGCCCTCAGACGCTGGAGGGAATCCTCCATGGTCTGTTCCGCGATACTCAGTTTTTCGCGGATTTCCACCGGAGCCGTGTTGTGACTCAGGCCGACGACGGCAATGTGCATGGAGGCTTGTCTGCGTTGCGCTTGGCTGGGATGGATCAGCGCAGGGCGATGCTGGTGGCACCGTCCTTGATGTGGATGGTGTTCGTGAAGCGTGCCGTGTTGTCCAGGGTGCTGATCACCAGCGAACTGGTGCGCACACAGTCCTTTTCAAACTTCACACCGTCGAACAGCAGGCCATCGGTGATGCCGCTGCCGGCGAAGACCACGTTCTCGCCGGAAGCGAGTTCCTCGGCTTCGTAGATCTTGTCGACATCGGTGATTCCCATCTCATTGAGACGGGCGATGTTGCCTTCCTTCGTGTAGTCGGCCCATTCGGAGGTCTGGGCGATCGCCGGGTCGTACACCAGCTGACCCTGGAAGTGGCCACCCAGGGCGCGCATGGCGGCAGCGGAGATCACGCCTTCGGGGGCAGCGCCGATGCCGAACAGGGCATGGGTGCCGGTGCCGGCGAAGCCGCAGGCGATGGCTGCCTGCACGTCACCGTCGGAGATCGGCTGCACCCGGGCGCCGGTGGCACGGATTTCGGCGATCAGGTCCTTGTGGCGGGCGCGATCCATGACCACGATCGTCAGCTCGCTGGGGGCGAGGCCGAGGACTTCACTGAGAATGGCGATGTTTTCAGTGGCCGATTTACGGATGTCCACCTTGCCCTTGGCGGCCGGGGGAGCGGCCAGCTTCTTCATGTAGAAGTCGGGGGCGTTGAACAGACCGCCGCGGTCGGAGGCGGCGAGCACGGCCATCGAGCCACGCTGGCTGTTGGCACACAGGTTGGTGCCTTCGCAGGGATCAACGGCGAAGTCGACGCCAGGGCCTGTGCCGCTGCCCACTTCCTCACCGATGTAGAGCATCGGAGCTTCGTCGCGCTCACCCTCGCCGATCACGATGCGGCCCTGCATCTGGATCTGTCCCATGCGTTTGCGCATGGCTTCGACGGCGGCGGCATCAGCTTCGTCTTTCTTGCCCAGACCGGTCAGCTCGGCCGACGCGATGGCCGCCTGCTCGACGACTTCGAGAATTTCCTGGATGAGCGTGCGATCCACAACGATTCGGCGGGGGGAAGAGCTTCAGCGATAGGGCCGCCGGAGCAGCAGCGGGAACCAGCTGCCGCAGGGCCTCTCAGGCATGAGCGCTGGCAACTGTATCAGCGTCGGTGGGTGGTTCCAGACCCCGCCTCCTTACAATCTTCGCCTCCCGTCTCACGGTGGCCCGTCCATGAGCACCAAGCCCCTGGTGATCGCCCCTTCGATCCTGTCCGCCGACTTCTCCCGACTGGGCGATGACGTTCGTGCCGTGGACGAAGCCGGCGCCGACTGGATCCATGTCGACGTCATGGACGGTCGCTTCGTCCCCAACATCACCATCGGCCCCCTGGTCGTCGAGGCTCTGCGCCCCGTCACCAGCAAGCCCCTGGATGTTCACCTGATGATCGTCGAGCCTGAGAAGTACGTCGCTGACTTCGCCAAGGCCGGTGCTGATCACATCTACGTCCAGGTCGAAGCCTGCCCCCATCTTCACCGCAACCTGTCGCAGATCAAGGATCTCGGCGTCAAGGCCGGTGCTGTTCTCAACCCCAGCACCCCGTTGAGCACCCTTGAGTACTGCCTCGAGCTGTGCGATCTGGTGCTGATCATGAGCGTGAATCCCGGCTTCGGTGGCCAGAGCTTCATTCCTTCCGCCGTTGACAAGGTGCGCCAGCTGCGCCGCCTGTGCGATGAGCGCGGTCTGGATCCCTGGATTGAGGTGGATGGTGGCGTCAAGGCCGATAACGCCTGGAAGGTGATCGAAGCCGGCGCCAATGCCCTGGTGGCTGGTTCTGCGGTCTTCAATGCTCCCGACTACCGGGCCGCGATCCAGGGCATCCGCAACAGCCGTCGTCCTGAGCCCGCTCTGGTCTGATCGCCGAGATCAACCCTGCCTGGACAACCGCCATCAGGACCGAACTCCGGTTGTGATGGCGGTTTTTTCATGGGCCGGTGACTGCCTGGGCGGCCGGTTCCAGGGAGACGGGAGGGTGCTGGGGCAGGAGGCGCCAGCCTCTCCATGCCTCCAGGTTCCATGCCTCCAGGTTCCATGCATCCAGGTTCCATGCATCCAGACACTTGATTACCCAGCTCACTCCGCGGTGGCCGCCCTGGGGCCTTAGAGTAGTACATAGCTACCAGTACGGACATGGCCCGCAGTGCG
>JBJTBH010000052.1:0-7896 GCA_046091285.1 Cyanobacteriota bacterium | reverse complement strand
GATCAGGCGATCAGGTTCAGCGCGAAGCTGGAGTTGTCCTGATTCAGGCGGGCCCGGCCGCCGCGGCTTGCGATAGCAGCGCCGAGGTTGGCCTGGGGAACGATGTTGGTGATGCGATCGAAGCGGCCACCCCAGAGGGCTTCGGTTTCCTTCTCGCTCAGAAAGGTGAGTTTGGTCATGGGTGTTTGTGAAGGCAAAGAATGAGGCCGTGGCCTCAAAGACGTTCTAGGGGGCTTAGAACAGCGAGGCGGGTGCTTCAGCAGCTCTGCAGCTGTTGGATGTCCCTTTCCACACCATTGGGACATCGGCTGATGAGCGCTGTTGGCTTGATCTTCCAGGCGGCACGCTTGCCCATAAAAAAACTCCGGGATTACTCCCGGAGTTCTCCACTTCGCCATCGGGCTGGTGGTCTCAAAGTCGGAATCACCGGTTGATCAGAGGAGTCCGAAACTGCTGCCAACGCTGCTCAGAACACGGCTGAGGTTGGTCTGGTCGTTCGTTGCGGTGCCCAGGACACCGACGGCAGCCCCGGCATTCACCTGAGGAACCACGGTGTTGCCCACGTTCACTGAGGGGCTGACGTTCAGTCGCACCAGTGCGCCGCCCTGGAGGGTTTCGGCCTCATGGTCATGGATGGGAGTCATGAATCAATCGTGTTGGGTGGAAGAAATGGAAGATCGTCTTCAGACAATCACATTGACAGCGATGCTGCCGTTGCGTTGATCCAGAGAGGCCTCACCGCCGCGGGTGGCGAAGGCGCCGCCCAGGTTGAGCTGCGGGTTGAGGTTGAAGATCCGATCGCGGTAGCCGCCCTTGATCGCTTCGAGCTGCTGGTCGTTGAGATGTTCGAGTTTCATGATCATCATGCAAAGAGCAAGGAGCCTGAGCCCCACGAGGGTCTAAACATCTTTTGGGCGCTCGCTCTTCTCTTCAGCACCGATGCACTGTTCCTGCTGATGGGCTCAGCCAACAGGCTGCGGTTGCAGGGCAAGGCTGATCACCAGATCATTGAAGTCGCGGTCGCCGCCTCCACGGAGATCCTCAAATCCGAAGACATTCGCTCCAAGCCGGAGCATGTGCTCGATCCGATCCGGATTGGCTGCCGCGAAGCCGAAATAGGTGCCATCACCCGCCACCTGGGCGTAGGGCGCCAGCAGGCCCCCCTCCAGCACGCTGCCCTGGCGCACGCTCACCTGCTGCTGCGCTGTCCGCAGGTCATCCAGGGGGCCCCCCCGCACAGCCGCTGCCAGGGCGGCGTCCCCATAGCCCCGGTCTCCGGGGCGCAACAGGGCCCCGCTGATCGGGTCGCGCACGGTTCCCTGACGATCGAGGATGCGATAAAACCCCGCGGTCGTGCTCCTGGCCGCATCCCGCAGCACCCGCACGCTCACGGTCTGGGTCTGATCCGCGAGGGCCGTGAAATCGAGCAGTGGTGCCAGACCCTGCTCCGAGGCCACCAGATCCCCCAATCCCAGCCACGCCTTCTCCTGAAGGCTCAGTTCCACCTGAAGGCCCTGGCTGCCCCTGGCCCACAGCTGTTGGCCTTCCTGGCCGGCGGTGGCCTCGGGCGCCACTGGGCTGAGGCGCAGCCAGCGGCGGTTGCTGCTGGTGCCGCTGCTGCTCAGGTCCGATCCATCGGCTTCCTCGAACAGTCCCAGGCTCTGGTCGCTCAGCAGGGTGAGGCTGCAGCTGCCGCTCTCCCCCAGGGGCAGGCCGTCTGTCGCTGCCAGGCTGCTCAGCAGGCGCCGGGAACGCTGGTCCAGCACCTCCGGGCTCAGATCGACCAGGGTTTCGCCGGCCTGGAGCACCACCATGCCGATGTGTCCCACCCCTTTGGAGCGGCTCGTCAGGCGCACCCGCAGCTGAATCGGCACCACAGGCGCGCTGCCCGATTCCTCGGAGCTGCCGCTGCTCCTGAGGCTCACGGTGTTGTCGCGGATGGCGAGGGTCGGGTTCCGTCCGCTGCCGCTCGCCAGCACCAGGGCGGCCCTGATCTGTCCATTGACGCTGCCATCGCGATCGGCGCCGCCGCCATCGCGCAGGCTGAGCACGATCGCGTCCGGCTGGCCGTCGCCGTTCTGATCCAGGAAGCGGGCACCGCTGCTGGTGATCGGGTCATACCCCAGGGGCTTCGTTGTTTCCTGGGCTGGGTCGTAGCTGAACACCAGCGGGTGCTCCGCTGCCCCCAGGGTTGTGCCGTCGCCGCCCAAGCTGCGCAGGCCCAGGGCCATCAGCTCCCACGGCAGCCTCAGGGTCACCCCATCGCGCAGGTCCTCGAGCCGCCGCTCCAGCACGACACGGATGCCGATCTCCGCCAGGGAGGTCTGCTCAGAACGGGGCCGCTGGCCTGCAGGCTCCTGCAGCCCAAGGGTGGCGAGATCCTCCAGCAGCACCTCATGGGCGTCGTCGCTGCCCTGCAGCAGGATGCGCTGCTCCCCGGGGGCATCCCGCAGGTTCAGGGTCACCGCCCGTTCGAAGCGTCGCCCCCAGGGATCCGTGGCCGCCAGGCGGATCCGTGCGCTGGTCTGGATTTCGTGATCGAGGGAGCCCCGTTGCTGCAGGCGCTGGCCGCTGATCATGAACAGAGCGTTGTCGCGATCGCCGTCCCCGGTCACGAGCGTGAAGCTCAGGCTGTCGCCGAGGTCAGGATCGAGGCCCTCCAGCCAGGCCACGGTCGTGCCCGCCGCCATCCGCTCCAGCACCCGATCGCCTGAGAGCGTCAGGGAGGTGGGGGCTCGATCGCGTCGTTCATCGCTGAAGGGATCCGCCAGGGCGAGCACCGGCACCTCCCAGAGGCCGCTGCCGGGCACCAATTCCTCCAGGGGGCCGAGACCGCCATGGCGGGGATCGCCCCAGCAGACCACCGAGCCATCGCTCCGGATCGCCGCGAAGGCGGAGCCGTTCGACACCACCCTGAGGACGCCGCTGCTGAGGGCGTCTTTCACCGGGCTGTTGAACGCTCCGCCGTAAAGGGGATGGCCCCAGCACAGCGCCGAGCCATCGCTTTTCAGGGCCACAAAGCCACCGGCTGTGGCGCTGAGGTCCACGACCCCCGAAGCGAGGGCGTCCCCATTCAGCCCCAATCCGATCAGCGGCTCACCGCCCGCCAGTAGATCGCCCCAGCAGATCACCGAGCCATCGGCCTTCAGGGCGGCGAAGGCCCGCTCCGAACCCACCACCCGGATCACCCCGGAGCGCAGCTCCTCGCTGACATCGCTGCTGTCACCGCCGGCGGCTGGATCGCCCCAGGTGATCACCGAACCGTCGGTGCGCAGGGCCGCAAAGGCGACATCGTTGCTGGCGATCCGATCCACCGCGTTCAGCTCCCCAGCCACGGCGCTGCTGTCGCCGCCCGTGACGCTGTCGCCCCAGCTGATCACCGTGCCGTCTCGTCTGAGGGCCGCAAAGGCCGTGCCGTTGGCGAACAGCTGCACGACGCCATCGCGCAGCGCCTCGGCCACTAGCGAACTGTCACCCCCCCAGACGCTGTCCCCCCAGGTGATCACCGAGCCATCGGCCTTCAGGGCGGCGAAGGCTGAGGCCGTCGAGGCGATCGTCACCACGCCCGAGGCCAGGTCCATCGCCAGGGGCTGGCTGTTGCCGCCGTAATGCGCATCCCCCCAGGCCACCACCGAGCCATCGGCCTTCAGGGCCGCGAAGGCGGCTTCCGTCGTGCTGATGTTGCGCACCCCCCTGAGCAGCTGCGCGCCGACGGGGCTGGTGTTGGCGCCGCTTTCTGCGTCACCCCAGGCCACCACCGAGCCATCCAGGCGCAGGGCGGCGAAGGCGGCGTTGGTGCTGAAGATCTGCACCACGCCCGAGCTCAGCTGAGCCTCCACGGCCGAACTGTCACCCCCGAGGTCCGGATCTCCCCAGGCGAGCACGGAACCATCGGCGCGCAGGGCGGCGAAGGCATGGGGATTGATCGTTTCCCGGTCGCGTTTCCAGGGCGAGGGTTGCGGCAGGGTCGCATTGATCAGCTCCGGGCTGTCAAAGCCACCGCTGGCGCTCTGGGCTCCTGGCTGCAGCTGCGCGTTCGCCTGGGGCAGCAGCCAGACCAGCAGTGAAGCCCCCGGTGGCGGGGTGGCTCCGGCCAGCAGCGGGATCGTCAGGGTGAGGCTGTCTTCCCCTGGCGCGAAGCTGAGCTCCTGCAGGGCCGGGGCGTTGATCACCGAGGCCAGGGGACCGGCGAAGAGGCCGAGTTGAACGCCGAGGGCATTCTGGAGACCGGAACCTTCGGCATCGCTGCGCCGGATCACGAAGCGCAGGGGTTGGCCGCCGGAGCCATCGGGGTTGGCCGAGCAGCCCTCGCTGATCGTCTCGATCGAGAGCAGGGGGAGCGGGGGGATCGCCATGGCGGAAGACCGGGCCGGAAGTGGGGCGAGCGTCGTGGGGGCTCTCGGTCTTCCGGATCGCCTTTCCCTGATGCGGCCCGCATCTGCCTCAGCCTTCGGCGAACCTTGCCTGCAGCTGCCGCAGCCTGCTGCGGCCCGATAATTCCCTGCTGAGCCCTCCCCGTCCCTGTGCCGTCATCCGCCGTTGAGGGGCTTCTGTCGCGTGAGCTTGCAGGCCTGCGAAGGGAGCTCATGGCCCTGCATGAGGTGGTCACGGATGTGCGTTCCTCGCTCTCCGGTCTGCAGGCGGAGCTGGCGGCTGTTCGCCTGGAACTGGCATCCCTGAAGGAGCGGCTGCCGGTTCCGGCCGCAGAGGCCGAGCGGATCGCCGGGGCGCGTCAGCGGGCTGCGGCCCTGCAGGGTCAGCTGCAACAGGGCCTCAGCCAGGGGATCGACCCGGCTGAGGATGCTGCCCTCGATCTGCTCATCGACCAGCTGCATGACCTGGCCGCTGAGCTCTGAGATCTGCGCTCAGACTCCCACCGCCTCCCGCGCTTCTTCCACTCCGAACTGCAGCTGATCGGCGCCGGCCTCCACCTGCACGAGGCTGCCGGCAGGAAAGCGTCCGGCGAGGATGCCCTTGGCGATCGGGGTTTCGAGCTGACGCTGGATCGCCCGCTTCAGGGGCCGGGCTCCGTACACCGGGTCGTACCCGACGCCGGCCAGCCAGTCGAGGGCGGCGGTGCTCAGGGTCAGCCCCAGCTTGCGATCCTCCAGGCGTTTTGCCAGGCGTTTCACCTGCAGCTCGACGATCTGGCGGAGTTCCTCCTGCCTGAGGCTGTGGAACAGGATCGTTTCATCCAGCCGGTTGAGAAATTCCGGTCGGAAGTGCTGGCGCAGGGCCTCCGTCACCCGTCGCTCCATCTCGCTGTGACGCTCGGGGTCACCGGCGAGATCCAGGATCGAGCTGCTGCCGATGTTGCTGGTGAGAATCAGGATCGTGTTGGTGAAATCCACCGTGCGTCCCTGCCCATCGGTGACGCGGCCGTCATCGAGGATCTGCAGCATCACGTTGAACACGTCCGGGTGGGCCTTCTCCACCTCGTCAAACAGGATCACGGCATAGGGGCGCCGCCGCACCGCTTCGGTGAGCTGGCCGCCCTCCTCGTAGCCGACATAGCCCGGAGGCGCTCCGATCAAACGGCTCACAGCGTGCTTCTCCATGTATTCGCTCATGTCGATGCGCACCATCGCCTCCTCGGAATCGAAGAGCTGGGTGGCCAGGGCCTTGGAGAGTTCGGTCTTGCCGACGCCGGTGGGGCCGAGGAACAGGAAGCTGGCGATCGGACGATTCGGATCCGAGAGGCCGGCCCGGGAGCGCTGGATCGCATCAGCCACGGCCGTCACCGCAGGCGCCTGACCGATCACCCGCTGGAGCAGGTCCTCCTCCAGAGGCAGCAGCTTCTCCATGTCGCTCTGCACCAGCCTGGCCACCGGAATGCCGGTCCATTTGGCGATCACCTCGGCGATGTCGTCCTCGGTCACCTCCTCGCGCAGCAGCGTTGTATCGCTGCCGCCGGCATTCAGTTCGGCCTCCCGAAGGCTCAGCTGTTTCTGCAGACCGGCCAGGGTGCCGTATTCGAGTTCGGCGGCGCGGTTCAGGTCGTAGCTGCGCTTGGCCTGCTCGATCTGCAGTTGGACCTGCTCGATCTCTTCCTTGATCGCACTCAGTTCATCGATGGAGCCCTTTTCCTTCTGCCACTGGGCATTGAGGGTGCTCTGCTGTTCGCTCAGATCGGCGAGCTCCTTCTCCAGCCGTTGCAGCCGGTCGCGGCTGGCGGCATCAGATTCGCGCCCCAATGAGAGTTTCTCCATCTCCAGCTGCAGAATCTTGCGATCGATTTCATCGATCTCCTCCGGTTTGGAGGTGATTTCCATCTTCAGTCTGGCGGCTGATTCATCCATCAGATCGATCGCCTTGTCGGGCAGGAAGCGATCGGCGATGTAGCGGCTGCTGAGCACCGCTGCCGCCACCAGGGCGCTGTCGGAGATGCGAACGCCATGGTGCACCTCGTAGCGCTCCTTCAGCCCGCGCAGGATCGAGATCGTGTCCTCCACCGTCGGTTGATCCACGAACACCTGCTGGAAGCGGCGCTCCAGGGCCGGATCCTTTTCGATGTGCTGGCGGTGTTCATCGAGGGTGGTGGCGCCGATGCAGCGCAGTTCGCCGCGGGCCAGCATGGGTTTGAGCAGGTTGCTGGCATCCATGGCGCCGCCGCTGGCGCCGGCGCCGACGACGGTGTGGATCTCGTCGATGAACAGCACGATCTGGCCTTCGGAGGCGGTGACCTCCTTGAGCACGGCCTTGAGTCGCTCCTCGAAGTCACCGCGGTATTTGGCACCGGCGATCAGTGAGCCCATGTCGAGGGCGATCAGCTGACGGTTCTGCAGCGCCTGCGGTACATCGCCATTGACGATCCGCTGCGCCAGCCCTTCCACGATCGCTGTCTTGCCGACGCCGGGTTCGCCGATCAGCACCGGATTGTTCTTGGTGCGACGGCTGAGGATCTGGATCGTGCGACGGATCTCCTCGTCGCGGCCGATCACCGGATCGAGCTTCCCGTCACGGGCGGCGGCGGTGAGGTCGCGGCCGTATTTCTCGAGCGATTCGTAGGTGGCTTCGGGATTCTGGTCGGTCACTTTCTGGGATCCCCGCACGGCGTTGACGGCATTTTTGAGTGTGTCGGCCGTGGTGCCGGCCTGGCTGAGCAGCTGTTTGCCGCAGCGATCATCGATCGCCAGGGCCAGCAGCAGGTGTTCGATCGCGATGTAGCTGTCGCCGTAGGAGTCCTTCAGCGACTGGGCCTGATCGAGGACCGTATTCAGCCCCTTGCCGAGATAGATGGTGTCGGGGGCGGTGCCGAGACTGGGCTGAGCGGCGATGCGGGTGTCCACCGTCTCGCGCAGCTGGGCGACATCGACGCCGGCCTTCTCGAGGATCCGATCGGCCAACCCCTGCTGGGAGAGCAGCGAGGACAGCAGATGTTCACTCTCCATCTGTTGCTGCCGTTTCTGCTGGGCCAGCTGCTGGGCGGCGACGATGGCGGCCCAGGCCTTTTCGGTGAACAGTTCGGCGGTGGGATGCATGGGCAGGGTCCCCAACGGAGATGACTTTCACCGTATGGGCGACAACTCCATCTCTGAGGATGGGACGACCGAACGCGGTTGGGGGGATCGCCGCCGCCTCGTTCCGGGATTGCGTCAACCCGTGTCTGAAGCGCTGCCGATCAACCTCACGGTGCCTAGGAGCGTGTCGCGCATAGATCGTGTCCATCCTCTCCACAGACGGCCCTGAATCTGCCCAGATCGCTGTTGCTGCAACCGATCCGGGCGAGACAATGGGGCATGAGCAAGACCTTCTGCCCCTGGAACCCCGAGCAGACGCTGCTGCTGCCGCCCTCACCGGTGGACTGGCTGCCTCAGAACCATCTGGTGTTCTTCCTTCTGGATCTTGCCGCTGAGCTGGATCTTGAGGCCATCCACGCCGTTTACCGGCAGAAAG
>JBJTBH010000051.1:0-10761 GCA_046091285.1 Cyanobacteriota bacterium | reverse complement strand
CGGCGCCGTAGAGCCGCTGGAACTCAGGCAGGGAGAGGCCTTTCTGGAACTGGATCGCACTGCGGGCCATGTCCGTACTGGTAGCTATGTACTACTCTAAGGCCCCAGGGCGGCCACCGCGGAGTGAGCTGGGTAATCAAGAAGCATAATAACAATCAAAAGTTTATTTAGATATTTAGAGGTGCTATATTTTTAGTTTTCAACTAGTCTTTAGAAGGTCACAGCGATCTGCGGCATCAGGGATGTCTGGTCTATGAGCTGCCATCGGATGTCTGAGCGGCAAGACAATCGATCGTCGACCTGCAGAACCATCGGTTGACGATCAACGGCAACGTTGAAAATCCGCCGGGCTGCCGTTATCAGAGCTGAGCCACCCGACGCAGCACCTCAGCCTGAACAGCGCGCAGATTGGCGGCCAGATCCTCCTGCAATCGCTGCTCGATCAGGGCGATCGGCATTCCGGGCCGGCCCTGGACCGTGAGGTCGTACAGCAACGAGGTGCCGTTGACATCGGGATCGGGTGTGATCATCCAGGACCCCTCGAAACGCCGGAAATCTCCGCGACGCATACGGAACGTGAGGGCGCCTTCGGAACGCCGTTCGGTCAGTTCCAGCTCCACCCGGGCGCTGAAACGCAGACCGCAGAACTGCTGACTGCCGACCTGCTCCAGGCCGACGCTGTAGCCACGGCGCCAGAGCAACCGTGAAGAAGCGAGATTGGGAATGAAGCGGCTGAGATTGGCGTAATCGGTGAGCACCGACCAGAACCACTGGGGATCCAGCGGCATGCGCAGCCTCACAGCCAGGCGACGCACCCCCTGGGCCTGGCGCTCCATCTGCTGCTGAATCGTGTCAAGGCAACAGGTGTCATCAATCGGCGCCAGGAGCGGGGGGATCAGACGAGGGGGGACAGAGAGCTGCACCAAAGCGTCAGATCAGCAGGATGGACGTTGACCGGGTCTGAACGCTAACCCCGATCCAGGCAGGAGTGCTGACTGACTGACCAGACACAGGCCCCCCAGGCAGGCACCGGCAGGGAGCCAGTGAAGGGACGGGCCGCCTGCCGGCCGAATCTTGCCTTGCATTCCCTATGATCGCTCGGTTTTAAGGGGTTGAGCCTGCATGCGAGTGACCATTGGCGCTTCCGGACAGAGCCAGAGCCGCATGTTCACCGTGCTGGTTCAGGGTTATGGAATCGGTCCCCTGCGACGGGCCGAGCGGCCGTTCACGGTTCCCTTTTCCCGACTGCAGTCCCTGATGCAGACCATCGCCAAGGAAGGTGGTCGCATTGTGGCAGTGCATCCCGTCGATGCAGCTCCCGAGGTGGCAGAACCTGCGGCCCCGGCTGCCGTCCAGCCTGAACCCACCGCCGCCCCCACCCCGAAACCCGTGTCTCACGCTGACGTCCCCGTCAATCTTTACAAGCCCAAGACTCCGTTCATCGGCACCGTCACCGAGAACTACAGCCTGCTGGCCGAAGGAGCCATCGGTCGGGTCAACCACATCACCTTCGACCTCTCGGGTGGTGATCCCCATCTGCGCTACATCGAAGGTCAGTCGATCGGCATCATTCCCGACGGCACCGACGCCAACGGCAAACCCCACAAGCTCCGTCTTTACTCGATCGCCAGCACCCGCCACGGCGACAACCTCGCCGGCAACACCGTCTCCCTCTGCGTGCGTCAGCTGCAGTACGAGAAGGATGGCGAAACGATCAACGGCGTCTGCTCCACCTTCCTCTGTGACATCGAACCCGGCGCCAAGGTGAAGATCACCGGCCCCGTGGGCAAGGAGATGCTGCTTCCCGACGATGAGGAAGCGAACATCATCATGTTCGCCACCGGCACCGGCATCGCTCCGATGCGCACCTACCTGCGCCGCATGTTCGAGCCGAGCGAGCGCGAGAAGAACAACTGGCATTTCCGCGGCAAAGCCTGGCTGTTCATGGGGGCTCCCACCACGGCCAACCTGCTGTACGACGCCGACTTCAACCACTACCAGAGCCAGTTCCCCGACAACTTCCGTTACACCAAGGCCATCAGCCGCGAGCAACAGAACGCCAGCGGCGGTCGGATGTACATCCAGGACCGTGTGACCGAGAACGCCGAGGAGATCTTCTCCTGGATCGAGGATCCCCGCACCCATGTGTACATGTGTGGCCTGCGGGGCATGGAACCCGGCATCGACGAGGCGATGACCACCGCCGCCGCCGCCAAGGATCTGGTCTGGAGCGAGCTGCGTCCCCAGCTCAAGAAGGCCGAGCGCTGGCACGTCGAGACCTACTGAAGATCTCCTCTCAGCCTCCGCTGGGCGTCGCGACCCGCTCCCTTTCCGGGGGCGGGTTTTTTGATGGCACCGGCCTCCGGGGTGGCGTTGACCCGCAGCAGCGGAACAGCAAACCCGCACAAACCCGGCCGAAAGTCAGGAGCTTTCCGGGAGGCGCTTGGGTTCGTCCGTCAATCCCGTTAAACCAGGATCACGAGCCCGTGTCCCATGAGCATCACCCTCACCAATCCCCTCCGGGTCGGCCTGCGGCAGGAGCGGGTCATTTCACCCCAGTGCCTGGTGATCTTCGGCGCAAGCGGTGACCTCACCCACCGCAAGCTGGTGCCGGCCCTGTTCGAGCTGTTCCGGCAGCGACGTCTGCCCAGTGAATTCGCGATCCTCGGTTGCGCCCGGAGACCCTGGACGGATGACGATTTCCGGGCCCGGCTGGCCCAGGCCATGGCCGGCGAGATCGCCGAACATCACAGCGCCTGGGAACAGTTCTCCGCCGGCCTCTTCTACGAGGCGGTCGACCTGGAGCAGCCCCAGGACATGGTGCGCCTGGCGGAACGGCTGGAGATCATCGATCGCCAACGGGCCACCCGTGGCAATCGCACCTTCTACCTGTCGGTCTCCCCGGCCTTCTACGGCAGTGGCTGCCGCTCCCTGGCCGCCGCCAGTCTGCTCAGCGATCCAGGTCGGAGCCGGGTGGTGATCGAAAAACCGTTCGGGCAGGATTACGGAAGCGCCCAGGAACTGAATCGGATCGTCCAGACCTGCGGCAAGGAAAGCCAGATCTTCCGGATCGACCACTACCTGGGCAAGGAGACCGTTCAGAACATCCTGGTGCTGCGGTTTGCCAACACCATCTTTGAACCGATCTGGAATCGGAACTACATCGCCAATGTTCAGATCACCGCCGCTGAAACGGTGGGGGTGGAGGAACGGGCCGGATATTACGAATCCTCCGGTGCCCTGCGGGACATGGTCCAGAACCATCTGACCCAGATGCTGGCGCTGACGGCGATGGAACCTCCGGGTCGCTTCGATCCGGAGGCGATCCGCAACGAAAAGGCCAAGGTGCTTCAGGCCGCCCATCTCGCCAACGAGGAAGAACCCTGGAAATGCTGCGTGCGCGGTCAGTACGGCCCCGGGGGGTCGACCGCCAGCCCCCTCGCGGGCTACCGCCAGGAACCGGGGGTCAATCCGAACAGCACCACCGAAACCTATGTGGCGATGAAGCTGTTCATCAACAACTGGCGCTGGCAGGGGGTTCCCTTCTATCTGCGCACCGGCAAGCGCCTGCCGAAACGGATGAGCGAAGTGGTGCTCACCTTCCGGGAAGCACCGGTGCACCTGTTTGATGCCGCCGGCGGCGCCCCGACCGCCAACCAGCTGATTCTCAGAATCCAGCCCGATGAAGGGGCCGAATTCAAATTCGAGGTCAAGGCACCGGGGTCCGGGATGCGCAGCCGTCCGGTGGACATGGCCTTTTCCTATGACGAATCCTTCGGCGAGCCCTCTGATGAGGGTTATGTGCGCCTGCTGGCCGACGCCATGCTCGGCGACCCGACCCTCTTCACCCGCAGCGATGAAGTGGAAGCCGCCTGGCGTCTCTACACCCCCCTGCTGAAACTGATCGAGGAAGCCCCCTGGCAGCTTCCCGTGCAGAACTACGAGGCCCGCACCTGGGGGCCGGCCGCCGCCGATTCCCTGCTCGCTGACGACAACCTGGTCTGGCGCCGGCCCTGATCAGCGCCCACAGCCTCCCCCCCCTGCTCCCCAGGCCGCGGTTTCGCCGGTCCCTCGCCCATCCCTTCCATGTCGACCCAACTGACCCTCCAGGCCCCCCTGGAATTACCACCCACTGAGGTCTCCAGCTACCTCGATCAACTCTGGAGCAGCGACCTGGCAGGGTCCAGCGGTGCCACGACCTTCAACCTGCTGGTCTGGCAACCGGCCTGGCTGCAGCAACAGCTGATCCGCCTCGGTCGTCTGGATGGCCCGATCACCGGCCTGCTCGAGGAGGACCTTCTCCAGGCGGCCCGCGAGGCGATCACCTGGTGCGGCCTGGCGCCGAGCACCGCAGCGAGGGCACCGGAACTGGCCTGGGAACTGGGCCAGCGCCCCGGAGATCACCAGGCCCATGACCTGCGCGGTCAGTTCGTGGACAGCGCCATCAGCGCCCACATGCCCAGGCGCCTGATCACCCTGGCTCCGACCCTCGATGACGGCCAGACCCTGGCCACGACCGTGGCGGCCTACTGTCCGCTGCCGGAGGAAGCCGGCCTGAGCTCCGCCTGCGGGGATGTGGTGGTGCTGCGCGGTGGCCGGGGGGCGATCGAACAGGCCCTCGCAATGCTTCAGCCCCTGGTGGGGGAAACCCTGCCCACCTGGATCTGGTGGAACAGCTCCCTCGATGAGACCCCCGGCGTGCTGGCCACCCTGGCAGCAGGCCCACGGCGGCTGGTGGTGGACACCTCATTGGGCACGCCGCGCCGTTGCCTCGATGTGCTGGTGGAACGGATCGAAGCCGGTCAGGCCGTCAATGACCTCAACTGGTTGCGGCTGCGCAGCTGGCGGGAATCCCTGGCGATGCTGTTCGATCCCCCCTCACGGCGGGATGCCCTCAACCACGTGGTGCAGCTCGACATCGATGTCGAGGGCCGGCACCCGGTCAAGGGGCTGCTGCTGGCGGCCTGGATCGCCGATCGCCTCGGCTGGCATCTGGAAAGCAGCTATCGGGTCGATGCCTACGGCGACGGGGAGGAGGCCGATGGCCTTGGGGCTGATTTCCAGCGACAGGACGGTCAGATGGTGCACATGCGGTTGATGCCCGTGCCGGTGGGAGTGCCCAAGACCCATCCCGGCGCCCTGGTGGGACTGCGCCTGATCTGCGCAGCTCCCAATCGCCTTCCGCTCTGTGTGATTCTCTGCTCGGAATCCGGCGGCTGCATGCGGCTCGAAGCCGGCGGGATGGCGACGATGGAACTGCTCGAGGAGGTGGTCCCCGCCATCAGTGAAACCGGCGAGATGGAAATGGCTCGGCTGCTCTCCGGTGGCCATGACAGCACCAATCCACTGCTGGCCGCCGCCGCGCCCCTGGCCGCACGCCTGCTGCCCGATTGAACGACCGGATCCCACGGCGGCCGTCGGGGCGGCGCCTCCCATGCGCTGGCATGCTGCCCCGATGGCCTGTCTGATCGCCGCACCCACCAGCGGCAGCGGCAAAACCCTCCTCAGCCTCAGCCTGGCCGCCTGGGCCCGTCAGCATGGGGCCAGCCTCCAGACCTTCAAGGTCGGGCCGGATTATCTCGATCCCCAGCTCCTGAGCCGGGTCAGCGGCCGGCCCTGCCGCAACCTCGATCCCCTGCTCTGCGGTGACGCCTGGGTGCGCTCCAGCTTCCAGCACCATGGCGCCCAGGCGGATCTGGCCCTGGTGGAAGGGGTGATGGGTCTGTTCGATGGTCGCGGCCCGACCAGCGAAGGCAGCTCGGCAGCCGTGGCCGTGCTGCTCGATCTGCCGGTGGTGCTGGTGGTGGAGGCCTCGCGCCAGGCGGGCTCCGTGGCGGCGTTGGTGCGCGGCTTCCGCGACCACGACCCGAGACTGCAGTTGGCCGGTGTGGTGCTGAATCGCATCGGCGGCGAGCGGCATCGGCAGCTGCTGACGGAAGCCCTGGCGGCGATCGATGTTCCCCTGCTGGGCGTTCTGCCCCCGAACGAAAGCCTGGCCCTGCCGTCGCGGCATCTGGGGCTGCTGCCCCCCGATGAAGTGCCGGATCTGCCGCAGCGCCTGGCCCAGTGGGCGGACCTGGCCAGCCGCTGTCTCGATCTGCCGCGCTGGCACCCCCTGCTGCAGGCGCCACCAGTTCCGACCACACCGGCCTCAACGGCACCGACGCCATCGTTTCCGGCCCCGGACCCCGGACCGGCGATGGGCGGCGATCGACCGGTGGTGATCGCCGTGGCCAGGGATGCCGCCTTCCACTTCCTCTACCCGGAAGCGAAGGAGCTGCTGGAAGGCCACGGAGCCAGCGTCATTCCGTGGAGCCCCCTGGCGGATGAGCCCCTGCCCAGGGACTGTCAGGCAGTGGTGCTCCCGGGGGGATACCCGGAGCTGCATCATCAGCAACTGACGAACGCGCGCCGCAGTCTCGGGGATCTGGCCGCCGCCGCGGCCGCCGGTCTGCCGATCTATGCGGAATGCGGTGGTCTGCTGCTGCTCGGCGATCGCCTGCAAGGCCCCGACGACGACCCCGAGGCCCCGGGTTCGGCGATGGCCGGGGTGCTGCCCTTTGCGGCCCGCCGTGGTGCCCTGAGCCTGGGGTACCGGCGCAGTGTGGCCCTGGTGGATGGATTGGTGGTGCGACGGGAGGACCGGCGCTGGGGTCACGAATTTCACCGCTGGCAGCTGCAGCCATCCATCGACCCGACGAACAGGCAACGATGCCCATTGGCTGCCCGCCCCGGCCTGTGGCAACTTGAAGGGTGGGGAGTGCCCTTAAAGGAGGAGGGATGGAACGCACCGAACGTTCACGCCAGCTGGCTACATCTCCATTGGGCTGGATGCCCGGAGATCCCCCGGCGCCTGGTCGCCGCTTCCGCAGTCGCCGCTCCATGGAACGGTGGGTCGAGCGGCAGGACCATCGCCTCGATCCCACCAAGGAACGCTGGCATCTGATCGTCAGCGGCCACGTCCAGCGAGTGGGCTACCGCCAGGCCTGCTGTGAACAGGCCCGACACATGGGACTGGGCGGATGGGTGCGCAACCGCAGTGATGGCGGAGTCGAACTGGAAGCCGAGGGTTCCCATCACCGCCTCAATGAACTGCGGCTGTGGTGCGAACGGGGCCCGAGCCGGGCGGTGGTGCTCGGTGTCGCCGCCGCCCAGGTGACGCCGATGGGCACGGACTGGTTTGAAGTGCTGCACTGAGCCCGTGCGGGTAAGCGTTCGGTGTGGCCGACGATGACCATGGCGACCGGGCGATCGTGCGCTGGAATGCCCTGATCGACGCAGGCCCATGGTCATCGGTGTGAGCGGATCCCTGGCCCTCTGGAGTGAGCTGTCCGCCTATGGCCTGGGGGTGGGCTTCAGCCCCCTGCACATCGGACTGATCCTGCTGCTGCTGCTGGGGGAGCATCCGCTGCGACGGGCCAGCCTGTTCGTGCTCGGCTGGTTCGTCACCACCGCTCTGATGGTGCTGCTGATGCTGGGGGTGGGTCACAGCCTGCTCCTGACCATGCAGCAGGGCTCGGATCACCGCACCGGCCTCGACCTGCTGGCCGCCGGCGCTCTGCTGGCCCTGGGCCTGAAGGAAGTGGTGGCGCAGAACGACGACGACAACGTGCCCGCCTGGGCCCGTCCACTCGATCGCTTCGCGGCGCTGCCCTTGCCCCTGCTGATCGCTGTCAGCGCCGGCATCGAACTGGTGAGCCCGGATGATCTGTTCCTGTTCGCCAAGGCGGCATCCGCCCTGCTGGCTGCCCAGTTGAGCCGTACCGGTGAAGTGATCGATCTGGCGGTCTTCGGCAGCGTCGCCAGCCTCTGGTTGAGCCTGCCTCTGCTGGCGCTGCTGATCGGACGCGAGCGGATTCTGCCCCTGCTCCAGTCGGGCAAGGCGCTGCTCTACCTCCAGGGCGATCGCGTGGTGGAAGCGCTCAGCCTCGCTCTGGCGGTCTACCTCGCCTGGCAGGGGATCAGCGGACTGCGTCTGAACTGAACCCTCTGAGCTGAAAGGCTGAGCTGCGCCATCAGACCCTCGCCTCAGTCCTGGACTCGAAACCACTCCTGCCAGAGCTGTCGATCGGCAGGGATGCCGTCGTGAGCCGAGAGGGTCACGGCCTGACTAGCACGGCTCACAGCCACGTAGACCAGCTGCCGTCGCAACACCTCGTCGCTGGGCCAGAAGACATCAGCGGCGACAAACACCTCACCGAAGGTGCTGCCCTGGCTGCGATGCACGGTGAGCACGGCGGCCGGCCCCAGGGAGGCGAAGGCATCACGCACCAGAAAGTAACGACGCCACAGACCCCGACCGTCCTGTTTTCCCGCCTCACGGGCCGCCGTGCGCAGCCGCTGAAGCACCGCCTCCAGGTTCTGTCGTGCCGAGCTGCCGATCGGTGGCAGAAGCCTGAGGGACAACTGGCTCTCGCCGGATTCCACCCGGGCGGTGAGGGTCTCGATCACCGGCACCGGCCCATCGGTCGCGGTGGAGAGGCCGAAATCAGCCAGATCGCAGCGCTCCGGAGTGACATCCCGCACGATCAGCTCCCGGTTGGAACCGAGCACCATGTCGGGCTCCTCCGCCGCTGCCTCGCCTTCGCGGCAGGCCGGCGCCATCACCGCCCGGCGGCTGATCAGCACCTCACCAGGCAACACAGGCATCTGATCGGCCATCTCGCCATGGAGGGCGCGACGGGCCAGAGGCACCAGGCGCTCCAGGGTGCGGTTGGTGTAACAGAGGATCCTGGCCAGATCCGGATTGTCGGTGAGCACACTGCGGCGCAGGGCGGCCTGGGCCGCCTCCAGCCACGGCCCCGATTCCAGCAGCTCGACCTGACTCCGGGATTCGCGGATCGGCGGCAGCAGCGGTGGCCTGCGACAGGGAAGATCGCCCTGGCGCAGGCCGGTGGCCAGGCGCAGCACCGGACCCTGATGGCGGACCACCTCCTGAAGATGCGCACGATGGGAGCGCTCCATCCGGAACACCGGACTTTCGGGCTCCCCAACCGGCGGCAGCTGGGCCGGATCCCCCACGAACACGAGGCGGGTACGGAAGGGATGGGCGCACCGCAGGCTGATCTCAAGCAGGCTGCTATCGACCATCGAAGCCTCATCGATCAGGACCAGCCCGAGGTGTTCGAGAGCCAGGGCGGTCTGCTCCGTTTCCTCACAACGCTCAAGATCCCGCTCACGCCGCAACCGCAGCCGCAGCAACCGATGAATCGTGGAGGGGTACCAGGTGGGGCTGAGCTGAACCAGCTCCAGATGGCGACGCAGCACCCCGACCGCCTTATGGGTCGGTGCCACGACGGTCCAGCAGAGGCCGGCCGCCTCCGCCAGCGCCAGGAAACGCATCGACAGGAACGTCTTGCCGGTGCCGGCATAACCACTGAGCACGAACGGCCGGCGATCATCACGGGCCGACAACCAGTGAGCGAATTCCTCGCTCGCCTGCTGCTGGTCGGCGGTGAGTCCATCACCATC
This sequence comes from Cyanobacteriota bacterium, assembly GCA_046091285.1. Taxonomy (GTDB): domain Bacteria; phylum Cyanobacteriota; class Cyanobacteriia; order PCC-6307; family Cyanobiaceae; genus CAIXOZ01. Next base: position 1,290 of record JBJTBH010000051.1, on the reverse strand, counting down.
CATGGTGGGCGGGGCCACGGCGGGGCCCTCAGGCCAGGGGCAGGGCGCTCAGCCAGCCGAAGCTCTGGGCAATCTGCAGCGGGGAGCCCAGCAGGGCCAGGCCGCTGAGGGCGATGGCCGGGCCAAGCAGGCTGCCCACGAGCACCTCCGTGCGGCTGTGGCCGAGACTTTCCTTCAGGGGTGTCTGCAGGCCGCCCTCTTCCCCCCAGACGGAGGAAGGCAGCGCATTGACGCGAGCGGCGATCCTGCCGGCGGCGCGGCGCACCCCACGGGCGTCGTACATCACGACAAAAGCGACGGCACTGGCCAGAGCGAAGAGAGGAGCATCAAACCCCTGCTCCCAGCCGATCGCGGCAGCGGTGCCGGTGACGAGCGCCGAATGGCTGGAAGGCATGCCGCCGGTTTCCACCAGCACCGCGGGCCGCCAGCGGCGATGCACCACCAGCTCGATCAGCAGCTTCGAGAGCTGGGCCAACCCGCAGGCGGCCAGGCCCCAGGCGAGGGGCCCATTGGCCAGAAGCGAAACCAGGGGGTTCATCGATCGCGGCTCGTGATGTAGTCGGCCAGAGCCAGGAGCGGCTGGGCACGCTCACTCCAGGGGGCGAGGGAGGCCTTGGCCTCCTCCACCAGAGCATCAGCGCGACGTCTGGATTCCTCCAGGCCGAGGAGCTTGGGATAGGTGGTCTTGTCGGCGGTGAGATCCTTGCCGGCGGTCTTGCCGAGCACCTCGCTGCTGGCCGTGACATCGAGGATGTCATCAATGATCTGGAACGCCAGGCCGATGCCGCGGGAATAGGTGCGCAGGGCGCTGAGCAGGGCCGCATCGGCTCCGGCCACCAAGGCGCCGCACAGCACGCAGGCCTGCAGCAGGGCGCCGGTCTTGTGGAGGTGGATGTATTCGAGCGTCTCGAGATCGACGGCACGGCCCTCGCTCTCCAGGTCCACCACCTGACCGCCGACCAGCCCCGGGGCCCCGGAGGCGAGGGAAAGCTCGCCGACCACGGCCAGCAGGCGTTCCGCCGGAACACCAGGACTGCGCAGCGCCACCATCTCGAAGGCGCGGGTGAGCAGGGCATCTCCCGCCAGGATGGCGTTGGCTTCGCCGTACACCTTGTGATTGGTGGGACGGCCACGACGCAGATCGTCGTTGTCCATGGCCGGCAGATCGTCGTGGATCAGCGACGTGGTGTGGACCATCTCCAGCGCCACCGCCGTCGGCTGCGCCAGGGACGGATCGCCGCCGGCCAGCGCCCGGGCCGCCAGGCGGAGCATCGGCCGCCGGCGCTGGCG
>JBJTBH010000050.1:0-7876 GCA_046091285.1 Cyanobacteriota bacterium | reverse complement strand
CCGAGCCGGCGGGCGGCCAGCAGAAAGACATCGGGCGCCGGTTTGCCGGCGAGAAGCTCCGGGTCGTCGCCATGCACGCGCACGGTGATCAGCGACAGCCAGGGGTGGGGGGTGCTCTTGTGGGCGACAGCAGCGCTGGAGCTGCTGGTGGCCAGGGCCATCGGGATCGCCAGAGCAGCGCAGCGCTCGAGCAGGGCCCGGGCGCCGGGGATGGACTGGGCCTGCAGCATCAGCGCCTCGGCGATCGGCTGCCGCACCGCCAGCAGGGCCTCCACCGAAGGCACCGCCTGCCCGGATGCGGCGATCCAGGCCTGCACCTGCTCGGCGCAATCGAGGCGACGCCGCCCCCGCAGCTGTAAGAGCTCCGCCTGGCTGAGCTGAACGCTGAAGTGCCGGGCCGCATCATCCCAGGCCCGTCCATGCAGCGGCTCGGTGTCGAGCAGCAGACCATCGAGGTCGAACAGGCAGGCGGCGGGTCGAGGCATGGGGCGACGCAGCGTCGCTTCAGCGCAGCGTGCGTTCAGTGTCTCAGGCGAGGTTGCGAGCCCAGCGCTGGAGCCGGTTGTCCCGGGTCAGCTGCGCTTGAATGGCCCGACTGCATGAGCCCGGTTCCCCTGTCATGAGCGACGCATCGAACGCTGCTGCCTCCGCTTCGGTGACGATCGAGTCGGTGCTCCAGGAGCAGCGGCTGTTCCAGCCGCCCGCCGAGCTGGCGGCCCAGGCGGCGATCGGCTCGCTCGAGGCCTACCGGGCCCTGTGGGATCGCGCCGCAGCCGATCCCGACGCGTTCTGGGGTGAGGCGGCCCGCAGCCAGCTGCATTGGTTCGAGCCGTTCCAGACGGTGCTCGACTGGAGCCAGCCGCCCTTCGCCCGCTGGTTCGAGGGCGGCACCACCAACCTGTCGTACAACTGCCTCGATCGCCATCTCGCTGGCCCGCGCGCCGACAAGACGGCGTTGATCTGGGAGGGGGAACCGGGAGATACGCGCACCTTCACCTACCGCCAGTTGCACGCTGAGGTGTGCAAGGCCGCCAATGCGCTCAAGGCCCTCGGGATCGGCAAGGGCGACCTGGTGGCGCTGTACATGCCGATGGTGCCCGAGGCGGCGATTGCGATGCTGGCCTGCGCCCGCATCGGTGCCCCCCACTCGGTGGTGTTCGGCGGCTTCTCGGCCGATGCCCTGCGCGATCGCCTGATCGATGGCAAGGCGAAGCTGGTGATCACCGCCGATGGCGGCTTCCGCAAGGACAAGCCGGTGCCGCTCAAACCAGCGGTGGATGAGGCCCTGGGCGCCAATGGCGGCGCCCCGAGCGTGCAGCACGTGCTGGTGGTGCGCCGGCTGGCTGGTGCCGGCGGCGATTGCGCCATGAGCGACGGTCGGGATGTCTGGTGGCAGGAGCTGGTGGAGAGCCAGAGCGCCGACTGCCCGGCCGAGCCGATGGCCAGCGAAGACCGGCTGTTCGTGCTCTACACCTCCGGCTCCACCGGCAAGCCCAAGGGGGTGGTGCACACCACCGCGGGATACAACCTCTGGGCCCATCTCACCTTCCAGTGGATCTTCGACATCAAGGAGAACGACATCCACTGGTGCACGGCGGATGTGGGCTGGATCACGGGCCACAGCTACATCGTCTACGGCCCGCTTTCCAATGGCGCCACGACGGTGATGTACGAAGGGGCGCCGCGTCCGAGTAAGCCGGGGGCCTTCTGGGAGGTGATCCAGAAGCACCGCTCCACGATCTTCTACACCGCCCCCACGGCGATCCGGGCGTTCATGAAGAGCGGCCGCGAGGTGCCCGATCAGTACGACATGAGCAGCCTGCGGATTCTGGGCACGGTGGGTGAACCGATCAATCCCGAGGCCTGGATGTGGTATCGGGAGGTGATCGGCGGCAACCGCTGCCCGATCGTGGACACCTGGTGGCAGACAGAGACCGGCGGCGTGATGATCAGCCCGCTGCCGGGCGCCACCCCCACCAAGCCCGGTTCGGCCACCCTGCCGCTGCCGGGGATCGTGGCGGATGTCGTCGATAAGGACGGCAACTCCCAGGGACCGGATCAGGGGGGCTATCTCGCCATCCGTCGCCCCTGGCCGGGAATGATGCGCACCGTGCATGGCGATCCCGAGCGCTTCCGCAGGAGCTACTGGGAGGAGATTCGCCCGGCCGATGGCTCCTGGCTCTATTTCGCCGGTGATGGCGCCCGCCGGGATGCCGATGGCTACCTCTGGGTGATGGGCCGCGTCGATGACGTGATCAATGTGAGCGGCCACCGGCTCGGCACGATGGAGATCGAAAGTGCGCTGGTGAGCCATCCGGCGGTGGCGGAGGCGGCAGTGGTGGGCCGGCCCGATGAGCTCAAGGGGGAAGGGATCGTGGCGTTTGTGACCCTTGAGGCCGGTCGCAGCGGCGATGAGGTCCGGAACGCCGAACAGCGCGCCCATGGGGGGAAGGAGATCGGCCCGCTCGCCCGCCCGGATGTGATCAAGTTCACCGATGCCCTGCCCAAGACCCGCAGCGGCAAGATCATGCGCCGGATCCTGCGCGCCCTGGCCGCTGGCCAGGAGGTGAGCGGCGACACCTCCACCCTGGAGGACCGCAGTGTTCTGGATACGCTGAGGGTGTGAGGCCCTGCCTGGGCGTGGATCAAAACCTGGCGGTGCTATTCCAGGATGGAATGCCTGGCCCGCATGTCAAGGTGGCTCACACTCAGTTGCGCACGAAGATCAGCAATGCAACTCTCTAAGACAACCAAGGCCGAAATCTCAAAGAGTGAGCCGAGGGGGAGAAAAGGTCATTCTTTCGGATGATCTCCACAGGGAATTAGAATGCTTTCTGTGGATTTGCTTCGAAGCGGTGATTCTTGTTCGGACGTGAGTAGCATCAATGTCGCACCACTTTGTACAATTCGCTGGGTCATCGCCAGGATGGAGGCGGTTTTACCAGAGGATGAAACAATGATGACTGCGTCTCCTTTGCAGGGGCTAGGTGTTGTCGATTCGCCAGCCACATAAGCCTGCATGTCAAGGTGCATCAGCCGCATGGCAAAGGCCTTGACCACCAGGCCAGAGCGGCCCGCGCCCAGCAGAAAGATACGCTCTGCATTGAGGATCACTCGAATTAGTCGACCAATGGCCGCTGGATCTTGTTGATTGAGCCTGTCCAGGACATGGGCAATAGTTTGTAGAATTGACTGGCTTGTTCCCATACTGAATCGAGCTCAGTGGATGGCCTGATGCAGCGCCTTGGCAGCTGCTCGCGGATCGGCCGCTGCTGTGATCTGACCGCCCACCACAATGATCTCTGCACCAAGCTCCATTGCAGAGCGTGCAGTGTGTGGCCCCAATCCACCTGCCACTGAAATCGTGCAGTTCAGGTTGAGGGCAGCGATCGCGCCAAGGTCTGCGAAGGGGGTGTCACCGGCTTGCTGACTGTCGATTCCGGTATGGACGCCAATAATATCTACGCCAATGCCCTGCAATTCCTGGGCCTTGCGTACTTTATCGCTCACGTTGATCAGATCCACCTGCACGCGCCCTGCATGTTTCCTTGCCGCTGCAACAACCCCTTCAATGGTCGCCGTGGAGGCGGCACCCAGAACAGTGCAGATGGAAGCCCCGAGCTCATAAAACGGTTCAGCTTCATAATGGCCAGCATCCATTGTCTTCAAATCTGCCAGCACGGGCTTACCAGCCGCGATGCTGATAATACGACTTAGCGCATTAGCACCATTATATTTTAGGCAGGGGGTTCCAACCTCAAAAATATCAATAAATTCAAATGTCAATTTTGCTAATTCTACCGCTGCGTCGAGGTCAAGCTGGTCGAGGGCCAGCTGAATCAAGGCAGACTTACGCGTGGTCATGAGAGGTGTGCGAGGTCAATCTTCTCTATTGTGCAACCTTTTCTCAATGTGGGGGCCATAGCAAAAGCCAAGAAACACTGAAGACTCTTACCGGCGGGCCAATATTTTGCTGTAGTGAAGGCTACCCTTGCAGGCCATCTTTCTCGTGGAGCTGGCTGTGCTTTCTCGCCAGCTCATTCAGCGACCAGCAGCCGTTGGAGGAACTACCGAGGGCTAATGCCACCGAGAGCCATGTGGCATCTGCGGCCGTAATAGAGCCCCAAAACCGCGGCAATGGCACCGACTGCTGCCAACAGCTCCCGCATTCGGCATCCACGATTCGCGGGGTGTAGGCCGACACGGAGGCTTGCTGATGGGGATTCCGCGGAGGCGTCAGAGCGGCCCTTTCGGCTTTCCGCCATCAGCCCCCCACTCCCGCCCGGATGTGATCAAGTTCACCGATGCCCTGCCCAAGACCCGCAGCGGCAAGATCATGCGCCGGATCCTGCGCGCCCTGGCCGCTGGCCAGGAGGTGAGTGGCGACACCTCCACCCTGGAGGACCGCAGTGTTCTGGATGCGCTGAGGGTGTGAGGGGGAAAGGGGCGGTGCTCAACGCCCTGAGCGCTATTGAGCGTTTGCACAACAACCTGTTGCAGCTTCTCCTTGATGTCATTGCCGCCAATTGGACACAACCGGGATCTGCCTGACAGATTCGATGGGCCAGATGGACGCCATGATCTGGAAGGCTGGTGCTTTCCGTGTCTGGCTGCGTGGAGAGAATCGTTCCGACGTTCAGATCACGACGAAGTGTGAGTTGTTGAGGGCGCTGAGGTTGGGGGAGAGTGTGGCAAACAGAATGGATGCAGCGCTGCCATTGCCATCAGGGTCGTAGAAGAGGTTGCCGGAACTCGCTTCGTAGCGAATGCGTTGAGCAGCTGCCGTGAAGGCGTTGCCACTGGTGAAGGCAGACGCAACAAGGGTGCCTGTTGTGGTCAGAGCGGTAAAGAGTCCTGCACCAGTATTTTCGAGTTGGATCCGATCGGTGGTGGTGGCGACTGCCGTTGGTGTGAAGTCAGTGATGACATCAACGTTGGTGATCCCATTGAGCAGCGAGTCAAAGCGGAAGATGTCGGCACCTGCGCCGCCGGTGAGAGTGTCATGGCCCAGTCCACCGTTAAGACTGTCGTTTCCGGCACCACCATCAAGGAGATCAGTGCCGCTACCGCCGATGAGGGTGTCATTTCCGGCATTGCCGGTGATGGTGTCCGCAAAGGCGGTTCCGTTGAGGACGTTGGCACCATCATTGCCAAGGATGTTGAGGGCATTCAACGCGGCAACAGCGTTGATGTTGAGGGATGTGGTGGCGGTGGTGATAGCTGATGCAGCACTGCCTGTGCCGATGATGACCCGCTCCAGTCCGGTGTCGGCAGCAAAGACGGTGAGGGTCTGATTGGCGGTCACGGAGGCAAAACGCAGTTCATCACTGCCCGTGGTGCCATTGTCTCCAATTTCAGCGCTGGCGTGGTCGATGCTGCTGGCGATCAGATAACGATCACTGCCGTCAGCCCCATTCATCAGGTCGTTGCCGGCGCCACCATCGAGGAGATCGTTGCCGCCACCGCCGTTGATGGTGTCGTTTCCGGCGTTGCCGCTGAGGATGTCATCAAAGGCCGTGCCGGTGAGGGCCTTGGCGCCATTGTTGCCAAGGATGATCAGGGCACTGAGCGAGGCTGCGGCATTGATGTTGAGCGCAGTGGCAGCTGTGGTGACGGCAGCCGCAGCGGTGCCGGTGCCGATGGTCACACGTTCCAGACCGGTGTCACCGGCAAAGACGGTGAGGGTTTGGTTGGCTGTGGTGGAGGCAAAGCGCAGTTCATCGCTGCCAGTGACACCGGTGTCGACAATTTCAGCGGCAGCGTGTTCGGTACTGGCAGTGATGAGGTAGATGTCGCTGTCATCGCCGCCATCCATGCTGTCGGTGCCGGAGCCACCGCTCAGGGTGTCGTTGCCAGCAAGGCCGGTGAGAGTGTCCGCAAAGGCGGTTCCGGTGAGGGCATTGGCGCCCAAATTACCGCTGATGCTCAGTCCATTGGGTGCCAGGGCAGCGTTGATGTTGAGGGATGTGGTGGCGGTGGTGATGGCTGATGCAGCACTGCCAGTGCCGATGGTGACCCGCTCCAGTCCGGTGTCGGCGGCAAAGACGGTAAGGGTCTGATTGGCGGTGACGGAGGCAAAACGCAGTTCGTCGATGTCACCAGTGGTGATGCCGTTATCGGCGATTTCAGCAATGGCGTGGTCAGCACTGGTGGCAATGAGGTACAGGTCACTGCCCTCGCCGCCATTCATGGAATCGTTGCCGGCGCCACCATCGAGCAGATCGTTGCCGCCACCGCCGATGAGGGTGTCATTGCCAGCACCGCCATTGAGGCTGTCGCTTCCAGCGCCACCGTTGATGGAATCGTTTCCGGCGTTGCCGTTGAGGATGTCATCAAAGGCCGTGCCGATGAGGGCATTGGCGCCATTGTTGCCAAGGATGATGAGGGCACTGAGCGAGGCTGCGGCATTGATGTTGAGCGCAGTGGCAGCTGTGGTGACGGCAGCCGCAGCGGTGCCGGTGCCGATGGTGACACGTTCCAGACCGGTGTCACCGGCAAAAACAATCAAGGTGTCGTTCGCTGTGCTGGAGGCGAAGCGCAGTTCATCGCTGCCAGTGACACCGGTGTCGACAATTTCAGCGGCAGCGTGTTCGGTACTGGCAGTGATGAGGTAGATGTCGCTGTCATCGCCGCCATCCATCCTGTCGGTGCCGCCACCACCAGTGATCACATTGACGGCGCTGTTGCCGGTGATTGTGTTCGCAAGGACATTACCCGTGCCATTGATGGCGGTGGTGCCGGTGAGGATGAGGTTGGTGTAGTTGGCGGCGAGGCTGGCCGTAGTGATCGCTGTGGAGAAGGTATCGGCGTTGAGCGGCGTGGGTGTGGTTGCCATGTCATTGCCAACAAGATCCTGAACCACGGCAGTGGTGTCATCACCAGTGCTGAGATCGGTGTAGGTGACGGCTACGGATTGGGTGCTCGTGGGGGTGACGCCTATCGACAGGAGCAGCTGAGTTGCATTGCCTTGAACTGGAGTGACGGCAGAGGGGGTGATTGGAGCTCCGCCCGCCACACTGACTCTGAAGCGAGCAGACGTTGGCAGATTGGTTGAATCGAGTGCTTCTGAGAACTGGAGAAGCACCTGATTACCGGTAACGGTGATGGCGGCAATGGTGGGGAAGATATTGGGAATCGAGCCTGCTGATGTGGTCACGAATTCGCTGAACCCTTGACCATCGGTGTAGGAGACCGCCAGCCGAACCTGCTTTCCCTCATCTGTGGCGGCAAGGGTGTACGTACTGGCGGTTCCGACGGTTACCCAGGAGGATCCGCTGGTGGAGGTCTGCCAGGCATAGGAGAAGGAGCCGTTACCGTCAGGATCAGCAGCTGTGGTACTAGCCGTGAGGATGTTCCCAACGGCAGGAGCACCTGCAGTGGTGGCACCAATAATGGAGAAGGTTGCCTGTCCGTTATTAACGAAGGGGATGGTGCCAGCTGAGGTAGCGACGGATTCGGAAAACCCTTGAGCGTCGGCGTAAGAGACGAGGAGCTGAAGCTGCATGCCTTCATCGGCAGGAGCAACGGTGTAGGAAGAACTGTTGAGGCCAACAGGTGACCAGTTGGTGCCGTCGGAGGAGGTTTGCCAGGCGTAGGTGAAGGCGCCATTGCCGTCTGGATCGGCAGCAGTAGCGGTGGCCGTGAGGGTGTTTCCAACAACAGGAGTGCTCGAAATTGAAAAGGAAGCTTGTCCGTTGTTGGTTTCACCGACTTCTTGCACAGCGGACTCTAGTGTTGAAAAGAAGTTATTTCCATCGCCATAACTCACGACTACCTTGTAGGCACCAAAACCAGTTGAGCCTACAACAATGAAGGGATTTATTGCTCCTTCTATCTTTCTATCATTAAAGTACCACTGGTATGCAGTTATTATTCC
>JBJTBH010000049.1:0-4423 GCA_046091285.1 Cyanobacteriota bacterium | reverse complement strand
GGAACGGAATCACTGGCTGCCTCGCTATCTGGGGCTCTATAACGGCCGCAGGTGCCACATGGGCCTCGGTGGCCTCAGCCCTCAGCAGTCCCTCCAGCGGCTGCTGCTCGCTGAATGACCTGGTGAGAAAGCACACCTAAGGCCGTGCAGCGACTGCTCCACAGCGGCATCGATCAGGCCCAGCCTTGCCGCCAGGGAGATCTTGGCCCCGAAGGATCCCAGCGGACGATCGGCATGAAACAGCGTGTCACTTCCGCGCGGTGGCGCCAGAGCCGCCTTGAGCAGAGCCTCCAGAGCGGCATCCACCCGGGCCACGCCTACGAGTACGGCACCACGGCCTCGTTCACGCAGCATTCCCAGAGCCACGCTGCGGGCTTCTTCTGCAGCCGCTTCGATCCAGTCCGGCAGCAGGGACTCGGCAGCTGCTGCGGTAACGAGCCCTTCCATGCACGGCGTGCATCAGCCTTGATGCTGGCACAGCTCAGAAAGCGGCGTAGACGCTCCGGTCACGTTCGGGGTAGGCCTGCTCGATATGGGCGAACACGGCCTCACACTTCTGCCGATACAGCTCAGGGGTGTAGACGCGGGGCAGGCCGAGGTCGAGCGCTTCTTCGATGATCACTTTGAGTTTGGCTCGGGCGTCGAACTTCTGCTGCCAGTTGAGCACCAGCAGTTCCTTGATCCGCTCCAGCAGCTCGCGGGCCGACTGCTTCACCTTGGCGCGGTCGCTGTCCGAGAGATCCGGTGCGGAGTGCAGGAGGATATCGAACATCGCCAGTTCCTCCTCGCTGAGGTTCTCGCGGATGTGGCGTTGCTGCTCCTGACTCAGCTGTTGGCTGAGTTGCAGCAGCTGCTTGTAGACCTCCTCGACGCTGCGGCTGCCGGCGTTGTAGCTGGCGATCAGCGCCTCAAACTTGTCACGATAATCAGCACGGGTGGGGTTGAGCTGCACCATCCGAGCGAGGTGCGCTGCAATCAGGGCCTTCAGTTCTTCCAGCTCGGTCTTCTTGTTCTTCTTCTCCTTGAATTTCTTAGCCAAGGTCTCGAAGTCGATCCTGGAAAGATCGATGCTGGGCGGCCCCTGATCGCGGATGGCGATGCCGGTGATCGACTGATCAAGCACCTGGCCGATCTGGCTCATCACGGCGGTGATATCGGGCGGGTTGGGGTTGAGCTTCTCGCGAATGGCAGCGGCAATCATGTTGAGCGGGCCGACCGCCGCGGCGAACTCCTGGGCGGCGGGGTCCGGCTTGATCGCGGCATACAGCAGTTGCACCAGCCGCTGCTGCTCCTGAAAGCGCTTGCGCCGATCCTCCGGTGCGATCAGGGCTTCGACGGCATCGCCGATCAGCTGCAGGCGTTGCATCCCACCTGACTGTGCATGGATCGCAGCGATGTCGACCTGGTGGTCTGCGCAGAAGCAAACGGCCTCGTGCAGCAGCTGCCGCAGTTGATCCACCAGGACAGACTTGTCCTGGGTGGGATGGGAGCCGCCTCCGCTGCGCCCGCCATAGAGGGCCAGTGCCTTCTCCAGGGAGGCGAACACATTGGCGTAATCGACGATCTGGCCGCTGTGCTTGCCGGGGAACACACGGTTGGCCCTGGCGATGGTCTGCCTTATTGAGTGGTTGCGCATCGGCTTGTCGAGATAAAGCGTCGAGCAGCTCGGCGCATCGAAGCCGGTGAGCCACATGGCGCACACAAACACCAGCCGCAGGGGATCGGATGGATCCTTGAAGCGCTGATCCAGCGGCGGCTCAGACGTGGTGAGCAAGCGGCGGTGCGGTTCGATGTCGAGACCCAGAGCCGCCATGTCAGCGATCTCGTTCTGAGCAGGCGAGACAATCACCGCCATGTCGGTGGTGGTGAGGATGTGCAGGCGACGGCGCAGCCGCGCTGCTTCATCGAGATCGACCTCCGGTTCCAGCAGGTCCAACGGCTCGGCGCCGCCGCCACCTGAGGGAACGGGCGGCAGCTGCTCCACCAGGACGCGCACCCGCTCGGTTTCCTCCTGCCAGTAGCGCTGCACCTTGTCGTATATGCGCAACGTGGTGGCCTTGTCGATCGAGATTGCGATCGCCTTGCCCATGAAGCCCCGGCCCAGAAAATGGCGCACGATGTCGCGGGCGATCGTCTGCAGACGGTCGTCCCTGGTGATGATGTGGTATTGACGGCCGAGCTCCCGCTCGAGTTTCTTTTCCTCCTCGCCATCAAGATCGGCCGCTTCGATCACTGCATAGATGTCGTCGTTGAGATCAGGGTTGACCAGCTGCAGTTCGGGCGTGCGGTTCTCATAGAACAGCGGCACGGTGGCGCCATCTTGTACTGCCTGCTGGAAGTTGTAGATCGAGACGTAATCGCCGAACACCTCACGGGTGCGCTCCTCGCCATCAATCAGCGGCGTGCCGGTGAAGGCCGTGAACAAGGCCTTGGGCAGGGCCGTGCGCATGTTCAGGGCCAGGGTGTCGTACTGGCTGCGATGAGCCTCATCGGTGATCACCACCACATCCGTGCGATCACAGAGCAGCTCGGGAATGCGGAACTTCTGGATCAGGGTGAACACATAGCGGTGGTTGCCGCGCAATAGCTGGGCCAGCTGGGCGCCGCTACCAGCGTGGCACTGATCACCTTCCGCCTCGGACACCACCCCGGCCGCCTTGAAGGTCTCAGCGATCTGATCATCGAGATCGGTGCGGTCGGTGACGATGACGAAGGTCCAGTCGCCCGGTATCTTGCGGTTGATCTTCTGGCTGTAGAAGGCCATCGAGTAGCTCTTGCCGCTGCCCTGGGTCTGCCAGAACACGCCCGCCCGACCGTGACCCCGGCGCCTGGCCTCCAGGGTGGCGGCGATGGCGTTGTTGACGCCGATGAACTGGTGGTTCTGGGCGATGATCTTGATCAACCCACCCTTACTGTCACTGAACAGGATGAAGTTCTCGACGTAATCGAGAAACCGCTGGAGCTGACAGGTGCCACGCAGCATCACCTCCAGAGAAACACAAGGTTCCTCATTTTCACGCTCCATTCGCTTCCACTCAAAGAACCGCTCCCAGTCAGCACTCAGCGAACCGATGCGGCTGGCGGTGCCATTGGAGGCGATCAGGACAGCATTGCTCCAGAACAGCTGCGGGATGGCGGCCTTGTAGTGCGTGAGGTTGCCTGTGAAGGCATCGCGGGCCGAAATGCCGGGCTTCTTGAATTCGATCACCAGCAGCGGCAATCCGTTCACGAAACACACCAAGTCGGGCCAGCAGTTGTAGAGATCGCCCTTGACATTGAACTGGTTAACGGCCAGCCAGTCGTTCTCCGCCGGCCGATCCCAGTCGACCACCCGCAGCCGCACCTTGCTCTGGCCGCCCCGTTCGCGGTCGGGCACCGACACCAGCACGCCATCCTTGAGCAGGCGGTAGACCTCCCGGTTGGCCGCCACCAGGCCCATGGCGGCGCGGTTGCGACTGAGCTCCTCGATGGCGGCGCTGATCGCCTCCGGCGGCTGGCCCGGATTGAGCCGCTCCAGGGCGGCCCGCAGCCGCGGCAACAGCACCACCTCGCGGCGATCGCGGCGGCCGAGATTGCCACCTTCCGGCGCGAAGGTTTCCTCCAACCCGCAGGCGGTCTGCCAACCCAACTCACTGAGCAGCGCCAGGGCGGGCTGCTCCACCAGATGGTCTTCGCTGTAAGGGTTGGGGGTCATGGCAGCGGGGGCGCGTGCCAGAGGCTGGCGAGCGGCAGGGACCAGATCGGGCGGCCGGCAACAGAACCCATGGGCAGGGTCTGGATGCCGTCGTAGAGGACCACGCCACCGAGGAAGCGATCGCCGGCCTGGCTGGCGAAGCGCTGCAGGCCGGCGCTATGGCCACTGTTCAGGCTTGCGGAGGCCTTCACTTCCACGCCGACAAGATCACCGAGGCCATTGGCGATCACCACATCCACCTCAAGCTGATCTTTGTCGCGATACATCATTAGATCGTAGGTGTCGTCACTCCAGCTGGCCAGTCGCAGCAACTCGCCATAGACAAAGCACTCCAGGGCCGGGCCAAACGCTGTGCGATTGGTTGGCAGTGCTGCCAGCCGCAGCCCCAGCAGGGCGCTGAGCAAACCGGAATCGAGGAACTGGAGTTTGGGGGTCTTCACCACGCGCGCCAGGCCATTGGCTGACCAGGCGGGAACGCGCCGAATCAGAAACAGCTGCTCCAGCACCGTGATGTAGCGGTTCACGGTTTTGCCATCGAGGCCGAGACGCCCACCGAGTTGCGTGTAGTTGCAAAGCTGGCCGCACACTTGGGCCAGTGCCGTGAGCAGCTGGGGGAGATTCCTGAGCTTGTCCACGGCGGCGATGTCGCGCACGTCGCGCTGAAGGATGGCGTTGAGATAGCTGCGCGCCCAGGCCTGCCGGCGGCCTTCCGTGCTGCGACGCAGTGCC
>JBJTBH010000048.1:0-5809 GCA_046091285.1 Cyanobacteriota bacterium | reverse complement strand
GCCCCGATGATCAGCAGCAGCGACCCGAGCTTCGAAGGGGTCTACGGCCCCTTCACAATCGATGCCACCGACCGTCGCGAGGTGCTGGGCTACCGCCTCTCCCTGCTGACCGTGGCGATCGCCCAGCTCGGCTGGCTGATTCAGTGGCACCAGCGCGGCATGGAGCACCTCTGGCCCTGGCTGGTGCTGATGGCGGTCGGTCTCGGTCTGGCCCTGCACTGGATTCACATCTACCTGCGGCCCCTGCACCTGGCCCTGAAGCTCTTCTGGCTGCTGGGCAGTACCGCCGCCATCGGCCTGGCGGCCACCACAGGCGGTCCGGCCGGGATGCTCCAGGCCGTCCAGGAGCAGCCGTTGTGGTTGCTGGCGGTCGGTCCCTACTTCGCCGCCCTGGCGGGCATCGGCTTCAAGGAGTTCTTCTGCTTCCGCAGGGCCGAGGCGATCGGCGTCACCCTGCTGCTGCCCCTGGCCCTGCTCGGCCGCCTGCTCGGGCTTGTGAGCCTCTCCCTCTGCGGCCAGCTACTGCTCGTGGAAGCGGTGCTGCTGCTCCTGCTCTGCCTGCGCAAACTGCCGATGCCGGCGGCAGCCGATGTCGGGGACAAGAGTGTCTTTGCTTACCTGGAGGGGCAGCGGCGCAACGGCTAGACAGTGGCTTTGATCAGTCTGGTCGGTGTCAGCAAGGATTTCGGCCTCCGCACCCTGTTCGAGAACCTCACCCTGCACCTGGGAGAGCGGGAGCGCCTCGGGCTGATCGGCCCCAACGGCGCCGGCAAATCGACCCTGTTGCGGCTCCTTGCCGGCAAGGAACCCCCCGGAGCGGGAGAACGGCGCTGCCTGGCCCGGGTGCGGGTGGTGATGGTCGATCAGGACAGCCAGCCCAACCCCGAGCACACGGTGCTGGAAGAGATCTATGCCGGCAGCGGCGAGCGGAGGGAGCTGCTGCGCCGCTACGCCAACCTCAGCCAGGAACTGGCCGCCGATCCCGACAACAGCACCCTGCTGGCGGAACTGAACAGCCTCAGCAGCCGCATGGACCAGGCCGAGGCCTGGGGGCTGGAGCAACAGTGCCGCGAGGTGCTCGACCGCCTCGGCATCCGAGACACCGGCCGCAAGGTGGCGGAACTCTCCGGCGGTTACCGCAAGCGCCTGGCCCTGGCCGCCGCCCTGGTGGCCGATCCCGATGTGCTGCTGCTCGATGAACCGACCAACCACCTGGATGCCGATGGCGTCGAGTGGCTGCAGAACTACCTGGATCGCTTCCGCGGCGCCCTGGTGCTGATCACCCACGACCGCTACGTGCTCGATCGCGTCACCCGCCGGATCGTGGAAGTGGACCGGGGCGAGGCGAGGAGCTACGAGGGGAATTACGCCACCTACCTGGCGATCAAGGCCGAAGAGGAGGCCTCCGAAGCCGCCACCGCCGCCAAGTTCCGCGGCACCCTGCGGCGGGAACTGGCCTGGCTGCGCCAGGGCCCGAAGGCACGCAGCACCAAGCAGAAGGCCCGCCTGCAGCGGATTGAGGCGATGCGGGAGGCGCCGGTGCGCCAGGGCCGGGGTCAGGTGAACCTGGCCTCGAACAGCCGCCGCCTCGGCAAACGGGCGATCACCGCCGAAGCGCTGAGCGTGCGGGTCGGAGACGGCGACGGGCCGCGCACGCTGCTGCGCGACGTCAGCTACGACTTCAGCCCCGAGGATCGGATCGGGATCATCGGCCCCAGTGGCGTCGGCAAATCAAGCCTGCTGGAGGTGATCGCCGGCCGCAGGCCGGCCAGCAGCGGCAGCCTGGAGCTGGGCAGCACCGTCCGGCTGGCCTACTTCGACCAGCACAGCGCTGACCTGCTGGCGAGCAAGGGTCTGGAGCGCAAGGTGATCGATGTGGTGAAGGATGGCGCCAGCCAGGTGGAGATCGAGGGGCGCCAGCTGAGCGCCTCGCAGCTCCTGGAGCGTTTTCTGTTTCCACCGGCCCAGCAGCACCAGCCGGTGGCCCGGCTCTCGGGGGGCGAACGCCGACGCCTGTTTCTCTGCCGCCTGCTGATCGATGCGCCGAACGTCCTGCTGCTCGATGAACCGACCAACGACCTCGATGTCCAGACCCTGAGCGTGCTTGAGGACTTCCTCGAGGATTTCCGCGGCTGTGTGGTGGTGGTCTCCCACGACCGCTACTTCCTGGATCGCACCGTCGATCGGCTGTTCAGCTTCGATCAGGGCGTTCTGGTGCGGCACGAAGGAAATTACAGCGACTACCTCGAACGCCGGCAGCAGGCCCTGCGCGCAGACGCCGCCGCCCAGGAGACGGGCCGGCAGCGCTCCCCGGGCACCGTTGACGGAGGCAGCAAGCGATCGGTCAGGACCCCGAGCGGCCCAAGGCGACGCAGCTTCAAGGAAACCCGCGAACTCGAATCCCTCGAGCAGCACCTTCCCCTCTGGGAGGAGGAGCGGCAGCGGCTGGAAGGGGAACTGGGCCGCTGCGGCAGCGACTACAGCCGCCTCGAAGCCCGCACCGGCGACCTGGCGGAGCTGATGACGCGCATCCACCAGGGAGAGGAGCGCTGGCTGCTACTGAGCGAACTGGCGGGCTGAACGGCGGCGGCGCCAGCCGTGGGCGACCTCACCGCTGGAGCCGGACCGCTGACCGTCGTCAGCCTGGCGCGGCGGCAGGCCGCAGCAGGGTCCCTGGGCTTCGATCGGAGGCTCCGGCACCCTCCAGGGCTGGCGGCGGGGCGGCTTGCCCTGGGTCTCCTCCTTCAGGAAGGCGGTGGGCTTGTAATCCTCGGCGCTGCGATGCAGGGCCATCTGATCCCCCATCCGCTTCAGGTAGAGGTCCTGGAACCAGGTGATCTGCTGATGATCAAAGGCCTCACAGGCCGCCTGCAGGGAAGGGAACCGCTGGCTGACCAGACCGCTGGGGGCACATTGTTTCCATTCCAGGATCTCGTCGAAGCTCAGACCGGGTCGCCAGAGCCGCTGTTCCGACAGGTAGCAGTGCTGATCCGGGCCATTGATCCAGTACAGACGCCCCTGTTCATCAATGAAATGACGGCCTCGGCGCTGCTTGATGCGGGTCATGGCGGAGGCTCCATCAACGGCTCCCTTCTGTTAGCAACGCTGCACCAGATCAGCAGCAGCCCACCGAAGTGCCCACAGAGCCAGGCGGGACCCGTATGGTGTGCTCGATCTGAAAGGGCTTGTGAGCCCGTCCCCTTCATGAACTCCATCGACGAGCACATCCGCAAGGATCAAGCCGAGATCGAGAAGGCCCGCGCAGAGGGCGATCAAGGCAAACTGCGCCACCTGGAAGAAGAGCTCAAGGGTCTTGAGGAGTACAAGGCGCATCATCCCGAGGACAGCCACGATCCGACCGCCCTCGAGGTGTACTGCGACCTCAACCCCGAAGCCCCTGAGTGCCGCGTCTACGACGACTGACCTCAGCGACACCCCGACCACCGCTGCGGAGGGAGCGCATCAGCCGAGGCGATGCGCTCCCTCCGTTTTTTTGTGTCTGGAATGTTGTGTCAGCTGAACGGCTGACGGGTGGTCCTGCGGCCGATGGGGCCGCGGCGCGACCACACCCTGAAGACCGGAGCTCCAGAGCTCCAGGGCCACGGAGAGCCACAACACGCTCAGCTCAACGGGGATCTTCGATGCCCAGCTGGTTCCAGACCGCCTGCAGCAGTCCGTCCAGTCCCTCGGCCATCGCCGCCGAGATCACGAGCACCGGCAGCCCGGACGCCGCCTGCAGATCCTGCACCCGCTGACTGAGTTCATCCGGCTCCAGCAGCTCCCGCTTGTTGAGCACCAGCAGGCGCGGTCGCTGATCGAGCCCATGGCCATCCGCCTGGAGTTCCTCGGTCACCACCCGCCAATCGGCGACCACATCCTCCGAACCACCATCCACCAGATGGACCAGCAGCCGGGTGCGCTCGATGTGTCGGAGGAAATCGTGACCGAGACCAGCCCCCTGCGACGCTCCTGCGATCAGGCCGGGGATGTCCGCCAAGACGGTGCCATCGCCGCTCGGGCGCCGCACCACCCCCCGATTCGGCACCAGGGTGGTGAAGGGGTAATCGGCGATCCGGGGCCTGGCCGCCGACAGCACCGAAATCAGGGTGCTCTTGCCGGCATTCGGCAGGCCGATGATCCCCACCTCAGCCAGAAGCTTCAACTCCAGCTGCAGCAGCCATTCCTCTCCATCGCGGCCCTCGGTGAACTTCTCCGGGGCCCGGTTGCGGTTGCTCAGGTAATGGGCATTGCCAAGTCCGGCCCGGCCACCGGCCGCCACCAGCAGCTGATCACCGGCCTGCACCAGGTCACCCAGCAGGATGCCGGTACGGCGATCGCGGACCTCCGTTCCACACGGCACCTTGATCACCAGATCATGACCGCTGGCACCGGTGCAGCGGTTCGGACCGCCTCTGCGGCCGTCATCGGCCGCAAACAGCCGCCGGTATTTGAAATCCAGCAGGGTCTGGAGGTTGGCGTCGGCCAGCAGCAGCACATCACCGCCGCGGCCGCCATCTCCCCCGGAGGGACCACCGGCCGGAACGTACTTCTCGCGGCGAAAGGCCACGATGCCGTCACCGCCACGGCCGGCCCGCACGGCGATCCGTGCCTGATCAATGAATTGCACCGTCGGCCTGCACGTGCTCCAACCCTAAGATCGGCCCGTCACGCCCCAGCCGCCCAGCCCCCGCAGCCCGTTGGCCCAGGTCCGGTTTCAGTCGATCCACAAGACCTACCCGCCACGACGGGGAGGAGCTCCGGTACCGGTGCTGCAGGGGCTTGATCTCGCGATCGAGGACGGCGAATTTCTGGTGCTGGTCGGCCCCTCCGGCTGCGGCAAGAGCACGTTGTTGCGGTTGCTGGCCGGGCTGGAGACCCCCGATTCAGGGCAGATCTATGTCGCTGATCGACCGGTGGTCGACCTGCCGCCAGCGCAGCGGAATGTGGCGATGGTGTTCCAGAGCTACGCGCTCTATCCCCACCTGAGCGTCGCCGACAACCTCGGTTTCGGCCTGCGACGCAGCCGCAGGCGCAGCATCGCCCAGCAGATCCAGGACAGCCTCCATCGCCGTACCAGGCCCTGGATCCCGCCGTTGCGGGTGCCCTCACGACGGGAAGCGCTGATCGAGAACCGCATCCAGGAGGTGGCCCGCACCCTGGAACTGGAAGGTCTGCTCGATCGCCGCCCGAAGGAACTCTCCGGCGGCCAGAAGCAGCGGGTGGCCCTCGGCCGGGCCCTGGCTCGCGATCCGGCCGTGTTCCTGATGGATGAACCGCTCAGCAACCTCGACGCCAAGCTGCGGGCCGGCACCCGGGCCCAGATCGTCGCACTGCAGCGACGGCTGGCCACCACCACCGTCTATGTCACCCACGACCAGGTGGAGGCGATGACGATGGGCCATCGGATCGCCGTGCTGCACCAGGGACGGCTCCAGCAACTCGGCACGCCGATGGAGCTTTACCAGTGGCCCGCCAATCTGTTCGTGGCCCAGTTCCTCGGCAGCCCCCCGATGACCCTGTTGCCGGTGCGCATCGACAGCGAGACGAGCCTGCTGCTGGGCGAGCGGCGCCTGCCGATTCAGGGGCCGCTGCAGCCCCTGCTGGCCGCCCGCAGGGGCCAGACGCTGACCGGCGGCCTGCGGGCCGAGCATCTGAGGCTGGCACCAGCCACGAATCGCAATCTGACGGCAGAGGTGTGCCACCTCGAAGCCCTCGGCAATGAGCAGCTGGTGACGGCCCGACTGCTCGATGGCCAGCACCTGGTGCAGCTGCGCTGCAGTCCGCTGGAGCGGCTGATGCCAGGCCAGAC
>JBJTBH010000047.1:0-4492 GCA_046091285.1 Cyanobacteriota bacterium | reverse complement strand
GTACCAGTAGATGAGTCTCATAGGGTTCGTCCGTGGAGAAGCAGGATTTTTCGAGGTGCTCATGAGAGTCTTCAAGGCTGTTAGACCTGCCGCGCAGCGGCTTAGTCCAACGCCAAGATCAGAAGCGGGGAGCAGCCTCGGCTTAGGCGTTTCCCTTCGCCCCCGACTTCTGCATCTTGATGCTAGGCCCCCTTCGCATCGCCAGTCGCCTCCGCCGGGATGAACTGCCGCAGCAGCGCGTCGCTGAGCGTGTGGATCTTCTGGATCTCATGGGAGGTGCGGAAGCCGTCGAGGCCATGCACGAACGGCACGCGGCTGAGCAGCGCCACGCGGTTGGCGATGGCGGCGAAATCCCCCGCTTCCTGAACCGAGGCCGAACAGAGCATGGCGCAGCCGGCTGAGCGGACGGCCATCAGATCGCCGTGGTCGCCGAAGATCGACAGGCCCTGGCTGGCGATGGCCCGTGCCGCCACATGCAGCAGGAGCGGCGTCAGCTCGCCGGCCAGCTTGTAGGGGGTCGGCAGCATCAGCAGCAGGCCCTGGCTGGCGGTGAAGCTGGTGGCCAGCACACCGGCCTGCAGGGCCCCGTGCAGGGCACCGGTGGCGCCCCCCTCGCTCTGCATCTCGACCACCGCCGGCGGTGTGCCCCAGAGGTTGGGGCGGCATGCGGCGCTCCAGGCATCGGCCCATTCGCCCATCGGTGTGGCCGGGGTGATCGGGTAGAGGGCGATCAGCTCGCTGAGGCGATAGGCCACACGGGCCACCGCTTCGTTGCCGTCGAGGGTCTCCTGGGCCGCCTGAAGATCGCCTGGTGTGGTGCACGCGGTGCTGGTCGTTTCAGGCTGGTGCGCGTTGCCTGGCGGTGGCGGCCGGTGCTGCTGATCCTGCGCGGTGCCCATGGGTCTCCGGGATGCGGAGCGGAAGTCCGCGGACTCCCTGGCTTGTCTTCTGTCTAGGCAGGCCCGAGCCGGCTGACAGGCTGCGGAATCGTCCGGCCGTCGCGGAAGGCTCCGGGCCTTGGTGTTGGATCCCGGTCTGTTGGAGCCCGGTCCGCTTGGCCCGGCACCCCTGGGGCGCCCATCCTCTGGCCGCTGCTGAGTTCCCGGCGCTGGAGCCGGCCCATGCCTCAGCGATGGCGGTCGCGACCGATCCCCCCCTGCCTGCCCGAGGGAGGATGACTTGTCATTGTGGTAGGGTTGACTGGGACGTCATTTGCCTTGCCTAGGCTCCGACCACGCTGGAACGGCACGGCGCTGGGGCTGATCCGGCGACTGGTGCCTCGCAGCCGGCGCTCCGTGATCATCGCCCTGGCCCTGCTGGCCACGAGCGTGGGCACCTTGGCACTGTCGCAGGTTCTGCAGGAGCAGATGGCCCGGCATCTAATCGACAAGGTGCTGGCCAGTCAGAAGCAGCGGATTCAGGAGAAGGTGGATCGTTTCGATTCCACCCTGCGGG
Source organism: Cyanobacteriota bacterium (assembly GCA_046091285.1). Lineage (GTDB taxonomy): Bacteria > Cyanobacteriota > Cyanobacteriia > PCC-6307 > Cyanobiaceae > CAIXOZ01. The sequence goes on along the minus strand of JBJTBH010000047.1, from coordinate 3,037 downwards.
ATGCCGAATCGAGCGTGAAGCGGTATGCGGAGCTGATCTCCGATGAGCGCGCAGGCCTTGAGCCAGAGGCCGCCGCCTTTGAGCGCACCTTTCACAGAGATGCGGATGGATCCTGGCGCCTGCCCCGCAGCCGCTTCGATCCGCGACGTGACGCCAATGCCTGGATTCCGCCCGATGTACCCCTGACGGAGGAGAACAAGCGCTTTTATCTCAAGGCCCTGCTGATCACCCGCCAATTCGGTGTCGGGGCCCTCAAGGATCCGCTGGTCAATTCCTGGTTGCTGCCTCTCACCAATGGCATGACGGCCTACTGGCCCACCAAGCCCGATTACCTCTATGACGCCGGATCCAAGCTCGACTATCGCCAGACCCCCTGGGTGACCCTCACCGATCCGAAGCGGAACCCGTCCGGAGTGCCCCGCTGGGTGGGCCCGGAATATGACCCGGCAGCCAAAGACTGGTCGATCAGCGTGGTGGCGCCCTTCTTCCGCCACGGCCGATGGGCCGGCTCGCTCGGACACGACATGGTGGTGTCCAAGCTGCTGGCCAATCTGTTCGATTCCAGTGATCTCAGCACCGGCATACTAGCCCATCCCCTGTTTGTGGCCAATCGCGAAGGTCTTCTGCTCGCCAAGCCTGCAGCGGTTCCCAAACGCGATGAGCGTGCACCCAGCCGCTATCTATTGATCCTGAAGGATGTCCATCAGGGCAGGGATCTGAAGGTGATTCCCGAAGGCAACAACGTCATCGTGGTGGCCGCCATCCCGACGCTCAAGGCCAAGGTGCTGTATCGGGTGGATGGCAGCTGGCTGCGTCAGAGCGTCGGCAAGGAGATGGTGGGTCTGCAGGTGGGACAGGGGTTGTTCGCGCTGCTGGTGGTGGGTGCAGTGATCGGCGTTGGGGTGAAGGATGCCCAGTCCCGCCAGCAGCAGCAGCTGATGCTGGAGGAGCGCAATCGTCGGCTTGGTGAGATGGCGCGCCAGGATCAGCTGACCAAGTTGCCCAATCGCTTCGGTCTGCTGGAGGCCGCCCAGCAGGCTCTGGAGCGCGCCCAGCGCAGTGATCGCAAACTGTTGGTGTTGTTCGTGGATCTGGACCGCTTCAAGCTGATCAATGATTCGATGGGCCACGGCAGCGGTGATGCGCTATTGCAGGAGGTTGCCCAGCGTCTGAGCAGTGCTGTTCAAGGCGGCGACATGGTGGCACGGATGGGTGGCGATGAATTCGTGTTGATCATCGAAAACATTAACGATACCTATGATGCAGGACATGTAATTCAGAAGCTGCATCAAGCCTTCCGTGATCCAGTGCTGATCGATTCGGTTCCGCTGGTCATTTCGCCATCGATCGGAGCGAGTTTCTATCCTGATGATGCCGCTGACATCGAGACGTTGATGCGGCAGGCGGACATGGCGATGTATGAGGTCAAGTCACGCGGTCGCGACGGCTGGATGTTTTTCACCGAGCAGATGAACCGATCGGTTCAGGAACGGCTCAGCCTGGAACGTGATCTCAGGCAGGCGCTCGACAGCGATCAGTTCCAGATTTACTACCAGCCCCAGTGGGAGCTCGACAGTCTCCGACTGATCGGTTGGGAGGCGCTGCTGCGTTGGTGGCATCCCGAACGTGGATTGGTGTTGCCAGGAAGTTTCATTCCTGTGGCTGAGGATACGGGAATCATCACCGAGATTGATTTTCTGGTGCTTAATCAGGCCTGCCGCGAAGCGGTCCGCTGGCAGCGCGAAGGGCTCGGCAGCTACAGTATTTCTGTGAATCTATCGGCCCGTCAGTTCGCTGTTCCTGATCTGGAGAAGAAGGTCGATCAGGCCCTCGCTGAGCATGGTCTTAATCCCGCACTGCTCGAACTGGAGATCACTGAAACGGTGATGATGGAGAACCCCAAGCGCACGCGAGAAGCGCTGCAGCACTTTCAGAGACGTGGCATTCGTATCGCCATCGATGATTTCGGTACCGGTTATTCGTCGCTCAGTTATCTGGGTAGCTTTCCCATCGATCGCCTTAAGATCGATCGCTCCTTCGTCGCCAGCAGTCTCGATGATCCCAATGGCGCGCTGATCGTCGAGGCGGTGATCTCGCTGGCCCGGTCCCTGGGGATGAGCTCCATCGCCGAGGGCGTCGAGAGTGAGGAGCAGCGCAGCTTTCTGCTTCAGCATGGCTGCAATCAGATGCAGGGCTACCTGATGGGCCGGCCGATGCCGGCGGATGAGATCGCTGGCTTCCTGCGCCATCGCGCGGCCTGAGCGACGGGGGACAGTCGGCCGGCACGCCTGCAATGAGCTTGCCGGTGCCGGTTTGACCGGTCGTCCGCCAGCGGCAACGCCTGTTTCCCGTGACTGGGCTGCAGCCATCGATAGGGCCTGAGACCCTCACCGCCTTTCTAAAAGTCGGCAGTGCGTGTCAGGAGAGGGGAGAGTGTCTTTTCGCGGGCTTGTTGTGTTCATTCAGAGAGCGGTCGCGTCCTCTGAATCGTCCACCAGGCTCAGCGCCAGGCCCACGTGCACCAGCACCCGGTCTCCCTCCCGCGCCTCAGGCAGGCAGACCAGGGAGACAGGTTGGCGGATACCGCCGAAATCAACCTACGCCATGCGCCAGAGCGGATCGTCGTCCTGGGAGTGCGCTTTAACATAATCCTTCAGCACAGCATCCATACGAGCTTGCCAACCAGCTCCTAACGCTCTGAAATAGTCAATGACCTCAGGACTATATCGGATTGAAACCAGCTTCTTTTTATTCGCCAACTTGGGACGACCGCGCAGCACACGAATGGGGACCATCGCGCTCATCTGCTCCTCTGTAAGCGGAAGGGCATCAGGATCTGATTCCGCTGCCTCAGTAATCAACTTATCCTCCTCAAGTGTCGGCATCTTCAGGCTGATCTTCCTTAATGGCTTTGACATAGTGACTGACCTCACGTCAATTGGCTCTGCGTAGACTAATAATTCTCCTTGCCGGGTCGCGATCTACAAAGGCTACAAAGAAGAGCTTGTCTTCAATTGGAGCCAAGGCAACCATCCTT
>JBJTBH010000046.1:0-20606 GCA_046091285.1 Cyanobacteriota bacterium | reverse complement strand
TCCTGGGGCGGCCGGCAGCGGAACAGACACGGCCCTGGGCTGAGGCCTTCAGGGCAACGGGAGACGAAACAATCGAGCCTTAAGATTATTGTTTGATTCTGAAGATTCAGATCTCCAGCAGGTCGTCGTTGTTGCGGTCGTTGGGATGGCGCAACGCCTGCTGGCTGAGCAGCTGCAGGGTCGCGGGCGACGGTGACATCAGCACGGAGTCCTCCAGCAGTTCAGGGTGCTGGTCGAAGCAGAGGATCCACTCGCGGAACTCCTCGGTCAGTCCGTAGCTCTCTTCGTAGCTCTGAAGGGCATCGAGGGCGGAGATCCTGGCCACGGCCCAGCTGGTGGCGACGGTCAGGCGGCGTTTCACAAGGGCGTCCATCACTGTTCCTCCGTTCGCACCACCTTGGTCGATGGCGGGCCGCCCCAAGGTATCGATTGCCACATTGAGGGATGAATTGGAATCATCTGTTATCTCGATCCTTCGCAGTCCTGATCAATTGTTGTTCTTGTTGGTCTCAGGTCGTCTCGCTCTGCTGGTCGCCGTTGTCTCTCAGGCTCTCTTGCTGAGGAAGTGAGGCAGCTCGGGCCCTCGCATCCGGATCAGGCGGCCGGCCTGTTCGTCGATCGCACTCATCGGCAGCGTGCCTGCGCGCGCCTGGCCACTGGTCGGGTCGCTGTCGGCCTCCGGCCGGGGGCGGATCAGGTACGGCTCGCTCAGGGACCAGTTGCGGGCGTAGGCCATCAGCAGCGGGTCGGCCGGCGCGAAGACAAAGGAGGGGTGCCGTGGAATCGGCTCCAGCTCGGCACGGCTGCCATCGAGGCGCACGGCCCGTGTGATCGCCTGCACGAAGCGGCTGCGGGTGACGACCGTCGTCAGGTAGGCCACCACCCGGATCCGTGGGGCATCGAACCCTTCGGCGCACATGTCGATGCTCACAAGCCAGTCGCTGTTCCCTTCCTGAAACGCTGTCAGCCGCCGCGCCGCCTCGGGATCCTGCGAATGCACCAGCGACACCTCGTCGCCTTCCTCCTCGAGCAGGCCGGCGATGCGGCGGGCGTGGCTGATGTCGCGGGCGATCACCAGGCCCGCCGCCTCCGGATGCTCACGCCGGACCTTGCCGAGGCGCTGGCGGGCCTTGAGCAGCAGGCGCAGGGCAATGCTGCTGTCATCCCCAGGCTGAATCGCACGCCGCAGATTGCGGGCGCGCCAGCTTTCCCTGGCTTCGGCCGAGAGGGGGGACTGTTCGGCCTCCGGGTCTCCGTCCTCCCGTCCGGGTTCCACCCAGCCGTCCTGGAAGCGGAACTCGAGCGGACGCACGTCTCCGGCCACGATCAGCTGGTGCGGTTCGACGCTCAGATCCGGGGCGATCTGCTCCATCCAGATCCCGTCCTCCTGCACCTGCACCCGCCGGGCGGCGCAGAAGGCGAGGTTGTCGGCCCGGAACGGTGTTCCCGTCAGCCCGAGGCGCAGATCAGCGGTTTCGGTCAGGCGGCTGAAGGCGTGGCCCCAGGCACTCGCCTCCGGTTCCTCCGGATCGAGGCCCAGGTGATGCACCTCATCGGCCATCGCCAGCCAGCGCCCCAGGGGCAGCGCCTGCAGCTGATCCGCGAGCCCTTCCCCCTGACGTCCGGCGCTCTGGTAAGTGAGCAGCAGGCCGTCCCAGCCGCTGCCATCGCGATGGCGGTCGGTGTTCTGGGGATCCCATTCCTGCAGGACCAGGCCCAGCCGAACGGCTGCAGCGCGCCATTGGGCGGCGATCGAACTGCGGTGGCAGAACACCAGGAAGTGATCGAGGTGCCCTTCAGCCTTGAGACGGCTGAAGCCGAGCAGAGCTCCGAGGGTCTTGCCGGCGCCCGGACCGGCGTGGATCAGCACATCCCGTCCCCGCTGGTCCGGTTGGATCAATCGCGCCCGCAGCAGCTGAATCAACCGGCTCTGCCACTGCCGCGGTTGCATGGCGCCTGAGGCTGCAGGGCCCGTCGTCGGGGCAGCCCCTGCCCGGGCCGGGGAGCGGCGCGATGAACCCAGGTCGAAGGAAGGGATGCCCATGGCGCCATTGTGCGGGGAAGATGCGGAAGATGAGTGGTTGCGCCTATAGGTTCAGGAGATAGCGTCTCTATGGTCCGGCCATCAGCCCCTTTCGGGCCTTTCGCTTTCTGTCGCCGTTGTCTGTTGCCATGGAAAGACCGTTTGATTCTCTCTTCTTTGCCTTACCGGCCGGCGATCAGCGGGCCCTGCTCGAGCGGGCCCTGGCCGTGGACTGTGACATCGACCCCCTGATCCTGCGTGGTCGTGTGCTGCGCCAGCGTGGTGCCCACAGCTGGGCCCTGGCCGTGGAGCAGGAGCTGCTGCCGCTCTTCTAGAACGGCTGTCTGAAATGGTCGTCAGGCGGCCTTGGACACGATGGCAAGACTTGCGGTCTCAGGAGCCTCCGGAAAGACCGGTTGGCGGGTGGCCCAGGAGGCGATGCAGCGGGGTTGGCAGGTCAGGGCCCTGGTCCGCCCCGGGTCGGTGCTTCCCGCCTGCCTGGAGGGCGCCGAGATCGTCCGTCTCGATCTGCAGCAGACAGAGGCGCTCCATCAGGCGCTCAGCGGCTGTGAGGCCCTGGTGATCGCCACCGGCGCCAGGCCGTCGGTCGATCTCACCGGTCCCTTGCGGGTCGATGCTCTCGGTGTGCGTACCCAGCTGACGGCCGCGAAGGCGGTGGGCCTGGAGCGGGTGGTGCTGGTCAGCTCCCTCTGCGCCGGTCGCTGGCGGCATCCCCTGAATCTCTTCGGGCTGATCCTCGTCTGGAAGCGCCTCGGGGAGCGCTGGCTTGAGACGAGCGGCCTGCGCTGGACGATCGTGCGGCCCGGAGGTCTCAGTGAGCGGGAGGACAACATCGATCGCGAGGGGCTGCGGCTCAGTGGTGCCGATCAGCAGCAGAGCCGCAGCATCCCCCGCCGGCTCGTCGCCCGCGTCTGCCTCGATGCCCTGGCTGATCCCGCCAGCGAGGGGCGCATTCTTGAGGTCACCAGCGATCCGCAGCTGCCGAAGACCTCCCTCTCGGAGTGGCTGGCGGCGACCTGAGGCCCGGCCCCGGTCGCCGCGCTGCGACCTTGACCTCAGCCCAGGGCTTCGGCGTGGTTCACCAGCAGGTGATGCACCTCATCGAGGGCTTCTGCGGCGGCATGGCGTGCCCGTTGGCGGTCGTCGACCCCCTGGGCGATGGTGTGCTCGGTCAGGCGATCGAGCAGCACCTCCTGACGTTGTTCCAGGTCGGCGAGCAGTTCCTGTTCAATCAGGTGCCGCACCGCCGCACGGCGACTGTCGCTCTGTTCAGCTTCCGCCAGGGTGCCCTGCACCAGTTCCTTGATGAACAGACGCTGCACTTCCGAGCTGCGCAGGAAGCTTTCCATGGCGTTGATGGCGCCATCCACCAGCGTCCGCTCCGCTTCGGCTCCCCCTTCATTGAGCTTGAACTCCCAGTCGAGGTGCCGTCGCTGCCAACCCTGCTCCTGCAGATGGGGCATCACCATCTGGCAGAAGGTGTCGACGGAGATCTCGTAGATCCGCTCCGCAACCCGTTCACACCAGTCAGGACCGTGCTGAATCAGGTTCTGGTGCAGTTCGTCGCGGGCGATGGCATGCCCGCCGTGATGGCTGTGGCAGATGCCATTCGGACATTCGACGGCCGTCAGGGCCATGGGGAAAGGGGCGAAACAGTCCTGCCCTAGCCAGCACCCGCTGCCCCTGGCAAGCGAACGTCTCCGCTTTGTTGCGTGCCCCGACTGTTTTGTGCCCGTGTGCTCACATCGGCACGATCGATGTTGCCTTTCCCGGCGGACGGGTCAATCACTGGGGGATGTTTCCTTCCAGGGGAGACCGCACCATGGGCGGCCCGACATTGTGACCAGACTCCTGATTCCTGCTGAACGACGCGCCGAGGAGCGGCGGGTGGCAGCCACACCGGAAACGGTGAAACGCTTGAGTGGCCTCGGTTGTGAGTGCCTGATCGAGGCCGGCGCCGGATTGGCCGCCGGTTTCGCCGATGCGGCCTATGCGGAGGCAGGCGCCCGGGTGGTCTCGCCCGATTCCGCGCTCTGGCACAGCGCCGACGCCGTGCTGGTGGTCCAGCTGCCCGAGGAGGAGGTGCTCACGGCTCTTCGTCCCGGGGCCCTGCTCCTGGGCCTGCTTGATCCCCACCGGAACGTGTCCACCCTCCAGACCTTGGCGGCCCGCCAGGTGTCGCTGCTCGCTCTGGAGCTCCTGCCGCGCATCAGCCGGGCCCAGGCGATGGATGCGCTGTCATCGCAGGCCAACATCGCCGGTTACAAGGCGGTGCTGCTGGCCGCTGCGGCCCTCGATCGCTTCTTCCCGATGCTGATGACCGCCGCCGGCACCGTGCAGGCGGCTCGGGTTGTGGTGCTGGGCGCCGGTGTTGCCGGCCTTCAGGCCGTGGCCACCGCCCGACGCCTCGGTGCCGTGGTCAAGGTCAGTGATGTGCGCGCCGCCGTCAAGGAGCAGGTGGAATCCCTCGGCGCCCGTTTCATCGAACCGCCGGAACTGCCCGAGAAACCGGGTGAGAGCGGCGGCTATGCCCGCCAGGCCGGCGAGGTCTTCCTCGAGGCCCAGCGCCAGCTGCTGGTGCCCCACCTCGCGGAGGCCGACGTGGTGATCACCACCGCCCAGGTCCCCGGCAAGCCGGCGCCGGTGCTGATCACCGAGGAGATGCTCTCCCACATGCGCCCCGGATCGGTGGTGGTGGATCTGGCGGTGGCTCAGGGCGGCAACTGCCCCCTCAGTCGCGCCGATGGCCCGGTCCAGGTGGGTGGGGTGCAGCTGATCGGGGCCGGCAATCTGCCGGCATCGGTGCCGCAGCACGCCAGTGCGCTCGATGCCCGCAACCTCTCGTCCCTGGTCGAGGCGCTGCTGCGAGAGGGCAACCTCAGCCTGGATCCCGAGGATCCTCTGCTCGATCCGGCCCTGATCAGCCATGGCGGCAGTTGGCGTCGCTCTGATCTGCTGCCCCGACCCGCCAACGCCGTGCAACAGGAGGTGGTGGCATGAGCAGCCTCAATGAAGCCCTCTGGGTACTGCTGCTCGGCAGCCTCCTCGGCCTGGAACTGATCGGCAAGGTCCCTCCCACGCTCCATACGCCCCTGATGTCCGGGGCCAATGCGATCAGCGGCATCACGATGCTGGCCGCGCTCGCCCTGATCGGTTCCGCTCCTGATCCGGCCCTGCGGCTCCTGGGGGCGATCGCCCTCGGTTTCGCCCTGTTCAACGTCATCGGTGGCTTCCTGGTCACCGATCGCATGCTCGCGATGTTCCAGTCGCGTCACCGCCCCGCCAAGGAGGCCTCCTGATGACCCCCCATCTTCTGTTTGATCTCGGGGCGGTGCTCCTGCTCGCCCTCGGCCTCAAGGGGCTTTCAAGGATCCGCAGCGCCCGTGGCGCCAATGGCCTGGCGGCCCTGGCCCTGGGCCTGGCGGTCGTCGGTCTGCTGCTGGAGCAGGGAATCGTCGGCTGGCCCTGGATGCTGGCCGGCCTGTTGGTGGGCGGGGCGGCCGGTGCTCTGCTGGCCTACCGGGTGCCGATGACGGCGATGCCGGAGGCTGTGGCCCTGTTCAACGGCTGCGGCGGCATGAGTTCGCTGCTGGTCGCGCTCGGGGCGGCGGCTCTGCCCAGTGCTGCCGGTCATGCCCTGGTGCTGGTCTCGTTGCTGGCCTCGGTGCTGGTGGGGGCGATCACCTTCAGTGGGTCCCTGGTGGCGATGGCCAAGCTGCAGGGTGCTCTGGAGACCCCGGGCTGGATGCTGAAGCCGGTGCGGCACTGGATCAACGGCGCTCTGCTGATCACCACCCTGGGGGCTTCGTTTCTCGTGCTCCGCCAGGGGCTGACCGCTGAGGCGGCCCTCGGTCTCGAGGCCTGGCTGGGCCTGGCCGCCGTCACCGGCCTGTCGCTGCTACTGGGGGTGGGTCTCACCCTGCCGATCGGTGGTGCCGACATGCCTGTGGTGATTTCGCTGCTCAACTCCTATTCGGGGGTGGCGGCAGCCGCCGCCGGCTTCGTGGTCGGCAGTCAGCTGCTGATCGTGGCCGGCGCCATGGTGGGTGCCGCGGGTCTGATCCTCACCCAGGTGATGTGCACGGCGATGAACCGCTCCCTCGCCTCGGTCCTCTTCGGTGGGGCCCTGGGGGTCGCGACGGGCGGATCCGCTGGCGCGGAGGGGGATGCGGCCAGCTACACCCGCATCACTTCCTGCTCCGCCGAGGAGTGTGCCCTGGCGCTTGAGGGGGCCGAACGCGTCGTGTTCGTGCCCGGCTACGGCCTGGCCGTGGCCCAGGCCCAGCACAGCCTCAAGGAACTGGCACGGCTGCTCGAGAGCCATGGCATCGAAGTCAGCTACGCGAGCCATCCGGTGGCCGGGCGGATGCCCGGGCACATGAATGTGCTCCTGGCTGAGGCCGATGTGCCCTATGAGCAGCTCGTGGAGATGGAGGCGATCAACCCTGACTTCCCGCGCACCGATGTGGCGATCGTGCTGGGCGCCAATGATGTGGTCAATCCGCAGGCCAAGAGCGACCCGAACAGCCCCCTGTACGGCATGCCCGTGCTCGAGGTGGATCAGGCCCGCTCGGTGTTCGTGGTCAAGCGCAGCCTCGGTGCCGGTTATGCGGGCATCGCCAATGGGTTGTTCGAGCTTCCCCACACCTCGATGGTCTTCGGGGATGCTAAGGCCGTGCTGCAGCAGCTCACCGCCGAGCTCCGCAGTCTCGGGGTCGGTCAGCGCCGGGAGGCGGCCCTTTCGGCCCGTTGACGCCAGCAGGGCTGCCGGTTCGGGTCGCCGGGGGGGCGTGCCCCTCCGGGTCAGTTCCTTCCGCGGCGTTCGGGCCTCTTCAGACTGAACGACCGCCTGAGCCGTTGTGTCCCTGAGAGCTCCTGTGCTGCCTGGCCAGGACCTGATCCGGCCCCTGGCGCTGGCTCCGCTGCGCCAGCGTCTGCCCTGGATCGGTGGTGACCTGCAGACCCTGCGCGACACGGTGCGGCCGGTGCGCCTGCCGCCTGACCTCGGGCGTGCGCTGCCACTGCCGTTGCCTGGTGGTGAGCAGCTGCTGGGTGTCCTCGATGCGCCTACCGGGGGCGGAGACGGTGCGGCGCTGGTGGTGCTGCTCCATGGCCTTGGAGGATCCAGCGACCGTGAAGGCCTGCGGCGCCTGGCCCTGGCCCTGCAGGATGCGGATCTGGCGGTGCTGCGGCTCAATCTGCGGGGCGCCGGCGCTGGTCGGCCGCTGGCGGCCGGCACCTATGCCGCCGAATGCAACGCCGATCTGCTGCCCGTGCTGGCCCAGCTGCGAACGGTGGCCGCCGGCCGGCCGCTGTTCGGGGTTGGCCTCTCGCTTGGCGGCACGATTCTGCTCAATGCCCTGCTGGTCGCCTCCGGACCGCCGCTGCTCGATGGCCTGGTCTGCCTGAGCAGCCCCCTCGATCTGGCGGCCTGCAGCGCCCGGATCGCGCAGCCGCGCAACCGCGTCTATGCCCGCTGGCTGCTGAAGCGGCTGGTCGCGCAGACCCTTGAGGATCCCTTCGGCATTCCGGCGGCTGAGCGTCTCGCCCTGACGCTGGCGGGTGGTCCGTCCTCGATCCGGGTCTTCGATCAGCGGATCACGGCCCCCCGCTGGGGCTATGGCTCCGTGGAGCAGTACTACGCCGAGGCCAGTCCGCTTGCGGCTCTGCTCGATCCGGAGCGGCGCTCCGTTCTGCCGCCCACGCTGCTGGTGCACGCCGAGGATGATCCCTGGGTGCCGGTGGCCGCGCTTCACCGGGTGGCGCAGGCGCTGGCTGATTCCCCGTCCGGCAAGGCCACGGCAGTCAAGGCCACGGCAGTCAAGGCCACGGCGGTGGATGTCCTGGCGGGAGACGCTGCTGCTCCCCGGATCCTGATCAGCCGCCATGGGGGGCACAACGGTTTCCATGGGCGTGGCGACAGCCCGCGCGCCTGCTGGGGCGATCGGCTGACGGTGCGCTGGCTGCTGCAGTTGCTGGCCTCAGGGCGGCTCACCTGAGTGGCCTCGGACCTCCCGAACGTCAGCGAACGGGGGTGACCTGCCCCCCCTCATCCCTCAGCCGTTGATCTGATGGCGGCGGACAATCCAGGGCTCGATCGGGGTGCCGGCGATCACGTGCTCCTGCACGATGCGTTCGATCCGCTCCGGCGTCACGCCTCCGTAGACGGTCCCCTCCGGCCAGATCAGCAGCACCGGACCCTCGGCGCAGATCCGCAGGCAGTCGGCCTTGGTGCGCAGCACGATTCCTGCGGGCCGGCTGGGATCCTCGAGGCCCAGCTCGCGCACCAGGCGTTTCAGGGCCTCCCAGCTGGCAGCGCCGACGGCCGGATCCCTGTTGCAGAGAGCCTTGGTCGGGGTTGCGCAGAGCAGCAGATGGTGTGAGACCCGGAGGGCACCGGTCGCGGGGGTCGGCATCGGCCTGGCGGGGGAGACGTTGGCGGGATCAGACCAGCAGCGCAGCCGGAGCCTTGGCCCTGAGGTCGGCGGCAGCCTCACGCACCGCCTGGCGGGCCCAGGCGTCCACGGCCAGCACGTCGGACAGGGAGGGGTGGGCTGTGAGGTCGGCCTTGTGGCGTTCGCACACCACGTCGATCAGCTTCGGGATGTCGAGGAAGTGCACCTGTTCGTCGAGGAAGAGCGCCACCGCCTGCTCGTTGGCGGCGTTCATGGCGGCGGGCATCGTGCCGCCGGCGCGACCGGCTGCATAGGCCAGCTCCATGCAGGGATATTTGGCCGGATCCGGCTTGAGGAAGGTGAGCGCCCCCACTTCGGTGAGGTCGAGGCGGCGCCAGGGCGTGGTCAGACGCTCCGGCCAGCTCAGGCAGTAGAGGATCGGCAGCTTCATGTCCGGCCAGCCCAGCTGGGCCAGCACGGAGGAATCGGCCAGCTCCACCATCGAATGGATGATCGATTGCGGGTGGATCACAATCTCGATCTGATCGTAATCAAGGCCGAAGAGGTAGTGGGCTTCGATCACTTCAAGCCCCTTGTTCATCAGGCTGGCCGAATCGACCGTGATCTTGCGGCCCATGCTCCAGTTGGGATGGCTCGTGGCATCGGCGACGGTGGCCTTGATCAGATCGGCGGGATCCCAGTCGCGGAAGGCGCCGCCGCTGGCGGTGAGCTGAATGCGGCGCAGCCCGGGTGTGGGAGTGCCGGTGGAGAGGCGTGCCGTTTCGGCGTAGGGCGTGCCCTGCAGGCACTGGAAGATGGCGGAATGCTCGGAATCGGCCGGCAGCAGGCGGCTGCCTGATTTCTCCAGTTCCGGCAGCACCACCGGACCGGCGGCGATCAGGGTTTCCTTGTTGGCCAGCGCCAGATCCTTGCCGGCGCGAATGGCGGCCAGGGTCGGCAGCAGGCCGGCGCAGCCGACGATGCCGGTCACCACAAGATCAGCCGTGGGCCAGGCGGCGGCGGCGCAGAGGCCATCGCTGCCGGCCAGCAGCTCCGGCAGGCGGGCGGGCTGTTCGCTCCTCCCAAGCGCGTTCAGGCGCTCGCGCAGCTCGTTCAGGCGCTCCGGATCGGCCAGGGCCACCACCTCGGGGCCGTGACGGACGATCTGCTTCACCAGCAGGTCGAGGTTGTTGCCGGCGGTGAGCGCCACCACCCGGTAGCGATCGGGGAACTCCTCGGCCAGCTCCAGGGTCTGGGTGCCGATCGAGCCGGTGGATCCCAGCACGCTGAGGGCTTTCACGGGCGGATCGGCGAAGGTGCGTGCCAGTCTCCCACTGTCAGCAGCGCCCTGGGGATGGAATGCCCCGGCGCCGGTGAAGGCGCACCCCGGCCTCAGGAACGGTGCTCCGAGTCCGGCCCGTCAAGGTGCCGGGCTACGGCGGCGGCCGCCTCTCTGCGCGCTCTGGGCGGCTGGACGGCTTAACTGGCGGCAAAGGATTTCCCTCGATGGCCCCACTGCCGACCTGGCTGCAACGCTGGAACTTCATCGAACGGGCCCGGCTGGAGCGCCAGCTCTGGGATGCCTTTGAACGGGGTGAGCCGATTGAGCAGCTGGTGGAGCAGAGCCCGCCGGGCTTCCAGAAGGAGGTGTGGAGCACCACCGTTGTGCGCATCCGCAGGATCGAAACGATGATGCGCGATCAGCAGAAGCCTCCGGGTGCCCAGGACTGAAGGCTCAGCGGAGCGGGCGGCCCCGCAGCCCTCAGCGCCGCAGCCATTCGGTCAGACCGCCCGGGCGGTCGATCAGCTCGATGCCTGCGGCCCTGAGCTGATCGCGGATGCGATCGGCGCTGGCAAAATCGCGGGCGGCCTTGGCGGCCTGGCGGGCCTCGATCTGCGCCTGAATGTGGGAGTCGCTCGGGCCGGCGGCGATGCTGTCGCCGGCTGGGGAGGATCCAGGCGCCTGCTCGGCGGTTTCCCGTCGCAGTCCGAGAACGGCGCTGAGTTCCTGCAGCAGCGCCGCCCTGGCGACAAGCTCCTCAGTCCGCGCTTCGGCAGCGGCGGCCTGGTCCCCGCGTTCCAGGCGGTTGGCCAGCGAGCGCAGTGGCCTGGCCAGGTCGAACAGCACCGCCAGGGCGGCGGAGGTGTTCAGGTCATCGTCCATGGCAGCGATGAAGCGCTGGCGGGCAGCGACCAGGATCTCGCTCAGGGGGCTGGGGTCTGAGGCCTGCTGGGCTCTGGCGCGGTCAGGGTCCGCTGGATCCTGTCCGGAGGCTGGGGAGGTGAGATCCACCGCCAGACCGAGGGCTGCATTCAGGCCCTGCCAGCCGGCGGCGGCGGCTTCAAGAGCCTCGGCGGTGAAGTCCAGCGGTTTGCGGTAGTGGGCCTGGAGGGTGAACAGGCGCAGGGTCATCGGCGAGATGCCGGAATCGAGGAGAGCCCGGATCGTGGTGAAATTGCCGAGCGATTTGCTCATCTTCTGGCCGCCCACGTTCACCATGCCGTTGTGCAGCCAGTAGCGGGCCAGCTCCTTGCCACTGGCCGCTTCCGACTGGGCGATCTCGTTCTCGTGGTGCGGAAAGATCAGGTCGGCGCCGCCGAGGTGGATGTCGATCGTGTCGCCCAGCTCCTCGCGCACCATCGCTGAACATTCGATGTGCCAGCCGGGTCGACCCGGTCCCCAGGGGGAGTCCCAGCTCGGTTCCCCCGGTTTGGCGGCTTTCCAGAGGGCGAAGTCGAAGGGATGGTGTTTGCGGGCTTCCTCGTCTGAGGCGACGCGGCCGGCGGCGTTGTCCTGCTGGGTGGTCAGGTCGCGGCCGGAGAGCTTGCCATAACCGCTGTGCTTCATGACGGCGAAATACACATCGCCGTCGGCGGAATAGGCGGCACCCCGTGCTTCCAGCTCGCTGATCAGACGCCGGATGGCCTCGAGGCTGGCAGTGGCGCGTGGCATCCGATCGGCCGGCAGGATGTTGAGCCGCGCCATGTCGGCCACGAAGGCCGCGATGTTGCGTTCGCTCACCGTCTGCATCGAGCTGCCCTCCTCCGCGGCACGGCCCAGGATCTTGTCGTCGATGTCCGTGTAGTTCTGCACGAAGGTGACGACGTAGCCGCTCCAGATCAGGTAACGGCGCAGCACGTCCCAGGCGATGTAGCTGCGGGCATGGCCGAGGTGGCAGAGGTCGTAGACCGTCACCCCGCAGCAGTAGACGCTGACCCTGCCCGGCTGCAGTGGTTCGAAGGTCTCGAGGCGCCGGGTGAGGGTGTTGCTGAGACGCAGGGTCACGGGAGATCTGGCCGCCGACGGGGGAACGGTTGAACGTAGGCGAAGGCGGGAGATCCGCTGGCGATGGCCGCCCGATCGGGCGGCAGCTCAACGTCTGACATAGTCGCGATACCAGGACACGAACTGATCGACCCCCGCCTGGATCGAGGTGTTGGGTCGGAAGCCGATCCAGGCCTCCAGGGCGGAGGTGTCGGCCGCCGTCGTGGTCACATCCCCCGGCTGCATCGGTAGGAAGGTTCTGCTGGCCTTGATGCCCAGCGATGTTTCCAGGGCTTCGATGAAGCGCATCAAGGGAATCGGATCGGCATTGCCGATGTTGAAGAGGCGGTGGGGGGCCCAGCTCGTGGCTGGATCGGGAGCCTGAAAGTCGAAGGCTTGATCAGGCGTTGCCGGTTTTCCCAGAATCCTGATCAGGCTTTCAACGATATCGCTGATGTAGGTGAAATCCCGCACCATCTGCCCCTGGTTGAAGACCTTGATCGGATCGCCGTCCAGGATCGCTCTGGCGAACAGCATCGGCGCCATGTCGGGGCGGCCCCAGGGCCCATAGACCGTGAAGAAGCGCAGCCCTGTGGCCGGTAGTTCGTAGAGATGACTGTAGGTATGTGCCATCAGCTCGTTGGCCTTCTTGGTGGCTGCATAGAGGCTCACCGGATGGTTCACGGCATGTTGTTCGCTGAAGGGAAGCCGGCGATTACCGCCATACACCGAACTGCTTGAGGCATAGACGAGGTGCTCGATTCCGTGATGGCGACACCCCTCAAGAATGTGGCCGAAACCCACCAGATTGCTCTGGATGTAGGCCGCTGGGTTTTCGAGCGAATGGCGCACGCCGGCCTGACCGGCCAGGTGCACGACCCGTTGTGGACGGTGCTGCCGGAAGGTGGCGTCGACAGTCCCGCCATCTTCGAGGTCGGCTTCCACCATCTGAAAGGGTGTTCCTCGTTCGCGGCTGAGGTCGATCAGCTGCTGAAAGCGGGCCCGCTTCAGGCTCGGGTCGTAATAGGCATTGAAATTGTCATAACCGACCACCGGTGTTCCCTCACGCAGCAGCCGATGGCTGAGGTGGTAGCCGATGAAGCCGGCGGCACCGGTGACCAACACCGTCATGGTGGTTCCCCGAGCCCTCCAGAGCTCCATTCTTTCATCCTGCGCCCCCGTGCCGGCGATCCTGTTCAGACAGGACTCGTAGCAGCACCACCCCTTGTCCGATGGCGTTCGCGGATGACGTCATGGATTTCCGGCCGGTTCGGCCTGCACGCCGTTGTCATGGCCTGCCTGGATGACATTGCCGGCTGATGGGCTTTCACTAGTTGTCAAACCAGCGGCCACCACGTTCGGTGCGATGGCTGTGGCGATGTGCTTCTCGTCGGCTGAACTCACTCACCGTTGGATTGGCCATCACGGGATCGACATGCGCCACCTGCTCCCAGAGCTCCCGCGGGGCCCAGCGCACCGTGTGTTTCACCCTGTCGTGCCTGATCACATGACACCAGCGACTCGTTCCGCACTGCGGGCAGAAGAGTTCTTCCAGCCATTCGTTGCTTAACACCAGCACCGGGTAAGCGTTGATCAGAAGTCTGGCTTTTTTATCGTTCATGCCCCGCTCCTTGAGTTGTTCCGGGGTCAGAAGATGCAGAAAATATTTCTTGCCATTGCCCTCAATCCGCTGGTCCCCGTGAGCGGGACAGAGCAGTTCACGTCCGCGGGAGCGTCGGCGGCGTGGAGCTGGTGCACCGGAACAGCTGTCGCTCACAGATCCGTGGGCTTTCGTCAACTGTAGGTCAGCCCCTTGGCGTTCATTTCGCTTCCATCCAGTTCGGGCCGACGCCGATCTCCACCCGCAGCGGCACGCTCAGTTCCAGGGCGTGGGCCATCGTCTCCCGGGTCAGGGTCACGGTGGCGTCCAGGTAGTCCGGGGGCGCCTCGAGCACCAGTTCATCGTGCACCTGCAGCAGCAGGCGGGAGGGTAGCCCCGTCTCCTGCAGGCGCCGCTGCAGTTGCACCATCGCCAGTTTGATGATGTCGGCGCTGGAGCCCTGAATCGGGGCGTTGGCGGCGGCTCGCAACTGCTGAGCCTCCAGGCCGCCACGACGGGCGGTCTCCAGATCGATCGCCAGCGGATCCTTGCCGAGATGCCTCCCCAGGCCGTTGCGATCGAACACGAACGGCCGTCGGCGCCCCAGGATTGTTTCCACATAGCCGCGGCTGAGCGCCAGTCGCTCCTGCAGTTCCAGGTAGGCGAACACCTTCGGGTAGCGCTCCTTGTAGCGGCTCAGGAACTCCTTGGCGTCGGCCTGGCTCACCCCGGTCTCACGGGCGAACCGTTGGGCTCCCATGCCATAGATCACTCCGAAGTTGATCGTTTTGCCCAGGCGTCGTTCCTCGGGGCTGATGCTGTCCTTCTCCAGCAGCAGACGGGCGGTGAGGGCATGGACATCGTCACCGTTGTTGAAGGCTTCCACCAGCACCTCTTCCCCGGAGAGATGGGTGAGGATGCGCAGCTCGATCTGGGAGTAGTCGGCACTGATCAGCTGCCCGTTCTCCTGGGGCAGGAAGGCCTTGCGGATCCGGCGGCTGAAGTCGGTGCGGATCGGGATGTTCTGGAGGTTGGGATTGCTGCTGCTCAGGCGACCGGTGGCGGTGACCGCCTGATTGAAATCGGTGTGCACCCGACCGGTCTCCGCTTCCACCAGCGCCGGCAATGCATCCACGTAGGTGCTCTTCAGTTTGCTCAGGGTGCGGTGCTCGAGCACCAGCGGCACCACCGGGTGGTCTTTTTCAAGTTTCTCAAGCACGGTGGCATCCGTGCTCCAGCCGGTTTTGGTCTTGCGTGATTTCTTGCGGTCCAGCCCCAGGGTCTCGAAGAGCAGTTCACCGAGCTGCTTCGGTGAGGCCAGATTGAAGGCAACCCCGGCCGCCGCCCGGGCGTCCGTCTCCAGGCGCAGCAGGGTGGTCGCCAGCTCGCTCGAGAGGGTCGCCAGGTAGGGGCAATCGATGCGGATGCCGGTGGCTTCCATCAGGGCCAGCACTGGTTCAAGCGGCAGCTCCACGGCATCGAGCAGATGGGTGAGTGCCGGGCCCATGGCGGTGAGCTCGGCGCGCAGCAGCGGCGCCAGCCGCCGGGTGACATGCACATCCATGCCGCAGTACTGCGCTGCCTGATCGATCGGAACGATCGAGAAATCGGCACCCTTGGGGACCAGTTCGGCGTAGCTCGTGGGCGTGAAGCCGAAATTGCGCTCCGCCAGGACCTCGAGGCCGTGTCTGGCGTTGGCATCGCGCAGGTAATCGGCCAGGAGCGTGTCGATCACCACGCCATCCAGGCTCAGGCCATGGCGCAGCAGCACGAGCCGGTCGTACTTGGCGTTCTGGAGGGCCTTGGGATGGGCGGCGCTGGCCAGCCAGGGAGCCAGGGCGGTGAGCACCTGATCCAGTGGGAGCTGGGTCGGAGCGGAAGGGGCTTCGCTCAGCAGATCAGCCGCGACCGCCGGTTGATGCCCGATCGGGATGTAGGCCAGCTCCTCCGGTCCTTCGCCCCAGGCCACTCCGAGGCCCACCAGCTCGGCATGGAAGGGGTTGAGGGCCGTGGTCTCGGTGTCGAGGGCCACCGGAGCGGCCGGATCGGTGGCCGCCATCAGGATCTGCACCAGATCAGCCAGTTGCTGGCTGTTTCCGATCAGCTGGGGTCTGAGCTGGGGTCTGAGCTCGGGTCGGTGCGTGCCCGCCGCTGTCGGCAGGGTCGAGCCCTGATCGCCATCGGCCGCCCCTGCGTCGACGGCACCGGTCGCAGCCGCTTCTGAAGGCTTGCTGCTCCCTGGCTTTGTGGTCTTCGGCTGTTCCGCCGCTGTCCCCGTGGTCCTGGTCTGCTGCTCGGATGGCGTGCCGTTCAGATCTGCGGGTTGATGGGCTGCGCCGGAGAAAAGGCGGGCAAAACTGTTCGCCTGGCGCGCCAGGCTGTGCAGCTCCAGCTCTTCAAGGCTGCGGCTGAGACGTTCCGGATCGACGCGGCCCAGGGCGAGCCGTGGCTCGCTGGGCAGGGGGATGTCGATCAGGATCTCCGCCAGATGGCGCGAGCGGTAGGCGCTGTCCCGGTCCACCCGGAGCTTCTCCAGCAGGGCGCCCTTCAGGGCACCCCTGGGATCCTTTGCTTTCGGACCTGCGGCCTGCAGCTGGTCCAGGGCGGCGTAGATGCCGTCGAGATCGTTGTGGGCCTGGAGGAGGGTGATCGCCGTCTTCGGTCCCACCCCCTTGACGCCGGGAATGTTGTCGGAGCTGTCGCCGGTGAGGGCCTTGAGGTCCACCACCTCCTCGGGCGTCACGCCGAGTTTGGCGATCACGCCCTCGCGACGGATCTCGGTGGGCCCGCTGTTCTTCGCGTAGGGGCCGCCGCCCATGTAGAGCACCGCGATGTCGCGGTCGTCGTCCACGAGCTGAAACAGGTCGCGATCACCCGAGAGAATCCGTACGCGCCACCCGGCGGCGGCGGCGCGGTTGGCCAGGGTGCCGAGCACGTCATCGGCCTCGAAGCCCGGCGCCAGGCACAGCGGCAGATCGAGATCTTCGGCGAGGATCGTGCGCAGATTGTCGAGATCGGCGAAGAAGTGTTCCGGGGCCTGATCGCGGTGGGCCTTGTAGGCCGCATCGGCTTCGTGGCGGAAGGTGGGTTCGGCCGTGTCGAAGGCGATCACCACACCCTGGGGGGTGAGCCCGCGCACGTTGTCGTGCAGAGCCTTGAGGAAGCCGTAGGTGACGCTGGTGGGAACACCCGCCTGGGTGCTCAGCCCTCCTTCTCCACCCTTGGAGAAGGCATAGAAGCTGCGGAAGGCCAGCGAGTGGCCGTCCACCAGCAGCAGCAGCGGTCGTTGGGAGCGGTCTGGCGGTTCATCGCCCGGCAGCGTGTTCGGCGCCGCGGCACCGCTGCCAGGGGTGCCGGCAGGGGGGGGGGTGGTCGCGTTGCTTGTCCCTGGGGCCATTCCAGTGCCGCCCTGCCCGGTCGATGGCCCCAGCCTGCCAGAGTTGCCGATCGGACCCTTCGTCCCGCCATGAGCCGAACCCCCAGCTCCTATCGCGTGCATCTGATCCTGGCCGGCGGTCATCGGGAGATGGTGATGTTCGAGAGTCTGGAGGCCTTTCAGCAGTGGTACGGCGGTGTGCTCACCGCCTCCAGCGCCGAGACCTTTGTCAATGTGCCGATTCAGGAGCTGCCGGGCGAATACCTGGTGCTGCGTCCCTCCAGTGTCCTGGCGATCCGGGTGGAGCCTCAGTACACCCACAGTCTCGATGGTTGATGGCAACCCGGCCGTGCGTTCAGACCCTTCCCTGGGCGGGTGGGGGCTCCGATGGCTCTGAACCGTCTTGATCTCACCTGGTCGCTGGCTTTTCTGGCCGGCTCCTGCGCCCAGCTGCTGGCCCGTTTCTTCCGACTGCCGGCGGTGGTGGTGCTGTTGGCGGTCGGTCTGCTGATCGGTCGCGCCGGTCTTGATCTGGTGCGCCCGGAGGTGCTCGGTGATGGTCTTGCGCCCCTGATCGGTCTCCTGGTCAGCCTGGTGCTGTTCGATGGCGGCCTGAATCTGCGGCTGGCGGGACGGGAGCAGCAGCGTTCGGCCCTGCAGCTGGTGCTGGTGCGCAGTGCCCTCGGCCTGGTGGCGGCGGCACTGTTCGCCCATGGGTTGGCTGGCCTCAGCTGGACCCTGGCGTGGGTGTTCGGCGCCATCGTTCTGGCCACGGGGCCGACGGTGGTGACGCCGATGGTCCGGCAGATGCGGCTGCGTGCCGGTCTCGGCCAGCTGCTGGAGGCTGAGGGGTTGATGCTCGAGCCTTTTTCAGCGGTGCTGGCCCTGCTGCTCCTGCAGCTCGGTCTCGGTGATCTGAGCGGCTGGCAGGATCTGGCGAGCCGATTGTTGCTGCGTCTGGCCGGTGGCAGCGCCCTGGGAGCCGGGGCAGGTCTGGTGCTGGCGGCCCTGCTGCAGCGCCTGCTGCCCGATCCCTCGGTGTCAAGCGCTGCAACGGTGGGGGAGGTTGGCGTCGATGGTGCGCTGGAGCAGGGACAGTCTCTGGCCCTGCAGCTGAGCCTCGGGGTGTTGTTCGTTCTGTTCAGCGGGGCCGAGGCCCTGTTGCCGGAATCCGGCCTGCCGGCGGCCGTCACGGCCGGCGTGGTGGTCGGCTGGCGCCTGGGGGCCAGGGCCGTTGCCCTCGATGCCCTGATCAGCCAGCTGGCGATGCTGGCGATCACGGTGCTTTTCCCGCTTTTGGCGGCTGATGTGGCCTGGTCGGATCTCAGCCCCCTCGGCCTCGGTGGTCTGGGGTGCGTGCTGGCGGTGATGGGGTTCCGCTGGGTGGTGATTCAGGTCGCTGGGCTCGGGGTCGATTCCCTGGGCTGGCGCGAGAAGTTGATTCTGAGCTGGATCGCCCCACGAGGAATCGTCACCGCCGCGATTGCCAGCCTCTTCGCCCTCAAGCTCGATGGCGCCGGTGTGCCGGGAGGGGATGAATTGAAGGGTCTGGTGTTCCTGACGATTCTGATGACGGTGGGCCTCCAGGGGTTCACGGCGCCCTTGCTGGCCAGTCGCCTCGATCTGCTCGAACCGGAGCTCGATCATGGGGTGGCGATTTCGCCATTGCCGGGAGAGCCAGCCCCCGAAGCTGCGTCCTGATGAGGCCAGGGGCGGCTGAGCGGACGAGGCTCAGGCGATCAGGCTCTGCTCCAGGCGGGGGCGGTCTTCACCGAGGCGATGCAGCAGCAGCCAGGTGCTGAGCAGGTCGGGACCCTGCAGGCTTCCGAGCAGGGCGGCCCGCAGCGATTTCATCAGTACCCCTTTCTTGATCCCGGCGGCGGCGGTGGCCGCATGGAGCAGGGACTGGGCGGTCTCGGCATCCAGGGGCCCGGAGGGCAGGGTCTCGAGCAGCGCCGCCAGGGCTGGGCGGGCGCCGGCAAGGGCGAGTTGATCGCGCGCCGCCTGGTCGGCGGTCGGGCGTTCGAAGAAGGGGGTGGCCTGACTCACGCCGTCCTGCAGCAGGGTCAGGGACGTGACGAGAAGCTCGCAGAGATCCCGTTGCCAGAGGGGATCGGTCGTACCGGCCGCGTCCGCTGGGGTTGCCGTCACCGGCCAGCCGCGGTCGCTCCAGAGCGGGAGAAGCTGGTCGCGAAGCGCTTCCGGCCCCTGCTCCCGCAGCACCTGGCCGTTGAGCCAGTTGAGCTTGTCCCAGTCAAAACGTGCTCCAGCCTTGTTGACCCGTTCGAAATCAAAGACGGCGGCGGCTTCCGCCAGGGTGAAGCGTTCGCCCATGCCCTCAGGGGGCGACCAGCCCAGGAGCGTCATGTAGTTGGTCAGGGCGGCAGCGGTGTAGCCCATCGACTGGAAGTCACTGATGGAAGTGACACCGTCACGTTTGGAGAGCTTCTTGCCTTCCTGGTTGAGGATCAGAGGGGTATGGGCGAAGACCGGTACCGGTGCGCCGAGGGCTTCGTAGAGCAGGAGCTGCTTGGCGGTGTTGGCGATGTGGTCTTCGCCACGGATCACATGGCTGATCGCCATGGCGGCGTCATCCACCACGACCACCAGGTTGTAGAGCGGATCGCCGATCCGGTCAGCCGGAGCGCGCCGGGCGATCACCATGTCACCGCCGAGATCGTTGCCCGACCAACGCATCAGACCGCGGACGAGGTCATTCCATTGAATCGTCGCGTCGTCGTCGATCCGGAAACGGATCACCGCCTCCCGACCTTCGGCGATGTAGGCGGCCTGCTGATCGCTCGTCAGGAGGCGGTGGCGATTGTCGTAGCGCGGGGGTTGGTGGGCGGCGGCCTGCTGCTCCCGCATCGCCGTCAGCTCCTCCTCGCTGGCGAAGCAGCGATAGGCGTGACCACTGTCGAGGAGTTTCTGGATGGCGGCGCGATGGCTTTCGATCCGTTCGCTCTGGATCACGGGATCACCATCCCAGTCGAGACCGAGCCATTGCAGGCCGCTCAGGATGTTGTCGGTATAGGCCGCCTTGGAACGTTCCTTGTCGGTGTCTTCGATCCGCAGCAGGAAGGATCCGCCATGACGACGAGCAAACAGCCAGTTGAAGACTGCCGTGCGTGCGGTGCCGATGTGCAGGGTGCCGGTGGGGCTGGGCGCCAATCGAACGCGCACCGGTGCTGCAACGGTCACCTTGGCGATCTCCTCAGGATCTGAAACGGGACTGACGGGGCTCGAACCCGCAACTTCCGCCGTGACAGGGCGGTGCTCTAACCGATTGAACTACAGTCCCAGACTTGTATCAGAAAGACAACGTCTTCTGAAATCCTTGAAAAATACCTTGAACACAATAAACATCCAGGCGTTTCGCCGCATGTCTGTTGCATCAGGTTTTTCGTTGGACCTGTCGTGGGGCCTGGCCCGTCGACCTCAGAATTATCTCCTGTCGATGCCCCCCCCGTCAACGCGGGGGGCCTGTGGGCCTGTCTGGGAGTCCAGGGTCGGGTTGGGGCGCTTTGTTCCAGGCGCCACTGCCCATCTCGCCACTGTCCCTGTCAGCCGCTGCCGGTGTTGGGGGGCACTGCCGCCGGAGCGACCTTCCGACCTTCCGATCGTCAGCGGCGGTTGCCGGCCATGGGGGTCAGGATGCAGGCCGCAGCGGCGGCGCTTCTGGGCACTGAGGGCGGCTTCCACCTGTTCAGCGGGCAGCCAGCCTGTTCAGCCAGCAGCCACCCCGTTCAGCGAGCGGCTTCCACCCGTTCAGCGAGCGGCAATCCCGTTCAGCGAGCAGCCAGCCCTGCGGCCTTGCCCCGGCCGTGGGGGGATGTTGATCTCGGGGTCTTGGGGTTACGCCACCGGCTCGTAAGAGGCCACAACCCCCACAACACAACCGGACACGACCGGATGCCTGATGGGGG
>JBJTBH010000045.1:0-13748 GCA_046091285.1 Cyanobacteriota bacterium | reverse complement strand
GCGCCGTAGAGCCGCTGGAACTCAGGCAGGGAGAGGCCTTTCTGGAACTGGATCGCACTGCGGGCCATGTCCGTACTGGTAGCTATGTACCACTCTAAGGCCCCAGGGCGGCCACCGCGGAGTGAGCTGGGTAATCAAGTCCGGAATTGCCGCGCCGCACCTTTCGTGGCCTGCCAGGCCTCCTCGCCGATTCCCTGCCCGATCGCTTCGGCAACAATCTGATCAATGCCTGGTTGGCCCGGCAGGGCCGCACGCCCGAGAGCTTCGATGCCGTCGAGCGTCTCTGTTACACCGGCCAGCGGGGGATGGGTGCCCTTGAATTCATGCCCGCTCAGGGGCCCGGCGCCCAGACCAGCGGGTCCATCCAGATCGCCGAACTCGTGACCCTGGCTTCCGAAATCCTTTCGCAACAGCAGGGGCTGGCCACCTCCTTTCAGGATCCCGAGCGGGAAGAAGCCCTGCAAACGATCTTGCGGGTGGGTACCTCCGCCGGAGGCGCCAGGGCCAAGGCCCTGATTGCCTGGAATCCCAGCACAGGTGAAGTGTGCTCAGGTCAGTTGGAGGCACCGCTCGGGTTCAGCCACTGGTTGCTGAAGTTCGATGGAGTGAGCGGCAACAAGGACAAGGAACTGGACGATCCACAGGGCTATGGCTTGATTGAACTGGCCTACAGCAGGATGGCTCGTGCTGCAGGAATCACGATGACCGACTGTCATCTCTTGGAGGAGAACGGTCGGCGCCATTTCATGACACGTCGTTTCGATCGGGATGATGCCGGCAGCAAGCTCCACATGCAGTCGCTCGGCGCTCTGGCCCATTTCGATTACAATAAGCCTGGTAGCTACAGCTACGAACAGGCGTTTCTGGTGATGCGGAAACTCCAGTTGCCGATGCGAGACTTGGAAGAGCAGTACCGGCGGATGGTGTTCAATCTTGTGGCTCGCAACCAGGATGATCACGTCAAGAACATCGCCTTTCTGATGGATCGCGCTGGCAAATGGTCGCTATCCCCTGCCTTCGACATCACCTGGAGCTTCAATCCTGCTGGCGACTGGACAGCCACCCATCAGATGTCAGTGAATAACAAGCGTGATCAGTTCACCCGTGCCGACCTCCTGGCCGCGGGGCGCTCCGCCCAGCTGAAGCGCGGCCGAGCCGAAGCCATCGCGGAGGAGGTCATCGCCGCCGTTCGCGATTGGCCGCTCTACGCGGCTGAAGCCGGGGTGCCAGAGGATCACGATCGCCAGATTCAGGCCAGCCACCGCCTTGATCTGCTGCAGCTCCAACACCCCGAGCCGCAGTCATGACCCGCCAGATTCGACGAAAAACCGAACGCAAAAACCACTTCTCGCCTTTTTTGACGAGTAAATGCCAGGGCTTGGCGCGGTTGACGAGCGCAGCCTGCGGCCTTGCGGCAGCCACTCCATGCTGAGCCAGAGCTCGTCCTCGACCGGGCAGTCATCGGCCCCCTGCTGGTTCGTGGGCGCCAGGACCGGTGGCGTCGATCAGACCCATCGCTTCATCGACGAGGGGCTCTGGGAGCACGACTTCGACGGCATCAGCAGGGTGCTGGCCCAGGTGCGCTCGATGCAAACAGATGAGCGCATCGCCATCAAGGCGGCCTACATCAAGAAGCACGGCCTGGATGTTGAAAATGGGGGCAACACCGGGATGAAAACACCCGGACATCCCTCGTCAAGGACCTGATGTTCCTGGAGTCGAAGTCAGTCGATAGCCGCACGCTCAACCTGATTCGCGCTTACGTGCAGCAGTTGAAGCTGACGCCCGCACAGGCCAGCGTGATCCGAAACTTCGTCTCGATCGAGAATCAGATTCTCGAGCAGCTCGGAGCGGGGAAGGAATGGCAGGCAGATGCCGACAGCTGGAAGGAACTGGTCAGCAGGGCAGCCGCAGTTGGAGTGCCTTTGGCGGCGCTCAACATGGCAGGCATTGCCGGCTTCAGTGCCGTCGGCATCAATTCAGGGTTGGCTGCACCTGGCAGCATGTCCAGATTCGCGGTTCTGGGCCTCAACCCCATGACGGCTGGGATCGCCGACTTCGCTCTCTCGGGCGACGACTCTGAAAGGTCCCAGCTCCAGGGCCACGGTCCTGGGTAGGAACAGATCCTGCCCGGATTCGATCCAATGGCGAGCCGCCTGGCGCTGGGCCTGGGTCGCCGCGTCAGCGCTCTCCTCTTCCACGAAGTAGCGGGCGAGCACATTGGTGTCGAGACCGATCACGGCCGCAGCAGGCTGGCGGGATCGAAGTCCACCGGCACCGGCGGCCGCTGGCTCTTCAGCAGCCCAAGGCCGCTGGCGGGCAGATCCTTCTGCGGTTTCCACGGCCGCAGCTCGATGTGGTCACCCACCAGCTCAAAGCAGACGGCTGAGGGATCCACGGCCGAGCTGGCATTAGCATGACCAGGTCAGGCTGTTGCCGAGACCAGGGGCTGGAACTGTCCAAGAAAAGGCACTCACATCAATCCTCCTTGGCGCTGTCAAGGAGCCTGATGTCCACGCAGCTCAGCCCGCAGGTCAGCGATGGCGGCATCCCAGCTCCGGCCGCTGGCCTGGCCCTGCAGCACCTGCTCACGCCGTAGGCGGATCGAACGGTCCCCGCCCGCTGCGTCTGCCAAGGCCAGCCAACGCCACAGGCAGTCGATCACCGATAGGCGACCGGTGCCATGCTGACACCAGAGTCCGACTCTGGGAGGTCCAGACCATGAAAGTGACCGTTGAACTTTCGGACCAGGAGATGAGCGAAATCCTGGAGCTGACCGGTGAGCGCAAAAAGGGCCCAGCCATCCGTCGCTTGATGGAGGAGGCCCTGCAGCAGCGCCGCCGGGCTCAGATCGCTCAGCGCTTCCTCAGTGGCGAATGGGGCGTGGAGCTGGAGACCTACGAGGCCGACCAGGAACGTGAGCGCCTGCAGGCCCAGGAGCTCACCTCATGACGTTGCTGCTCGACACCAGCCTCTGGATCGACTTCACCCGGGCCCGCAGCCCGGCGGCCCTCAAGCAGTGCATTGCTCCCTACGTGCTCGATCCGGCCGCTCACCTGGCGGAACCTGTGCGGTTCGAGGTCCTGCGTGCGGCTCGGCCTGATGAAGCTCGCCTGCTGGAAGCCCAGTTCAACACGCTGCCCTTGCTGCCCACGCCAACGGATCTGTGGCAGCAGGCGATCGACCTGGGGCAAGCCTGCCGCCGCCTTGGCCGAACCGTCCTCAGCCTCGACCTGCTGGTGGCCGCCGTCGCCCTGCATCACAACGCCGAGCTGGTGAGCTTCGACGCCGACTTTGAGGCCATCGCCTCAGTGAGTGCTCTGCGCCTCAACCGCCTGACCCGCCCTGGCTGACTTCAGACGGGGATCAGTGAACGCTGAGGCCTCCGGGACGGAGCCAGATGCAGGCTCCTCAGGGACCAGCCGCGTTGCTGTGGACGAGCGTTGACCGCGAGCCAGCGATCGTCCTCAAACCGCAGGGTTTCGCGATCGTCGGGATCCTGTCCGCAGAACAACAGAGCCGTGATGCGTTCGGGATCGATCTCGAGAACCGCCACCTCCTGCCACAGCCTCTCAGCACCGGCACGATCGCCACGTCGGATCTGAGCATCCGCCAGCTGCTGGGCGAGCAGGAGCACAAGAGCCTGTTGCTTGCGGGCGGTGAACGGGTCCCGACTGACGCCTCCGCAGACGCTGATGCCCGCTTCGCTGCTGACGCTGAGGGCCTTCTGGCTGCAGGCGGTGGCGGGTGCTGTCATAACCCGGGCCGATGGACTCGGCAGCGAAGGTGTACCCAACGCTACCGATCAGCGAACCACTTCAGACACTGTCCCATGGAAAGGTTCGTTACGTCATGCTGCGAACCTTTTCGAAGACAGGCCTGCGGTTGATTGGGTGCCTCCAACGGCAGCCCGCCGGGTCGCACCTCCATGTCATCCCTTCCGATCCAGCAGGACAGCCTGCACCGACCCAGTCCATCAGCCGAAAGCGACGGGCGATCTCCGATGTTCGAACTGATCCCCTACGAGAAGTTCCGCGACACCCCCGCCGTCCGCTTCTTCGACATCACCGTTGCTGAGTCGAATGCGCGGGATCTGGTCATCCATGCCGGTCCGGCGATCAGCCCTCCCGATGAGGAGAACACCGGCGCCTGGCAGTTCTACCTACACCCTCACCAGGAGGACAACCTGCTGGCCCTTCACGGCGGCCGCACCTTCTACCTGGTGAACCTCGGCTGGAACTATCCGTATCACATTGTTCGCCTGGAGACCGGTGGAGACATCCTGCGCATTCCCCCCGGAACATTTCATCGCTCCGTGTCCGATCCAGACGGATCCGTGGTGCTGAACCAGGCGGTGCGGGATCCCGGGGCCAGCGTTGTGCGCGAGTTCCGCGTCTACAACAGCCGCAGGATTCCGCGCCTGTTTGCGACCACCTCCCGCACGGCGCCGCTGCCGAAACTGCACGGCGTCAGCTGGTGATGGCTTGGCGTTGACCCTTGCTGTTCAGCGCGAGGCCGCACCCTGGCGCTGATTGAAGCGTTCACAGACGGCATAGGCAGCCGCCAGATTGGCGACCCGTTGCCAGGCCGAACCGGCCTGATCGTGGTTCACCACATAACCGACGGAGCCATCACGGGCGATCCGGCAGCCATCGCCTGTGCAGCCCACCAGATGAAGGGATTCGCCCATGGGGTTCTCTCCGTGTCGATCCTTGTTCTACGCAGACGATCGACGCCTGGACCTGTGTGTCTTTGCTCACGCAATCAATCTTGAGCCTGTTGAAGCAAAGCTGACAATCCTGCCAATCCGTCGTTCTGGAGACCGACTCAGAGGCGCAGATCCACCGTGCAGTCCTGCTCCCGGGCACCCCGCAGGGCTGTGAGTGGCTGATCCTCACCCCCACGATCGCTCCAGGGTTCGGTGAGCAGTTCAAAACCATCGGACTCACGCTGGAGCTGCCATTGCGCGATCAGCGCGGACCCACGGCGATCCAGAACCTCCAGGGTGAGCGGAACATCGATCGACAGGCAGGGATGCAGACACGGGAAGAGCGCCTCCTGACGGAAGCGCACCGCGAGAGGCTGGTTGGGATCAGCCGGCCAGGCCAGCGGTCGCCCCTGCAGCCGGAGGCTGAAGTCCCGCCGCAGCGTGCCGGTTCCGATCACCTCGAAGCGCCGCAGAGAACTGTCGACGAAGCGGCTGGTGCTGCCGCCCTCCACCGGGGTGTCGCAGAGAAGCGGCCAGGGCTCAAGGGCCTGACGGATGGTCAGCTCAGCCTCTCCATGCCGCCAGTGCAGCAGCGTGGGAAAGCGCCACTCCCACAGGCTGCGGAAGGGTTCGGGATCCAGGGGCAGACCCGCCCGATCCAGATCGGCGA
The DNA here is from genome assembly GCA_046091285.1 of Cyanobacteriota bacterium. Lineage (GTDB taxonomy): Bacteria > Cyanobacteriota > Cyanobacteriia > PCC-6307 > Cyanobiaceae > CAIXOZ01. Next base: position 8,370 of record JBJTBH010000045.1, on the reverse strand, counting down.
GCACCTGCTCAAAATCCCGCCAGAGCTCACTGGGAAGCAGCACCTGATCATGCAGCTGCTCACCCCAGGGCCGCAGACCCGCAGGCCGTAGCGCCGGATCCAGCAGGCGCACGATCAGGGCGCGGAAGAGCAGGGCGATGGCGCTGCTCCAGCGTTGATCGGGGAGGGATTCCAGCGCCCGGAATTCCAGCAGACCCTGGCAACCGGCGGTCCAGGCAGGGTTCCAGAACTTGTCGAGGCTGATCTCGCTGCGATGGGTGTTGCCGCTGCGGTCGGCATGGAGGTGACGCAGCGTTTCACCGATCGCCACCCGCTGATCCCCCGCCGGCAACCGCTCGAGCGTGCGATGGGCGATCTCCAGATCGAGCAGGCCGGCACTGCCCTCATCGGGGCGCGGCGCCTGGGAGGCGGGCCCGACACTGCGACCACTGAAGAGGTACGCCAGGCTCGGGTGGTGCTGCCAGTAGCGGAGCACGGCCACCAACCAGCCGGGGCGGGCAAAGAAGGGATGCTCCTCGAGGCTGGGTCCCCCGAACAGCAGGTGGTTGCCACCACCGGTCCCCTCGGATCGAGCGCCCAGCTGCTTCCAGCTGCGCAGCCCGACCGCTGCGCCGGCCTGCTCCAGCAGCTCCAGCCAACCGGCGTACTCCTGCCAGCTGTGGCACACCGGCAGATTGATCTCCAGCACCCCTGGATCGGCGGTGAGACCCAGCACCTGCCAGTGGTGATCAAGATCCACCGGCAGAAGTCCGCTCAGCTGTGGTGAACACCACCCGGCGCTGTGTGTGGCGATCAGCTGCAGCAGGCGCTCCAGGGGCTGACGCTCCAGCGGCGGCAGAAACACGCCCCAGCCCTGGGCATCGAGCTCCAGGGTGAGCACCTGACGCAATGCCCCTTCAGGGAAATGCTCCAGCGGCAATCTCAGCCCGGCAGGACCGGGTGCCGCGCTCAGCTGGCGCAACTCCTCCGCCAGGGGCCAGGCCAGCGTCTGCCATTGCCCCTGCTCACAGTTCAGGGGCAGCGCCCAGATCTGACGATCCGGGGCCAGCGGATCAGCCAGCGGCAGCGGCTGAACAGCGAGCCCAAGCTCCTCGCCGATGGCCTCGAGCAGGGCCAGGGCCTGATCCGCCGAGGGGATCGCCCCTGCGCTGGTCCAGCCGGGCGACACGAGCGGCTCACCGTCGCGACCGATGATCAGCCTCAGGGCCCAGCGCGGATTGACCTCGCCGTCGTAGCGCTTGCCAGGGCAGAACAGCAGCAGGCTGCCCGACCAGGTCCGACGCTGAATCTCAGCGGCCAGGGCTCGGGCCTGGGTCAGCTTGGTGGGCCCGTCGGCCGCCACACTCCACTCGGCGCCCTGGGGATCAAGCGGCACCAGCGTCGGCTCGCCGCCCATGGTCAGCTGCAGGCCCGCCTGCAGCAGTCGCTGTTCAACAGCCTCGGCGGTGGTGCGGGTGCGTTCGTTCACAGGACGCCTCAACTGCTTCTGTTATTACGGCACTGGCGCAACCCCACAGCACCAACGGCTACAGCCGGGAGGAATGGCTGGAACTGGTGAGGATTTCGGCCTGGATCTCCCACTCCATCGTGCTTTTCACCCCCGGTGGACCTGAGAAACTGCCACTGATCGCTGCCGTGAGATTGGGATTGGAGGAGGTGGCCACGGGGATGTAGCGATCGTCCACCGCCCCTTTGCCACTGGGATCGAAGCCGCGCCATCCGGCCCCCTGCAGATACACCTCGGCCCAGGCGTGGAGGTCGTAGCGGCTGGGGGCCGGCTCCACGAGGTGATAGCCGCTGACAAACCGGGCCGGTAACCCCATGGCGCGGCAGCACTCGATCATCAGCATCGCCATGTCCCGACAGGAGCCGATCCGTTCCTTCAGGGTGCGACCGGCGGGCCAGGCGGGGCCGGTGTGGCGCTGGCTGTACTTGACCCGGTCCTGGATGATCACGATCAGCTGCTGCAGGAAGGCAAGGCTGCGTCCGTCGCAGCCGATCCAGGCCTCCTGAGCGAGATCGACCGCGGCATGGTCGTGCTGCCCGTTGGGGAGCCAACCGGTGAGATAGCTGCTCAGATCCGGATTGAGCCGGCCGACGACCACCGGCAACAGGGCCATGCTTTCGTCGAGGCAGGCTTCGATCAGCGGTGGCGTGAAGGTCTCGACCTCGCTGGTGGCCACCACCCGCAGGTGCTCGGTGTCACCAAGAAACCGGGCCCGGGTGATGGTGTCGCCCCCAGCGGCCAGGAGATCGTGCAGCTGACTCGGGTCCGGGCTGATCTGCAACCGATGCTCGATCAAACGCTGGAAGCCATGGGGCCGCGGCCGCAGACAGAAGCGATGGGGACCGAGGAGGACGGGCTCGCTGTAGCTGTACTGAAAGGAATGGATCAGGCGAGCGCGCATGCGGGATCGAAACTGGACGATTGACTGTTGGAGATCACGAAATACCGATCATGGATCAGGTTGTGCATCCGGTTGAGGTCCTGTTGCAGAGCGTCAATCGCCTCATGGAGTCCACCGGCAACCAGTTCATCGATGCGGGTGTAACTCCAGCGGGCCTGCATCAGGGCACTGAGGCACTCGAGATCATCGGGGGCGCCGGGCACCGAACGACCATGCACGATGCCGAGGGTGGCCTGGATGCGATCGAGGCAGTAGCGCACGGAGCGCGGAAACACGGGATCGAGAAGCAGAAAGGCCGCCACCGCCTTCGGCGTGATCACCGGATCCCGCGACTGACGGAACATCTGATAGGCACCGGCAGAGCGCAGCAGGGAAATCCATTGCAGCTCATCGAGCACACCACCCACCTCCTGGGGGGAAGGCAGCAGCAGAAAATATTTGACATCCAGAATCCTGGTGGTCTTGTCGGCGCGCTCAATCATCCGGCCCAGGCGACTGAAATGCCAGGAAAGATCACGACTGAGGGTGGCATCCGTGATGCCGTAGAACAATTGACAACCACGACGAATTTCCCGCAGTTGCTCCTGGGGAGGCTGATTCCAGAAACTCTCGTGATCACGGAGGTTCCAATAAAGATCATTGATCTGCTCCCACATCTCCGTGGTGATCACCTCGCGAATCTGACGGGTGTTCTCACGGGCGGCATTGATGCAGTTAACAATGGAATTAGGATTGCGTGCTTCATGAACCAGAAAGGCGACCACCTGGGCCGCTCCGCCACCGGGATAGAGATCATCGAACAGCTCCCGATCGCCGGTGGCCTCGATCAGAGGCAGCCAGGGCTCGGCGCTGCCGGGCGGACAATCGAGGGACATGGCCTCGCTGACCTCGACAAAACGGGCCAGATTCTCAGCCCGTTCCACATAGCGATTGATCCAGTAAAGAGAATCAGCAACACGACTCAGCACAGCACGTCCTCCTTCACCGTGACCTGGGACTGGGTGCTCACCCACTCTGAGGCATCAGCAGCCATGGACGGTTCAACGGAGTGCTCCTGTTCCGCCACAATCCAGGTGTCCTTGCAACCACCTCCCTGGGAGGAATTCACCACCAGAGACCCCCGGCGCAAGGCCACCCGGGTCAGCCCACCCGGACTGACCCAGGCCCCGCGACCCCGCAGCACGTAGGGACGCAGATCGACGTGACAGGGGAACAGTTCCCCCTCACTGAGGGAGGGAACGGTGGAGAGTTCAAGGGTCGGCTGGGCGATGAAATTGCGTGGATCCGCCTTGATCTTCTCGGCAAACTCAAGGATTTCAGCACTGCTGGCGTGAGGCCCGATCAGCATCCCGTAACCGCCCGCCTCCGACACCGCCTTGACCACCAGCTCCGGCAGATGGGACAGAACATAGGCCTGATCGTCAGGCTTCGAGCAGAGATAGGTGGGAACATTCTCAATGATTGGACTCTCATTGAGGTAATAGCGGATCATCTGCGGCACGTAGGCATAGATCAGCTTGTCGTCCGCGACGCCGGTTCCTGGAGCATTGGCGATCGCGACCCGACCGGCGGCATAGACCTCCATCAGTCCGCGAACGCCCAGCATCGAATCCTGACGGAAAACAGCAGGATCAAGAAAATCATCATCGATGCGCCGATAGATCACATCCACGGGCTCAAGGCCTGCAGTGCTACACATCCAGACCCTGCCATCCTGGCAAAGAAGATCGCGACCCTCCACCAGTTGAATGCCCATCTGCTGGGCAAGATAACTGTGCTCAAAATAAGCGCTGTTGAAGACTCCAGGGGTCAGAAGTACAACCTTTGGCTGTTCTGTCCAGGGGGCAAGCTCGCGCAGGGTCTGGAGCAGATGCGAGGGGTAATCATCGATCGGCTGCACCGTGGGGCCGCTGAACAGGCTCGGGAACATGCGCTTCATCACCCGCCGATTCTCAAGGAAGTAGGCCACCCCCGAAGGACAGCGCAGGTTGTCCTCAAGCACACGCCAGGTACCGTCACCATCGCGCACCAGATCCAAACCGGAGATGTGGCACCACTTATCGAGCGGTGGCCGGAACCCGCGCATCTGCGGACGCCAGCCGAGTGAACTCTCGACATCTTCCCTGGGGATCACGCCATCGTTGAGGATCTTCTGATCGCCATAGACGTCGGCCAGATAGCAATCGATCGCCTCAAGACGTTGGATCAATCCTCGCTCCAGGGTTTCCCACACCCGGGTGCCAATCAGTCGTGGCAACGGGTCAAACGGCAGAATCCGCTCCACCCCCTGACGCCCGGAATCATTGAGCCGGAAGGTGGCCCCAAGGCGACGCAACAACACCTCGGCCGCCGCATGGTTGCGGTTCAGCTCAGCGAGACCGAGGTTTCCCAGCGACGACAGCAACGGCCTCAGAGCACGCCGCGGAGTATGGGAAGCACTGAAGTACTCGTCATAGCCACGGTCCGGTCGGTAGTCGGTGAACACTGTCACCTGAGCATCTGCAGTGATGCTGCAGAAGGACGTGCCGATCGCGAGTGACGATGGCTACGGAATCAGGGGATGGTGCGATCGACTGCGCGGATCCAGCCCGGAACACCATCGGATCCGAGGCAGCGGCGGACGGATCTCAGAGCAGGAAATAACGCTGAGCCATCGGCAGCACCTCGGCCGGTTCACAGGTGAGAAGCTTACCATCGGCATACACCTCATAGGTCTGAGGGTCCACCTGCACACGGGGAAGGGCCGCGTTGTTGCGCATCTCCGCCTTGCCGATACCCCGCGTGTGGATCACGGGCACACAGGACCGTCGCAGACCGAGCTGCCTGGGCAGATCGACCTCGAGGGCCGCCTGGCTGACGAAGGTGAGACAACTGGGAGCCAGGGCCGCTCCAAAGGCGGCGAACATCGGTCGGCCATGCACCGGCCCAGGGGTGGGAATCGAGGCGTTGGCATCGCCCATCTGGGCCCAGACGATCGACCCACCCTTAAGCACCAGCTCCGGTTTCACCCCGAAGAAGCCCGGTTTCCAGAGCACCAGATCCGCCAGTTTGCCCACCTCCACCGAGCCCACCTGACTGTCGATGCCGTGGGCGATCGCCGGATTGATCGTCACCTTGGCGATGTAACGCTTCAGGCGGGTGTTGTCGTTGCGTGAGCTGTCCTCAGGCAGCGCACCCCGCTGCACCTTCATCTTGTGGGCGGTCTGAAAGGTGCGGGTGATCACCTCCCCCACCCGACCCATGGCCTGGGAATCACTGGCGATGATGCTGAAGGCGCCGAGATCGTGAAGGATGTCCTCGGCGGCGATCGTCTCGCGGCGGATGCGCGATTCAGCGAAGGCCACATCCTCAGGGATGCGGGGATCGAGATGGTGGCAGACCATCAACATGTCGAGATGTTCCTCGAGCGTGTTGCGGGTATAGGGCCGGGTGGGATTGGTGGAGCTGGGAAGAACATTCGCCTCCCCGCAGATGCGGATGATGTCCGGTGCATGGCCACCGCCGGCCCCTTCGGTGTGGAAGGTGTGAATGGTGCGACCGGCGATCGCAGCGATCGTGTCCTCCACAAAACCGGCTTCATTGAGCGTGTCGGTGTGAATGCAGACCTGCACATCGAAACGATCAGCCACCGACAGACAGCAATCGATTGCCGCCGGCGTCGTGCCCCAGTCTTCGTGCAGTTTCAGGCCACAGGCGCCGGCACGGATCTGCTCCTCCAGGGCCTCCGGAGTGCTGGCATTCCCCTTGCCGAAGAACCCGAGGTTGATCGGCAATCCCTCCGCCGCCTGCAGCATCCGGGCCAGATGGAAGGATCCCGGCGTGCAGGTGGTGGCATTGGTGCCGGTGGCCGGGCCGGTTCCACCGCCCATCAAGGTGGTGACACCGCTGGCCAGAGCGGTTTCGATCTGCTGCGGACAGATGAAATGGATGTGGGTGTCGATGGCCCCGGCGGTGAGGATGTGCCCCTCACCGGCGATCGCTTCCGTACCGGGACCAATGACAATATCGATCCCGTCCATGATGTCGGGGTTGCCCGCCTTGCCGATCGCCACGATGCGACCGTCGCGCAGGCCGATGTCGGCCTTGACGATCCCCCACCAGTCGAGGATCAGGGCATTGGTGATCACGGTGTCCACCGCACCGGCCGCCCTGGCGGTCTGGGCCTGCCCCATGCCGTCACGGATCACCTTGCCGCCGCCGAACTTCACCTCATCGCCATAGGTGGTGAAGTCTTTCTCCACCTCCAGAATCAATTCCGTATCCGCCAGCCGCAGCCGATCGCCGGTGGTGGGGCCGTAGGTCTGGGCGTAGGTGCGGCGATCGATGCGATAGGCCATGGCCGGAACGAAGCAACAGAAAAAGGAGCGGCCTAAACCGGCGTGACGCCGTCCAGGGGACCGTTGATGGCCGCGTTGAAACCGAAGACACGGCGCTGACCGACCAGGGGCACCAGGCGCACATCGCGGGTGTCACCGGGCTCGAAGCGAATCGCCGTGCCGGCCGGAATGTCGAGGCGCTGACCGCGGGCGAGGGCACGATCGAAGCGCAGGGCGTCGTTCACCTCGGCGAAATGGAAATGGGAGCCCACCTGCACCGGACGATCGCCGGTGTTGGCCACCGAGAGCGTGGTGGTGGGTCGACCCTCATTGAGCAGGATCTCACCGGGTTCAGGCAGCAGTTCACCGGGAATCAGGGAGGCCATGGTGCGCGCTCAGCGAATCGGATCGTGCAGGGTGACGAGCTTGGTGCCGTCCGGGAAGACCGCCTCAATCTGCACCTCGCCGACGAGGTCCGGCACCCCTTCCATCACCTGATCCCGCCGCAGCCCGGTGGTGCCATCCGCCATCAGCTCGGCGACCGTGCGTCCATCCCGGGCTCCTTCAAGCACCAGAAAGCTGAGCCAGGCCACCGCCTCGGGATGGTTCAGCTTCAGCCCCCGCTGCAGGCGACGTTCCGCCAACAGGGCCGCCGTGACGATCAGGAGCTTGTCCTTCTCCTGGGGGGTGAGGTGCATGACAAGGAGGGAATGATTGAAATTTGACAGCCCCGAGGGGTTGATTCCGGTTCAGGATGAAACTTTTTCCGCGGCGGGGCTCAGGGTCGCACCGTTCGGAACCCTCAGCCTGCAGGCCTGAAGCCCTCCAGGGGATCCTCCTGAAACGGCCACACCCGCGGCAGCTCCGGGGGCGGCAATCCGCGATGGGCTCGGATCAGCGCCCAGAGACGACAGACCCAGAAGCGGGCCGCCTGGGTGGAAGGACCGCAGTAACGAGCCACCAAGCCCCGCTCCAGCCGGCCGCAGGCCATCGCTCCCTCCAGACCGACCGCCGCCGCACGGGCCCTGACGATCAGCGATTCCGGCACAGCGTCCGGTGCCGCCCAGACCAGGGATCCGAAAACCGGCTGCTGCGCCAGACCATGGGCAGAGTCGAGGCTCTCGGGACCGAAGGCCAGCCGATCGACGAACTCCCAGTCGGTCCCACGTCGAATCTGCAGGGAGGAGCGCCAGGCCCCTTGATCGAGGCATTCGCCATCCGCTGTTCGACCCAGGCGCACCACCTCGGCACCGAGCCAGCTGGCCCCGGCTGCCAGCTGCACCACGGTCCGCTGCTCGAACAGACCACCCCGATACAGGACCAGCTCCTGGGGCAGCCACTCCAGATCCGCCTGCGGCGCCAGTTCAAAACCGAGCCGCTGCTGGGACCACTGACCCTCCGGAACCCTCAGGGAGCGGCCGACCGTGCCGTAGACCTTCTGGGCGGCGACGCTGGTGATCAGACCCGCGGCACCGGCTTCCACGGCGATGCGCACCGCCAGATCCTCCCCCCCCCCAAGACCGCCGGCCGTGTGCAGCAGCGGCAGCTGCAGGCGACCCCCAGCCTCGGGAAAACCGCGCTGCCACTTCAGCGGAGCCGTGGCCCCACCCTGATGCCCCGTGCCGCGGCCATCAGCCTGACGATGC
>JBJTBH010000044.1:0-25501 GCA_046091285.1 Cyanobacteriota bacterium | reverse complement strand
TGTTGCTCGCCCTGTTCTTCCTGGTCAGCGGTGTGCCGATGACCCTGGCGTCGCCGCTGCAGATCACCACCCTGGAGGGGGCCAGCCAATGGCTGCCCAGGGGGCCGATCGCTTTGTTCGAGGCGATCAAACAGCTCGGTGAGAACGGCGGCGGCTTCATCAGCGCCAACTCCGCCCATCCGTATGAAAACCCCACCCTGCTCACCAATCTGGTGAGCACCTGGGCGATGCTGATCATCCCGGCGGCCACCCTGGATGCCTTCGGGCGCTTCCTGGGCAACCGCCGTCAGAGCAACCTGCTGCTGGCCCTGGTGTTCGGCCTGCTGTTGATCGGCGTCACGGTGGCGATGGCCGCTGAGCAGGCCGGCAACCCGTTGCTCAGCCGTTGGGTGAGCGGCGGCAATCTGCAGGGCAAGGAGCTGCGCTTCGGGCCCGGCCTCACCGGCTTCTGGACCGTGGTGACCACCGGCACGATGACGGGCGCGGTGAATGGCTCGATCGATGCGGCGATGCCGCTCACCCTTCTCATGGTCCTGTTCCACCTGTTCCTGCAGGTGGTGTTCGGTGGGCAGGGCATCGGTGCGGCCTCTCTCCTGGTGTTTGCCCTGCTGGCGGTGTTCCTCACCGGGCTGATGGTGGGGCGCACCCCGGAATTTCTCGGACGCAAGGTGGAGAAGGCCCAGGTGGTGTGGGCCAGCCTGATCCTGTTGATTCACCCCCTGTTCGTGCTGATTCCCGCCGCCCTCACCTTCGCGGGGGGGCCGGCCCTGGCTGGCAGCACGTCGGGCTCCCATGGCGTCAGCCAGGTGGTCTACGTGTACGCCTCCGCTGCCGCCAACACCGGCAGCGGTCTTGGGGGTCTAGCACCCTCCACCCCCTGGTGGAACCTCACCACCAGCCTCAGCCTTCTGGGTGGCCGCTATCTGCCGATCGCCGCCCTGCTGGCCCTGGCTGAGGGATTCCGCCGCAAACCAGCTCTCGAACCGAGCCCCGGCACCCTGCGCACCGACACCGCACTCTTCACCGGCGTCACCGCCGTGGTGCTGGTGATTCTCGGCGCCCTCACCTTTTTCCCGGTGCTGGCCCTCGGGCCGATCGCGGAAGCGCTCACCCTGGGGGCCTGAAATGACCAGGACACGAGTGGCGATCTTTCCCCGCATGCCGCGGGGTCCCCGCCAGGACCGTCGTTATCTCGAGCGTCCGCGCCGGCAGGGGCTGGTGTGGCGGGCCGTGCTCGCCGCGTTTCGCAAGCTCGACCCGCGCCAGGCCGTCGCCAATCCGGTGCTGTTCGTCGTCTGGTGCGGCACGGCTCTGTGCCTGCTGCTCACCGTTGAGCCCAGGCTGTTCGATGCGCAGGCCGGAGCAGCGGAGCGGGGTTTCAACGCCCTGATCAGTCTCACGCTTCTGGCCACGCTGCTGTTCGCCAATGTCGCCGAGGCCCTGGCGGAAGGACGCGGCAAGGCCCAGGCCGATGCCCTGCGCCGCACCCAGGCCCGCACCCAGGCCCGTCGTCAAGGCGCCGATGGTTCGATCGCGCTGGTGGAGTCCTCCGCCCTGCGCCGTGGAGATCTGGTGGTGATCCAGGCGGGCGATGTGATTCCTGCCGACGGGGAAGTGATCGCCGGGGTGGCCTCGGTGGATGAATCGGCGATCACAGGCGAATCCGCCCCGGTGCTCAAGGAGGCCGGCTCGGATGTGGGCGGTTCGGTGACCGGTGGCACGCGCATCCTCTCCGATCAGCTCATCCTGCGGATCAGCGCCGATCCGGGCCAAGGCTTCATCGACCGGATGATCGCCCTGGTGGAAGGAGCCGAGCGCAGCAAAACACCGAATGAGCTGGCGCTCACGGTGCTGCTGGCGGGGCTCACCCAGGTGTTTCTGATCGCGGTGGCCACCCTCGCGCCCGTGGCCGGCTTCCTGGGGCAGCCCCCTTCGGTGGTGACCCTGGTGGCGCTGTTGGTGGCCCTGATCCCCACCACGATCGGCGGCCTGCTCAGTGCGATCGGCATCGCCGGGATGGATCGCGTGGCCCAGTTCAACGTGATCGCCACCTCGGGCCGGGCGGTGGAGACCTGCGGCGATGTGAACACGCTCATCCTCGACAAGACCGGCACGATCACCCTCGGCAATCGCCTGGCCGAGGAGTTGATCCCGGTCGGCGGCCACAGCATGGCCGAGCTGGCGGTGGCAGCCCTCGGTGCCAGTGGCTTCGATCAGACGCCGGAAGGACGCTCGATCGTGCGGCTGGCCGAGAGGCACGGCGTCGTTCTGCCGTTTGCGGCCGACTCCGCCAGCGGCATCGACTTCTCCGCCCGCACCCGCATGAGCGGTTCTGACACCGCCGATGGCAGCGAGTTCCGCAAGGGCGCCGTCGATGCCATCAAGGGGTTTGTGCGCTCCCGCAGCGGTGTGGTGCCCGAAGCTCTCGATCAGTGCTTTGAGCAGGTGTCGCGGCTGGGCGGTACTCCGTTGGCCGTCTGTTGTGGTGCCGACGTGTTCGGGGTGATCTACCTCAAGGACATCATCAAGCCCGGCATTCGCGAACGGTTCGAGCAGCTCCGGCGCATGGGCATCCGCACCATGATGCTCACCGGCGACAACCCGATCACTGCCGGTGTGATCGCCCGGGAGGCGGGTGTCGATGACTTCATCGCCGAGGCCACCCCAGAGGACAAGATCGCCGTGATTCAGCAGGAGCAGCGCCTGGGGAAGCTGGTGGCCATGACGGGCGATGGCTCCAACGATGCCCCGGCTCTGGCCCAGGCCAATGTGGGTGTTGCGATGAATTCCGGAACGCAGGCGGCCAAGGAGGCGGCCAACATGGTCGATCTCGACAGTGATCCCACCAAGCTGATCGACATCGTGACGATCGGCAAACAGCTGCTGATCACCCGAGGTGCGCTCACCACCTTTTCGATCGCCAATGACATCGCCAAATACTTCGCGATCCTGCCGGCGCTGTTTGCCGGCTTGGGCTTGGAGGCGCTGAATGTGATGAAGTTGGCATCACCGCAATCGGCGATCCTCTCGGCGATGGTGTTCAACGCGTTGATCATTCCAGCGTTGGTGCCCCTGGCCCTGAAGGGTGTGATGTTCCGGCCGCTGAGTGCCGATCAGCTGTTACGCCGCAATCTTCTGGTGTATGGCGCTGGAGGCGTCGTGGCGCCATTTGTGGGGATCAAGCTGATCGACCTGGCGATCGGTGCTCTGCATCTGGTCTGATCCCCCTGACCTCCGCTCACCCATTCCCTCATCCCGGCGATCTGCCGACCCCTGTCACTGCATGGCCCGCCTTCTGCGCATCCGCTTCTGGTTGCCCCTGCTGCTGGTTGCCGGCACGGTTCTGTTGGCGCCGCTGTTTCGCGGCAGTTCATCGCCTCTTCAGAGCTACGCCATGGCTCTGCTGCTGTGCGGCACCGTTGCCCTCTCGGGCTACCTGTTCGCTGTGATCGCCCACCCGGAGACGTTCTGATGTCGTTCACCACCCAGGTGCTGCGCGGCGTGCGTGCCACTGTCCTGCTCTGGTTGCTCACCGTGGTGGTGATCACCGTGCCGATGCTCGGCCTGGCACGGTTGCTGGCCCCCGATGCCGCTGCTGGCAGCCTGCTGCGCCGCGATGGCGTGGTGGTCGGTGCGCGGCTGATCGGTCAGAGTTTCCGCTCGCCCCCTTACCTGCAGGGCCGCCCGGCGGGTGCGCCCAACCTGGCCCCCGGCCATCCTGCGCTGGCCAGGCGGGTGGCGGAAGCTGCCGCGCGCTGGGATCTGGCCGGTGTCAGCGAACCGGCCCCTGATCTGCTGCAGGATTCCGCCTCCGGCGTTGATCCCCACATCAGCCTGGTGGCCGCCCGTCAGCAGTTCCCGCGCCTGGCGCGGGAACGCAAACTCGCCATCGTCCAGCTGGAGGCCCTGTTGCGCCAGCTGCAGGCAGGCCCGGTGGCGCTGCAGGCCGCCCAGCCCGTCGTCAATGTGCTGCGCTTCAATCTGGCGCTCGATGCCCTCAGCGCTGAACCGGCCCGTCGGCCCGAAACCTGATGATCCGCTCGATGCATCGGCGCGGTCGCCACAAGGTGTTCATCGGCATGGCGCCCGGTGTGGGCAAGACCTGTCGCATGCTCCAGGAGGGCAAGGAGATGTTGCGGGAGGGTACCGATGTCGTGGTGGGACTGCTGGAGACCCATGGCCGCCAGGACACGGCCCGCGAGGCGGAGGGGCTGGAGCAGATTCCCCGCAAGCGGGTGCGCTACCAGGACGTGGATCTGGAGGAGATGGATGTCGCGGCGGTGCTGGCCCGCCGACCCCAGCTGGTGCTTGTTGATGAACTGGCCCATACCAATGGGCCCGGCAGTGAACGGGAGAAGCGTTGGCAGGACGTGGAACTGCTGTTGCTCTCGGGTCTTGATGTGTATTCGACGCTGAATATTCAGCACCTGGAAAGCCTCAACGACCTGGTGGCTGAACTCACCGGTGTGGTGGTGCGTGAACGCATCCCCAACCGGGTGCTCGAACTCGCCGATGAGGTGGTGCTGGTGGATGTCACACCGGAAACCCTGCAGGAACGCCTGATCGAGGGAAAGGTGTATGCGCCCGAGACGGTGGCTCAGGCGCTGGCCAACTTCTTTCAGCGACGTCATCTGGTGGCGCTGCGAGAGCTTTCGCTGCGGGAGGTGGCCGATCGCGTCGAGGACGACATCCTCCCCTCGGCCCCTCCCCTGCGTGAGCGGGTGATGGTCTGCCTGGCGCATGACAGGACCAGTCAACGGTTGTTGCGGCGTGCGGCCCGGCTCGCGGCGGCCATGGATGCGCCGCTGCTGGCCCTGACGGTGCAGGATCCCAATCGATTCCTCAGCCGCGAGGAAGCCCTGATCCAGGACGACTGCCGCCAGCTCTGTGAGGATGTCGGAGGCACCTTCCTGCGCGAGGAGAGTGCCGAGATTCTGCCGGCCATCGCCAGGGTGGCAGAAGAGCAACGCATCACCCAGATCGTGCTGGGCCAGACGATGCGCTCACCCCTCAAGGCCCTGTTCCGGCGCCCGCTGTCGGAGCGGTTGCAGCATCAGCTGCGTGGCCTGAACATTGATCTGCATCTGATCGCGTCGCCGCCGCCGCCGTCCACCCGTCGGGATCTGCCGAGCGCTTCAGCCTGGGAGTGACCCGGCGAAGGGAGGGAGGCATGGGAGGAATGACGCGTCAGCGATCCGGCGATCGGCTGTGGTGGCTTCTGCCGATGGCTGGTGGGATGCTGCTGCCGCTCCTGGTGGCGGCGACACCGGATCCTCCTGCACCCCAGCTCACGCCGTCATCGGTTCAGCAGGGACAGCGCCAGCCACAGCCCCGGGTTCACGGCCCGACGCCGGGGACATCACCCTGCTGGACCTGGATGGGGCCGATGGGCGGGCGCGGCGCGGATCAGCCGTTCATCGTGATGATGATTCCCCACCACGAGGGGGCGATCGCGATGGCGAGGCTGGCGCTCGAGCGGGCCCGGCATCCTGAGCTCCGGACCCTGGCGCAGCGGATCATCGGCAGTCAGTCGCGAGAGATTGCCCTGATGCGCCTCTGGTACCAGCAGTGGTACGGCTCCGAGGTGCCGGCCTGGAGTGGCGACGGACCCGGTTGCGGCATGGGTGCGGGCATGGTCTCCAGGGCCGCCGGTCCCGGGGCGCTGCGGGCGGCTGCCGATTTTGATCGCGCCTTCCTTGAGCAGATGGTGGTGCACCACCGCATGGGCGTGATGATGGCCACCCATGCCCAGATGCACGGCGAGCGGCCTGAGCTGCGGGATCTTGAGCTGGCGATGGTCCGGGCCCAGAGCGGTGAGATTCAGCAGATGGAACGCTGGTATCGCCGGTGGTACGGACGTCCCCTGCCCTGAGGGTGCAGGGGCGTTGATCCGCGGTTCCGGAGGCAGGACGCACCAGCCCCGGAACCGACCGAACACTGGGTCAGCGCATGAACAGCATCTCCTGGTAGGTGGGCAGCGGCCAGCTGCCGTCGTCGACCAGACCCTCGAGGGCGTCGACCGTGCCCCGGACCGCCTGCATCAGGGGCAGCAGGGTGTGGGCCCCGTGCCGGAGATGGGCGTTGGTGTCGTGGCTCTCGTGGTGCAGCGCGGACTCCAGGGAGGCCAGCTGCTGCAGCAACGTGTTGTTGAGCGTGGAGATCTGCGTCGCCACGGACTTGTCGGGGCTCAGGCCCAGCCCTTCCTGGGCCTGGAGGCTCCTGATCAGGCGGCTCAGATAGCTGCTGACGGCCGGATAGATCTGGGTGCGCACCATCCGCAGCACCAGCCGGGCTTCCACCTCGAGGGCCAGGATGTACTGCTCGGCGTAGACCGAGAAGCGGCTTTCCAGCTCCAGGGGGCTGAGCACACCCTGGCGCTCCAGCAGCTCGCGGATCTCGGGGCGCTGCAGCACCGGCAGGGCTTCGGCGCTGGTGGGCAGGTTCTCCAGGCCCCGCTCCTCCACCGCCATCCGATGCCAGGCGCTGGAGTAGCCGTCGCCGCCGAAGATCACGGCACCGTGCTGCTCCATCGTGCGGCGCAGCACCGTGAGGCTCGCGGCCTCCAGGCTGGTGCCGCCCTGGAGTTCGCGCTCCAGTTCATCGGCGATCCACTGGATCGAATCCGCCAGGATCGTGTTCAGCGCGACCAGCGGGCCCGCCACTGACTGACCCGACCCTACCGCCCGGAACTCGAAGCGGTTGCCGGTGAAGGCGAACGGGGAGGTGCGGTTGCGATCGCCTGGATCCTTGGTCAGGTCCGGGAGTGTGTCCACCCCGAGGGAGAGGATGCCGGCTTCGGGGGAGCCCTGCAGATCACCATTGAGGATCTGCTGGAACACCGCTTCCAGCTGACTGCCCAGGTAGACGGAGATGATCGCGGGCGGTGCCTCGTTGGCGCCGAGACGGTGGTCGTTGCTGGCCGTGGCGATCACGGCACGCATCAGCGGTCCGAAGCGGTGGACACCGCGGATCACGGCAGCGCAGAACAGCAGGAACTGCAGGTTGTCGTGGGGGGTCTTGCCGGGGTCGAGCAGGTTGCCCTGGGTGGCGTTACCCACCGACCAGTTGACGTGTTTGCCGCTGCCGTTGACGCCGGCGAACGGTTTCTCATGGAGCAGGCAGGTGAAGCCGTGGCGCTTGGCGGTGCTCTTGAGCACCGTCATCGTCAGCTGCTGGTGGTCGGTGGCGACGTTGGCGGCCTCGTGGAACGGAGCGATCTCGAACTGGCCCGGAGCCACCTCGTTGTGGCGGGTTTTGGCGGGGACCCCGAGCCTGTAGAGCTGGCGCTCCACGTCCTGCATGAACACCTGCACCCGCTCGGGGATGGCGCCGAAGTAATGGTCATCGAATTGCTGACCTTTGGCCGGTGGAGCGCCGAACAGCGAGCGGCCGGCCAGCTGCAGGTCCGGGCGCAGGGCCACGAAGGCGGAATCGACCAGGAAGTATTCCTGTTCGGCGCCGCAGCTGGAGTTCACCGGGGCGATGTCGGCGTTGCCCAGCAGCCGCAGCAGCCGCTGGGCCTGGCGGTTCATGGCGGCGTTGGAGCGCAGCAGCGGCGTCTTCTTGTCGAGCGCTTCGCCGGTCCAGGACACGAAGACCGTGGGGATGCAGAGGGTGACCCCGTTCGGGGTCTCCATCAGGTAGGCGGGACTGGTCACATCCCAGGCCGTGTATCCACGGGCCTCGAAGGTGGAGCGGATGCCGCCGTTGGGGAAGGAGGAGCCGTCCGGTTCGCCCTGCACCAGCAGCTTGCCGCTGAATTCGGCGATCACCTGGCCGTCGCCCTGGGGGGAGATGAAGCCGTCGTGCTTCTCGGCGCTGAGGTTGGTGAGCGGATAGAAGACGTGGGCGTAGTAGTTGGCGCCACGGCTGATCGCCCAGTCCTTCATCGCCTGGGCCACCACGTCGGCGACCGACAGGTCGAGTTTTCCGCCTTCACGGATCGTGGCCTGGATCGAACGGAAGATCGGCTTGGGCAGAGCGGCCTTCATCGCCGCCAGGGTGAACACATCACTGGCCCAGAGCTCATCAAGGCTCTGGGGCGCCACGGCGGCGGCTGCGGGCCGGTTCTGGATGCTGGCGATCGCCTGCAGGCGTTGGCTGGATGGCATGGGGAGTCGCGCGGGAAGACCCGACTTCACTGATAACACTCTTACCTGGGCCGTGCCTGGGTCCCATGTGACCCTTGATGCGGAATCGTCAGAGGGTTCCGCTCTAGACCCGACACCCTGCACAAGCCGGTCCGCAGTCCCGAAGGCTGTCAGGGAGCTGGAGGACATGGCGGACGCCTTCAGCCGCCATGGCAATCCAGTGATTCGGCGAGCCTGTGTCTGCAACGAAAGCTTGATCGATCAAGCCGGCGATCGATCTTCAATGCCGCACATGACGCTGCGTGCCTGCGAAGCGGGCCGGTGGCCGGGGCATCATGACGTTCAGCGCGTCGATGGAGAGATACCGATGTCTCGCACCCAACCGATTCTGAGTGAAACCCTGCAGGAAGCGATGCGCCGGCATCTCTTCTACAGCCAGGCCAAGAGTCCATCCCTGGCCACGCTTCGTGATCATTACCTGGCCCTGGCCCTGGCGGTCCGTGATCGGCTGCTGCAGAGCTGGGTCGACACCGCGGCCACGTACACCCAGCAGTCCGTGCGCACCGCTGCCTACCTGTCGGCGGAATACCTGATGGGGCCGCACCTTGAAAACAATCTCGTCAGCCTGGGATTGCGCGAGGAGGCTGAGGAGGCCTGTCGCAGCCTCGGCCTTGATCTGACGGCCCTGATCGCCCAGGAGCCGGAACCGGGCCTCGGCAATGGCGGTCTCGGGCGCCTGGCGGCCTGTTACCAGGAGTCCCTGGCCACCCTGGAGCTGCCGGCGATCGGCTACGGCATCCGCTCCGAATTCGGGATCTTCCATCAGCAGATCACCGCCGACGGCCAACGGGAGAGCACGGATCACTGGCTGGCCCATGGCAACCCCTGGGAGGTGATCCGCCCGGAATGGAGCTTTCCGGTGACGATCGGTGGCCAGACCGTGATCGGCGTCGCCCACGACACGCCGATCCTCGGTTATGGGGTTCACACCGCCAACACGCTGCGCCTCTGGTCAGCCCAGGCGGAACAGACGTTTGATTTCGCTTCCTTCAATGCGGGTGATTACACCCGGGCCGTGCTTGGGAAGGTGCATTCCGAAACCCTCTCGAAGGTGCTCTATCCCAATGACAGCTTTGATCAGGGCAAGCGGTTGCGCCTGTCTCAGCAGATCTTCTTCGTCAGTTGTTCGCTTCAGGACATGTTCCGGATCCTCAGGGGTCAGGGCATGGCGGCCACCCAGTTTCATGAGAAGTTCGCTGTTCAGCTCAACGACACCCACCCGGCGATCGCCGTGGCGGAGCTGATGCGGCTGCTGCTCGATGAGCATGATGTCGACTGGGAGACGGCCTGGTCGATCACCACCGCCAGCATCAGCTACACCAATCACACCCTGCTGCCCGAGGCGCTGGAGACCTGGGGGCTGGAACTGTTCGCTGAGTTGCTGCCCCGGCAGCTCGACATCATTTATGAGATCAACGCCCGCTTCCTGCGGACGATGCGCATCCGTTTCCCCGGTGATCAGGAGCTGCTCTCCCGCCTTTCCCTGATTCAGGAGGGCCCTCAGCGCAAGGTGCGGATGGCCAATCTTGCCGTGGTCGGCAGTCATCATGTCAACGGGGTGGCTGAGCTGCACAGCGATCTGCTCACCCGCCAGCTCTTCCGGGATCTGGCCGGGATCTGGCCGGAGCGCTTCACGAATGTCACCAATGGCGTCACGCCGCGCCGTTGGCTGGCGGTGGCCAACCGTCCTCTGGCCGAGCTCCTGGATCAATCGATTGGTGGCGACTGGCGCCGTCATCTCGAGGCCCTGGAGGCGCTCGCTCCTCTGGCGGAAGATTCCGCTTTTCTCGACCGCTGGCATCGGGTGCGGGAGACCTCCAAGCAGGGCCTGGCGCGCCATATCCACAACCAGCTCGGGGTTCTGGTGGATCCGGCGTCGCTGTTTGATGTCCAGGTGAAGCGGATCCACGAATACAAGCGCCAGCATCTGGCGGCGCTTCACCTGGTGGAGCGTTATCTGCGCATCCGGGCTGGCGAGGAACTGCCGCCTCGCACCGTGATCTTCGGTGGGAAAGCCGCCCCCGGTTATGCGATGGCGAAGCTGATTATCCGCCTGATCGTCGGTATCGCCGATGTGGTGAACATGGACCCCGCCATGCAGGGGCGGCTGCGGGTGGTGTTCCTTCCCAATTTCAGCGTCAGCCTCGGTCAGCTTGTCTATCCGGCTGTGGATCTCTCCGAGCAGATCTCCACGGCCGGCATGGAGGCCTCAGGCACCGGCAACATGAAGATGGCGATCAACGGAGCGGTCACGATCGGCACCCTCGATGGCGCCAACATCGAGATCCGTGAGCGGGTGGGTGCCGAGAACTTCTTCCTGTTCGGCCATACGGCGGAACAGATCGAGGCCCTGTCCCGAGGTGGCTACAGCCCCGAGGGCTGGCTGGCCGGTGAGCCCCTGACCCAGGAGGCCCTGGCTCTGATCGGCTCCGGTCACTTCAGCGAGGGGGATCGCGATCTGTTCCAACCCCTGCTCAGCAACATCCGCCACCAGGATCCCTACCGGGTGCTGGCCGACATCGGCGATTACCGCAGGGCTCAGGCGGCGGTTGATCAGGCCTGGCTGGAAACCCAGCGCTGGCGGCGGATGTCGGTGCTCAACTCGGCTCGCAGCGGTTTCTTCTCCTCCGATCGGGCGATCGCGGAGTACGCCGAGCGCCTCTGGCAGCTTCAGCCGGTGCGGGTGACGCCGGGGGCGGCTTCGGCCGCCGAATCCTGAGGGGGGGGACCGGTTCAGCAGGCCCTCCTGGATCCTGGAGGCACCTGCGTTTCGGAGCGCCTGGTGCGGCCCTGAGCTGTTGATGGGGCCGTTTGCCGTGCGGCGATCCTCTGATCACATCCAATGGTCGGGCGGGTCTTCTGGGCCAGTGGCTGGGGGAGGGTTCCAACGTTCTTCTGTCCATCGCCTACGGCTGTTGCGGTGATGATGGCGGCCATGCCGGTCGCCTATGTCGCCATCGGTCAAGTTGTCACGACTGGTGGTGCATTCAGGCTGTTATTTGGTTGTTTCTGGCGGACTCTGGGAGCGGGAGTCCTGGCTTCTCTGGCTGTTGGCCTCGGGTGGCTTTCATGCCTTCTCCCAGGCCTTGTGATTGCCCTGGTCTATCCTGTTTTTGCCAATAAGATCTTCGCGACAGATCAACCTGTCTTCGATGCCTTCGGCAGTGCGTTCAGGGCTCTCCATGGCAGCCCAGAGAAGTGGCCATTTGTCGGCATTCCGCCCATGGCCCGGTTTCTGGTGCTGGTTGTCACCTTAGATCACCAGGCAGGGTGGATCGCTCTTCCGGTGGAAGGCGAACAAGCGTGATGTCACCGATACCGGGATTCAGGTGATGTCGATGTACAACCTCCTGTCTTCTGGTGAACATCTCTCCCTGATCCTCACCGGCGCGGAGGATCAGCTGCTGTACGGTTCTGATGGCAACCGGGTGTGGAGAGTTCCCATGACCGTGATCTCCGGATGTTGGCCAGCGAGAATGGTCGCTGACTGAATTGGCGATGACAAAAAGCTCTGAAATGTCAGAGAATCTCGGCCTCTGATCCGAGATGTCCCTGGATCCGCTGATGCCCAGGGACACGCCCCTTCCTGCCTGCCATCGCTGTCGTGTCCTTGCTCTCCGTGTTCCGCCTGCACTTCGGTCGGGTTGCCTGGTCTGCAGGTCTGCTGTCGCTGCTGCTGATCGCCGCCTGCCAGCGCCTGCCCTGGCAGCCCGGGACGCAGCAGGCCCGATCATCCGATCCCGATGGCGGATCGGACGTCGCCCCGACCGATTCCCCGCCGCCGCTGCCTTCCCTGGCGGATCATCCTGAGCTGCGCCGCAGTGCCCGCCTGGTGGCCCGTTGTGCCCGTCTGATCGGCGGCGATCAGCTCCTGCGCATGCCCGCTGATGCCAGCAATTACGGTGAACGTCTCCTCAGAGATGCCTGGGGGGGTGAGCTGCCCCATCAGCCGCAGCTGATCGTGCTCCATGAGACGGTCAGCTCCCTGGAGGGCACCCTGGCCCATTTTCAGCGACACCATCCCAGGGATGATGACCAGTCGAGCTACCACCGCCTGGTGGATGTCGATGGCACCCTGATCGAGATCGTGCCTGATCACAAGCGGGCCTTTGGCGCCGGGCAGGCCGCTTTCGGTGACTTCACCCTGGTCTCCCGACCGGGTCGTTCGCCGTCCCTGAACAACGTCGCCCTGCATCTGAGTCTGGTGTCGCCCCCTGATGGCCGCGGCGACGGTGATGCCCACAGCGGCTACACCGCCGCCCAGTACCAGGCGGTGGCGGCTCAGGTGCTGCTCTGGCAGGCCGCCTATGGCATCCCTCTGGCCAGGCTCGCCACCCATGCGGCCGTCGATCGCAGTCGGACACGCAGCGATCCCCGTTCCTTCAGCTGGGCCCATTTTCTTGAGGCCCACACCGCAGCGGCCGGAACCTGCGGTTGGAAGGATCTCACTCGCCCCCTCTGAAGCATTGGCGACGCCTCTGGTCTCGACCGCTACCGATGGGGTCGTTCTCAGACAGAATCCTGCCGCTAGCGTGGATCCAGTCGTCCCGATCCGATGACCCAGCTCCATGACCTGCGCCTGAGGCTGCTGGTTCAGCAGGAGAGCGAACGGATCGCCGCCCTCCAGGCCGATGAACTGGATCTGTCGGTGGTTCAGGCCCGCTGTCTCTGCTGGCTGGCCCTGCTGGCGGAAGCGCACGAAGATCAGGCCTGCGATGCCGAACGCCGCGGGGATGTGGAGCAGGCGATGGGTTGGTTCGCCGATTCGATGCGTCTGAGGGATGTGATTCACGTCGTCAGCACGATCGAAATCCCCCTGCCGGGTTCGGCGGATGACGAGGATTCCGACGGCGATTCCGGGGCGCTGCCGGCCTGATCCGGCCCCGGTGACTGCATGTGGCCGTGCGATGCCATGATGGGGGTCGTACAGCCCTGGGGAGAGCGGTGCCAGAAGAGCCCTGCCAATGCCCTGACTGCCAGCGCTTCTATCGGGAACACGACCGGTTGATTCGCGAAAACCCTTCCCTGCGACAGCAGCAGGAACTCAGCTGGGCGGCTCTTCAGTCCTTCCGCACTCTGGCGGGTCGCGTGCTTGAGGAGCTGCAGAAGGCACATCCGGAGCTGGAGCAGGCCCCGCAGACCGCCGCTGCCGCCCCTGAAGGCAGCACGGTCGGCGCCCCTTCCGATACCGAAAGTCTCCAGCAGGCGATGGGTGATCTTGAGAACATCAACGCGCACCTGTTCTCGATCGAGGCTCTGATGGAGCGCATCTTTGATGTGCGCGTTCCTGAAGAGGTTGAGCAGAAATTCCGCGAGGTGGCCGGTGAACTGGCTCCTGATCCTCTCAATGCCGATCGTCTCCGCCTGAACCGTCTGCTGCATCAGACGCCGGATCTGCCCGATCGAGGCTGAGGCCTGCCCTGGCGGCGGCCTCCAGCACCTGATGCGCGATCATTCCCTCCTCATCGGCTGGGATGCGCAGGATTTCTGGTGTCCCCAGCCAGGCCAGATGCTTCTTCAGTCGGTCAGCCAGAGCAGGGTCGTTGGCGCCGATGCCACCACTGAGGGCCAGAACGTCCAGCCCCCCGAGGCTGGCGGTCATCGCCCCGATCCCCTGCAGCAGCCGATGTTCAAAGACTGCAAGGGCCAGTTGCGCCCTTGGGTGGCCGTCGGCGGCGGCCTTGTTCAGGGTGCGCCAGTCGCCGCTCAATCCGGAGAGTCCCAGCAGGCCGCTCTCCGCATTCAGGGCATGGTTCAGGTCGGCGGCGCTCAGCCCCTGATCCAGCAGATGCAGCAACAGCCCGGGATCCACGGATCCGGAACGGCTGGCCATCACCAGCCCTTCCAGTGGCGTGTAGCCCATCGTCGTATCGATGCAGCGGCCACCGGCGATGGCGGCCAGGGAGCAGCCGGCACCGAGGTGGGCGCTGAGCAGCCGCGTCGGCGCCATGGGCGCCTCCTGCAGCGGCAGCCTCCCGGCGCGCTGGGCTTCCACCACCGCCGCCACATGGGCGTGATTGAGACCATGGAAGCCGTAGCGGTGCAGTCCTTGGTGCCGCCAGCGGGCCGGCAGGGCATAGGTGCGGGCCACCTCGGGCAGCGTGCTGTGGAAGGCGGTGTCGAAGCAGGCCCACTGAGGCCGGGTGATCAGGCGTTGAGACAGTCGGATCACGGCCAGTGCCGGGCCGTTGTGCAGAGGGGCGAGAGGCACCAGGTCCTCCAGGGCTGCCAGCACCTCGGCCTGGTGATCATCATCGAGGCGGGTGGGGCCTGTGAATCGTTCGCCGCCATGGACGACGCGGTGGCCGACCAGGGCGATCCGCTGCCGCCAGGGTTGGAGCAGCGTCGGCAGCCACTGCTCCGGTTCCGGTTCCAGGGGGCGGGTGACATTCAGGGGCCGCGCACCACTGGCTTCGATCAGGGCCACCTTCAGACTGGAGCTGCCGGCATTGAGCACCAGCACCAGGGGGGTGGTGCTCACGGGGGTCAGTCGATCTCGCAGCTGATCGTCACCGGGAACGGCGCCGCCTGCCAGATCCGCTTGGCGTAGTCGCGGATGGCTCGATCAGAGGAGAAGAAGCCGGTGCGGGCCGAATTCAGCAGTGACATCCGGTTCCAGCGCTGGCGATCGCTCCAGGCCTGGCTGACGGCATCCTGGGCCCTCAGGTAATCGGCGAAATCAGCCAGCACGAAGAAGGGATCGTTCCCGGTGAGATTCTGCAGCAGCGGCCTGAACAGTTCGCTGTCGCCGTTACTGAAGTGCCCCTGTTCGATCATCTTCAGCACCTCCGCCAGTTCCGGCAGGGTGGCGATCAGCTCCCAGGGCCGGTAGCCGCCGTCGTGGAGAGCGGCGATCTCTTCGGTGGTCTTGCCGAAGAGGAAGAAGTTCTCAGCACCCACCTGCTCGCGGATTTCCACATTGGCCCCGTCGAGGGTTCCGATCGTGAGCGCTCCATTCATGGCGAACTTCATGTTGCCGGTGCCGGAGGCTTCCTTGCCGGCGGTGGAAATCTGCTCGGAAAGATCAGCGGCGGGATAGACCTTCTCACCCAGCTTGACGTTGTAATCGGCGAGAAAGACCACCCGGAGACGGCCGTCCATATCGGGATCGGCATTCACGGTTTCGGCGATGCCATTGATGAAGCGGATGATCAGTTTCGCCATGTAATAGCCGGGAGCCGCCTTGCCCCCGAAGATCACGGTCCGCGGTGCCATCGTTTCGGCAAGACCATTCTTGATCCGCAGGTATTGGGCGATCACCTGCAGGGCATTGAGGTGCTGGCGTTTGTATTCATGGATGCGCTTCACCTGCACATCAAAGAGTGAGGTGGGATCCACCAGAACACCCGTGTGACGATGAATGTAATGGCTGAACTGGCGCTTGACAGCCAGTTTCGTCTGTCCCCACCGCTCCAGGAAGTTGCTGTCATCGGCATAGACTTCGAGCTGGCGCAGTTGATCGAGATCCTGCACCCAGCCATCGCCGATCGTGTCATCGAGCAGGGCTGAAAGCTTCGGGTTGGCCAGCGCCACCCAGCGGCGTGGTGTGACGCCATTGGTGACATTGGTGAACTTCTCGGGCCACAATGCGGCGAATTCGGGGAACAGATCCGTCTTCACCAGTTCGCTGTGCAGGGCGGCGACGCCGTTGACGTGGTGCGAGGCCACCGTCGCCAGGTGGGCCATCCGCACGGCTTTGGTGCCTTCTTCATCGATGATTGAGAGGCGCCGCAGGATCTGGTCGTTGCCGGGATAGCGCAGGCGCAGCTGCTGCAGGAAGCGGCGGTTGATCTCATAGATCAGCTCCAGATGCCGCGGCAGCAGACTGCCGAACAGCGCCAGGCCCCAGCGCTCGAGGGCTTCCGGCAGCAGGGTGTGGTTGGTGTAGGCGACCGAGCGTGAGGTGATCGACCAGGCTTCCTCCCAGTCGAGGTGCTTGTCGTCGATCAGCAGGCGCATCAGCTCCGCCACGGCGATCGCCGGGTGGGTGTCGTTGAGCTGCACCGCCCAGTGATCGGGGAATTCACTCACCGGTAATCCCCGCTGTTCGAGGCTGCGCAGCATGTCCTGTAGGGAGCAGCTGACGAAGAAGTGCTGCTGTTTCAGCCGCAGGCGCCTGCCTTCATCGGTGCCATCATTCGGATACAGCACCTTGGAGAGTGTTTCCGAACCGACTTTCTCTTCTACGGCGCCGTAGTAATCGCCGATGTTGAAGGCATAGAAATCGAAGGATTCGGTGGCATCCGCCCGCCACAGCCTCAGGCGATCGCAGGTGTTGACCCGATAGCCCAGCACCGGCACATCGTGGGGAATGCCGATCGCGTGTTCATCGGGAATCCAGCGCACCCGGTAGTTGCCGCTGTCGTCGCGGTAGCTCTCGGTGCGACCGCCGAACCCTACGAAGCAGGCCTGATCCGGGTGGGGGATCTCCCAGGGCCAGCCGCCCTTGAGCCACTTATCGGTGATCTCCACCTGCCAGCCATCCCGGATCAGCTGGTCGAAGATGCCGAATTCGTAGCGGATGCCGTAGCCCGTGGCCGGGATCTCCAGAGAGGCCAGCGATTCCAGATAGCAGGCCGCCAGACGCCCGAGGCCGCCATTGCCGAGCCCCGGCTCCTCTTCGACATCGAGGATCTCCTCGAGATGCTCCACCCCGAAGCGCCGCAGGGCATCGGTGGCTTCCTGCTGGATGCCGAGCATCAGCAGATTGTTGCTCAGCTGCGGGCCGATCAGGAATTCGGCCGACAGGTATGCCACCACCCGGGTCGGGGTGGCCCGGATCGCTTCGATGCCCGCCAGGTAACGGGTCATCAACCGGTCGCGCACCGCACAGCTGAGGGCCATGTAGAGGTCATGGCGGGAGGCGGTGGGGGCGAGCTTGCCGAGCGTGTAGAAGAGGTGCTCGGTCATGCCGTCGAACACGTCGGTGGCCGTCAGGCCGATGCGATCGGGATCGGCGTAGCAGCCTGGTGTCGGCAGTCGCAGATTCAGGGGTTGGGCCGGTTCGTTATGCATCAGGCCACTCCGGGGACAGGGGCGCCAGGGGCGGTCCAGCGCCAGTTGGTGATTGCGGGATCGTCCATGCCGTGCTCGTGGGCATGGCTGCGGTGACTGAGGATCTGGTCCTTCATCCGCTCCTTGATGTGGGCGGCGCGGGAGCCGAGGCCCGGGACGCGATCGATGACATCGATCACCAGATTGAAACGATCGATCTGATTGTTCATCGCCAGCTCCAGGGGGGTGTTGATATTTCCTTTTTCTTTGTATCCGCGCACATGAAAATTGTTGTGGTTGGTGCGCCGGTAGGTGAGGCGGTGGATCAGCCAGGGATAACCGTGAAAATTGAAGATCACAGGGCGATCCGTGGTGAAGAGGCTGTCGAAGTCGCGATCGCTCAGGCCATGGGGATGTTCGCTGGGCTGGGTGAGAGCGAACAGTTTGACCACGTTCAGCACCCGCACCCTCAGCGACGGGATCTCGCGGCGCAGGATCTCCACCGCCGCCAGGGTCTCCTTGGTGGGGATGTCGCCGGCACAGGCCATCACCACATCGGGGGCATCCGCCACACCCTCCCCCTGATCGTTGCTGGCCCAGCCCCAGAGGCCGATGCCCTTCGCCACATGCCGGCGGGCCTGTTCCAGGGTCAGGTACTGCAGATGTTTCTGCTTGTCGGAGACGATGATGTTGCAGACATCGGTCTCCTGAAAGGCTTCCTCGGCCACCGCCAGCAGGCTGTTGGCATCCGCCGGCAGGTAAACGCGCACCACATCACCGCTCTTGTTGCCCGCCAGGTCGATGAACCCTGGATCCTGGTGGGTGAAGCCGTTGTGGTCCTGGCGCCAGACCGTGCTCGAGATCAGGCAGTTCCAGGGGCCGATCGAGGCTCGCCAGGGGGCATGCAGCCGGCAGGATTCCAGCCATTTGGCGTGCTGGTTGAACATCGAGGCGATCACATGGGCGAAGGCTTCGTAGGTGTGAAACAGGCCGTAGCGGCCGGTGAGCAGGTAGCCCTCCATCATGCCGACGAGGGTGTGCTCGGAGAGCATCTCCACCACCCGGCCATGGCGGGCCAGCTCGCTGCCGCCCCGGCCCTCGACACCGGCATCCTCCGGCAGCAGGGCGTCGAGCCAGACCTTCTTGCTCACTTCATAGATCGCCTGCAGCCGGTTCGAAGCCGTTTCATCCGGCCCGAAGATCCGCAGGCTGTCGGGGTTGAGGCGGATCGCATCCCGCAGCAGCTCGCCTAGTACGGCGGTGTTCTCGTGTTCCACCTGTCCCGGCTGCGGGACAGGCACGGCGTAATCGCCGATCACCGGCAGCCGCAGGGAGCGCCGCAGCAGGCCGCCATTGGCATGGGGATTGGAACCCATCCGTCGTGCTCCCTGCGGTGACAGGGCGGCCAGCTCCGGAACCAGGGTCCCTGCGTCGTCGAACAGCTCCTCGGGGCGGTAGCTGCGCAGCCAGTCTTCGAGCATCGCCAGCTGGGCAGGGTCGTGGCGGGGATCGGGCAGGGGCACCTGGTGGGAGCGCCAGAAGCCCTCGAGGCGCTGCGACCCCAGGGCCACGGGGCCCGTCCAGCCCTTCGGGGAGCGCAGCACCAGCATCGGCCAGGTGGGCCTGTGCTCATCGCCCCGGCTGCGGGCCTGGTGTCGGATCGTCTGGATGCGCTCGATCGCCTGGTCCATGGCGGTCGCCATCCGGCGGTGCATGGCGGCGGGATCGTGACCCTCCACCAGGATCGGATCCCAGCCGTAGCCCCGCATCAGGCTGGTGAGTTCCTCCACCGGCATCCGGGCCAGCAGGGTCGGATTGGCGATCTTGTAGCCGTTCAGGTGCAGCACCGGCAGCACGGTGCCATCGCTGATCGGATTGAGGAATTTGTTGATGTGCCAGCTGGTGGCCAGCGGACCGGTCTCGGCCTCGCCATCACCGACGCAGGCCAGGGCAATCAGCTCCGGGTTGTCGAAGACGGCCCCGCAGGCGTGGGACAGCACGTAGCCCAGCTCCCCGCCTTCGTGGATGGAGCCGGGTGTTTCCGGCGTGCAGTGGCTGCCGATGTGCCCGGGAAAGGAGAACTGGCGGAAGAACCGCTTCAGGCCTTCGCTGTCACGGCCCTTGTCCGGGTAGATCTCGCTGTAGGACCCATCGAGATACGTCGGTCCGAGCACCCCGGGAGCGCCATGGCCCGGTCCCGACAGATAAACCATGTCGAGATCGTGGTGCCTGATCACCCGGTTGGCGTGGGCCCAGAGAAAAGCCTGGCCGGGGCTCGATCCCCAGTGCCCGAGCAGGCGATTCTTGATGTGCTCGGGGCGCAGGGGCTGGCGCAGCAGCGGGTTGTCCTGGAGATAGATCATCCCCACCGCCAGGTAATTGGCCGCACGCCACCAGGCATCGAGCTGGTCCAGTTCCAGCTCAACCGGCACGGGCAGTGGGCCGCTGACGGTCATGAAGACAGAGGATCTCAACTCAAACGTATCGACGGCTGCAGTCTTCGCCTGGGAGGTGGGTGCCTTGTCAGCATCTGAACACCATCGAGCCGGTGAGCCGTAGGGTCAGGATCCAAGCCCCGCTTCGATGGCCGTTCCGGCTCTGGTTTCACCGCTCGTGCTCGCGGTGGGGGCCCATGCGCTGGAGGTGACCTCCACCCTGCTGCAGGTGGGTGCGTTTGTGGTGATCTTCGTGGCGGCCCGCCTGCTGGCGGAGATCCTGGTGCGCCTGCAGTTGCCCACGATCCTCGGCGAGCTGCTGGCCGGGGTGCTGATCGGCAGCTCCGGTCTGCGTCTGATCGTTCCCCCTGAGGCCCATGGCCCGGTGAATGAGGCCTGGCTGCAGCTGATCGGTCGCCTGGCGTCTGTCCCCACCGATCAGGTGGCCGTGCTTTATGGCGACAGCCAGGAGATCCTGCAGGCGGTGGCCACCATCGGTCTTTTCGCGCTGTTGTTTCTCACCGGCCTCGAAAGTGAACTCGATGAACTGGTGGCGGTCGGCGGCCAGGCGGCCAGCGTCGCCCTGGCGGGGGTGGTGCTGCCCTTCGCTGCCGGCACGGCCGGCCTGATCGCCCTGTTTCAGGTGGATCTGATTCCGGCGGTGTTCGCCGGCGCCTCGATGACCGCCACCAGCATCGGCATCACCGCCAGTGTCTTTAATGAGCTGTCGATGCTGCGCACCCGCGAGGGCCAGATCGTGCTCGGCGCCGCCGTGCTCGATGACATCCTCGGGATCGTGATTCTGGCGGTGGTGGTCAGCCTGGCCGGTGGTGGCCATCTCAGTGTCGGCCCGATCGCCTGGCTGCTGCTGGCGGCGGCCCTGTTCGTGCTGGCGGCCCTGGCGCTCAGCCGCACGGCGGCGCCGCTGTTTGATGCCCTGCTCGATCGCCTCAAGGCCCCCGGAGAAGTGGTGGTGGCGTCCTTCCTGGTGCTGACGGTCTGCTGCTTCGCCGCCACCGCCATCGGCCTGGAGGCGGCGCTCGGCGCCTTCGCCGCCGGTCTGATCCTCAGCAATTCCCAGCACACCGAGGCGATCCGCGAGGCGTTGCAGCCGTTGGTGTCGCTGTTCGCGACGATCTTCTTCGTGCTGATCGGCGCTGGCATGGATCTCTCGGTGCTCAATCCGATGGATCCCGCCAACCGCAGTGGTCTCGTCGTCGCCGCCTTTCTGCTCGTGGTGGCGATCGCCTGCAAGGTGGCCTCCGGCTGGTTGTTCCGTTCCGCCGAACCGACCAACCGTCTGGTGGTGGGGCTGGGGATGATGCCCCGGGGCGAGGTGGGCCTGATCTTTCTCGGGCTCGGCACCGCTGCCCATCTGCTCACCCCCGCCCTGGAGGCGGCGATTCTGCTGATGGTGATCGGCACCACCTTCCTGGCGCCGGTGTTGCTCAAACTGGTGTTGTCCGGTGCGGAGGCGCTCGATGGATCGCAGGCAGGCACTGGCTGACTGGGGCCTGAGCTGGCGCGGCTGGTTTGACCATCGCCGCGGTGAATGGTGGTTGCTGGCCCAGCTGCTGCTCGTGGCTCTGCTGGTGTTTTTGCCGCCCTGGCCGGCGCCAGGATCGATGGGGTTCGCCTGGCCGCTGGCCCTGTTCCTGAGCGGCTGGGTGCTTGTGCTGATCAGCCTGGGGCTGGCGGTGCAGGCGCTCTGGGGCCTCGGCCCCAGCCTCACGCCCCTGCCTGATCCCAAGCCAGGGGCACCGCTGGTCACCACGGGCGCCTACGGCCGCTGTCGTCATCCGCTTTATCAGGCTCTCGTGCTTGCGGGTCTGGGTTGGTCCCTGGCCTGGCCGAGCCTGCTGCATCTCCTGCTCACCGCCGCCCTGGCGGCTGTGCTGGTGGGCAAGGCCCGCCGCGAGGAGCGCCTGCTGATCGAGCGCCACCCCGATTACCTCGCCTACCGGACCGCGACCCCGGCGATTCTTCCCCGGGTTCCCGGGCTGGACTGGCGCCAGTGAGCCCTGGATGCGCCTAGCGAGGCGGCTCCTGCCGGTCGGCCAGGCTCCAGAAGAGCCCGGCCAGGGCAGCCATCAGTCCCAGACTCGTGCCCCAGCTCGGGCCCAGGGCCCAGCCGAGGCCCACATTGGTCAGGCCGCCCACCACGAGGGCCAGCAGCAGGCTGCTGACCAGTAACACCAGCTGCTGCTGGTCGTCCGGAAGCGTGCCTTCCGCCAGCACCTTCTCAAGCCGGCCCAGGGGGCCGCTGAGGGGCACGTAAAGCGCCAGGGCCCAGAGGGCGGTGCCGGGAAGCAGGAAGGACCAGTCGGGGTGCAGCACGCGGGAAGGGCCGGCAACGGAACGGTGGGTGGTCTCCCTAGCATCGCCGGCTCTGACGCTGTCCGTTGATTCCTGTGCCTGAGCAAGCTTGCGTCGCGGCGGCTCCCTGGACCTTCGACGGTCATCACGTTCACACCCTGGTGCGTGCCCCCGAGCAGCCCGTCGGGCCGGCGATCCTGCTCGTGCACGGTTTCGGGGCCTCCACGGACCACTGGCGCTCGAACATTCCTGTCCTCGCGGAGCGCCATGAGGTGCATGCGATCGATCTGCTGGGCTTCGGCCGCAGCGCCAAGCCGGCCGGTCCGAATTACGGCGGGGCCCTCTGGCGTGATCAGCTGGTCGCCTACGTGCGTGAGCGCATCGGTCGCCCGACCGTGCTGGTGGGCAACTCCCTCGGTGGTTATGCCTCCCTGGCCGCCGGGGCGGCTCTCGGCGACGAGGCGGCCGGCGTGGTGCTGCTCAATGCCGCCGGGCCCTTCCAGGAGGAGAAGCGCGAGCCCAGCGGCTGGGGCGCGATCGCCCGGCGCACGATCGGTGGTGCCCTGCTGGGCAGTCCGGAGCTGCAGCGGCTGATGTTCGAGAATCTGCGGCGCCCGGCCACGATCCGGCGCACGCTGCGCCAGGTGTACATCGACAAGACCCATGTCGATGAGGAGCTGGTGGCCTCGATCCGTCGGCCCTCCCTCGACCCTGGCGCCTTCGGGGTGTTCCGCACTGTCTTTGATTTTCCGAGCGGCGACCCCCTCGATGCCTTCTTCTCGGTGCTGCAGGCGCCGCTGCTGCTGATCTGGGGGATCAGGGATCCCTGGATCAATGCCGCCGGCCGCCGCTCCCTGTTCCAGCGCCATGTGCCGGCGGGCACCGAGGAGGTGGTGCTTGAGGCCGGCCACTGCCCCCACGATGAGGTGCCGGAGGTGGTCAACCAGGCGCTGCTGGAGTGGCTGGCCCGGCGAGGAACCCGTGGCTCTGGGCGGCGGTGGGAGGCCTGGCTACGGTCGGCGCCTGAGCCTGTGGTGGCGATGGCCCTCGCGTTTCTCACCGATCCCTACGAGCACTGGCAGTTCCAGCACCCCGGCAGTGGCGACCTGTTGCGGGTGGTGCCGGAGCGCGGGGGGCTGGTGACCGGCTGGCGCTGCGCTGACCAGGAGCTGCTTTATTTCGATGCCGAGCGCTTCCGCGATCCGGCCCTTTCGGTGCGGGGCGGCATCCCGGTGCTGTTTCCGATCTGCGGCAACCTTCCCGCCGGCCAGGACACCCTTCCCGGCGCCACAGGCCCCTTGGCTCAGCACGGGTTTGCCCGCGATCTGCCCTGGCGGCTCGAGGCTCTGCCCGAGGCTGATGGCATCGCCCTGGAGCTGCAGGACAGCGCCGCCACCCTCGCTGCTTTTCCGTGGTTGTTTCAGCTGCGGCTGGAGCTGCGCCTGCAGCCCTCGGCCCTGGCGATCACCGCCTCGATCCGCCATCGGCTCCCGGCCCCGGATGAGACGGCCCCTGTGGCTGGGCCGATGCCCTTCAGCCTCGGCCTCCATCCCTATCTCGCCACCTCCTCGCTGGAGGGGCTGCGGATCAGCGGCCTGCCGGAGCGCTGCCTCGATCAGCGCACGATGACGCCGGCGGCCACCGGCGATCAGCTCGCCCAGCTCGCCACGGGGGTGGATCTGCTGGCCGGGCCCGCCGCAGGGGTGCTCCTGGAGGACCCAGGAGCTGCCCGG
Organism: Cyanobacteriota bacterium; assembly: GCA_046091285.1. Taxonomy (GTDB): domain Bacteria; phylum Cyanobacteriota; class Cyanobacteriia; order PCC-6307; family Cyanobiaceae; genus CAIXOZ01. The sequence continues at coordinate 1,873 of JBJTBH010000044.1, read as the reverse complement.
GCCTTCGCCCTGGAACTGGCGCCTCCCTTCGATCTGGCGGTGCTCTGGAGCGATCCACCCCGGCCGATGGTCTGCCTGGAGCCCTGGACGGCCCCGCGCGGCGCTCTGGTCAGCGGTGATCGCCGCCTCGAACTCGGCCGCGGCGAGAGCCTGCGGCTTTCCTGCACCTATCGCCTGCTGCCCGGCTGATCCAGGCGCTGCCGGTCGTTGAGGGCAACGCCTGGGTGCGGGCCATCCTTTCGTTCTTCAGGCGTTGCATGGGAAGGGATGATCGGCCCCGGAAAAAGGGCGGCAATGGCATGCTTGCGAAAGAAGTGGGGGAAGGTGGAAGCCTGGGGTGTTTTAAACCCAGTCAAAGCACTTGACGTCAACCCAGTAAGAGATTTCGGAGTTCCCGCGTAGGAAGATGATCGCATCATTCGCGGGCTGGAATCCGGCCTGGTTGTCATTGATGGCCAGGAAAATCCCGTCATAGCCTGTGACGGCAAAGGCGGCTGATGAATAAGCTGGAAATGCAGACGACGTCAGGAGATTGGTGCAGTCCGTTGCTGAGAGCGCGTCCAGGTGACCTGCGGTTGTCTCCAGGCGTAGGTCGCTTCTTCCTTCTTCTGCCTTGATAGCAATGCAATCCCAGAAGTCAAAATCAGTGATTTCGTCAAAGCGATCAAGGGCTCCGGTGATTGGATCGATGAGCAGTGAATCGCTCAGGCTAGGATAGGTGAAGTAATCAAAATCAAAATCATATGACGAGGTGAGGATGTCCTTGCCGGGGCCGCCGTAGATCGTGTTATTTCCGGACGAGCCGATGATGACATTGTCCATCGCATTGCCATAGCCGTTGATGCGTAAGGTGCCGATCAGTTGCAGTGTGGATTGCCATGGCTCTAGTCGATAGTCGCTGTTTGAATAGGTTGCTTCTGCGATGACGTCGTCATTGAGGATGATGCCGGTGGCGGTGTTATTGCTGGCATCAATGACGTATTCTTGGCCAGCCACAAGTGATAGGACAACCGTCTTGTCACTGATGTCTCCAATGAATGATTGCTCGGCGATCTGTGATCGGTCGTCGTTGGGATCGATGGTGACGGTGGCTGTGGATTGTCCGGCCGAGAAGAGAACGGTGCGGCTGGTGGCGGTGGAGGTGCTGCCGAGGATGGTGTAGTCGGCGGGATAAGGGCCGGAGGCATCAAGACGAGCATCACCACTGATGGTGTAGTTGACCGTCAGAGGGGTGGTGGTGGGACCTGTGCGTGTGAAGGTGTAGGTGAGGTTGTCAAGGCCGTCTTCTGTGACAGAAGCAGGAGAAGCGGCCAGGGTGATGGTGGGGAGTGCAGCAGCGTCGTCGTTGCGGATGGTGCCGGTGGCGCTGGAGGCGTTGGGATCGAGGTTGGCGCCGTTGGGATTGGAGAGGGTGATCAGGAAGGCTTCATCGGGTTCCACCTGCAGGTCGCCGTTGACATTGATGGTGATCGTCTGGCTGGTGCTGTTGGCGGGGAAGGAGACGGTGCCTGTGGGGAAGCTGTTGCCAGCGAAATCGTTGGCCGTGATGGAGCTTCCGGTGGCTGGGGTCACCGTCCAGGTGGCTGAGCTGGTACCGCTGGTGTTACCGGTGCGTGTGACGGTGAAGGTGTAGGTGGTGGTGCCTGTGTTGCCCTCGGGCTTATCGGCACTGGTGGCGGCGATGCTCAGGGAGGCATCGTCGTTGGAGATGGTGCCGATCACGGCTGCGGTAGTGCCGATGGTGTAGGTGGTGCCAGCGGCGAGGGTGAGGGCAACGGTTTCATCGTTCTCGACCGTGGTGTCAGCGGTGGGATCGATGGTGACGGTGGCTGTGGATTGTCCGGCCGAGAAGAGAACGGTGCGGCTGGTGGCG
>JBJTBH010000043.1:0-4724 GCA_046091285.1 Cyanobacteriota bacterium | reverse complement strand
ACGTCCCAGACTTTGCCCCCGGCGAGGGCCTCGTCAACGATGCGCTGGGCTTCCTCCTCGGTGAGCTTGGGCTTGTTGCGCGCGCTCTCGGGGGAGTTGCGCCACTCCTCCGTGGTCATCGGGCGCTGTTTGTTGCGTATGCGCTTGGCCAAATAGGCACCTCCTGCTACTGCGCCGACGGCAAGGGCGACTTTAGCTGCGGTCTTGAGGTTTGCTGCAGTAAGGAGACCCGTCTTTTTGCTGCACTTGTGGGCCTTGGGAATGTGCGAAGCACCGCAGGGCTTAACCTGGCCGCGGCTCGACTGCAGGAGGTCACATCAGATTCTGTCGCGGCTGGTAGTGCTAGTCCTCAACCCAATTGACCTCAACTGCAATGCCTTTAACTAGAGCAATCAAGCCAAATATCAGGAGGCAAGCTCCAGCATCTGTAGGCTAGTTGACTTACGCTTCCATTGCCCTCTGCGAAATCCAGCGTGAATCAAGAACCACCGCTGCCGCCTGCCCTTCGGGCAATACAAGCATCCTCTTTAGACCAGCGGGATTAAGTCCCAACCGCTCCATCTCTTGGAGTTGCATGACCTGTCCCGACAACCTGTCGTGGACCTCGACAAGCGCCACGATTTTGTTCAGACCTTTAGCCAATTGATCTTTAACCAATTTCCCAAGCTTTGTCTTGTCAATCCCCTGGTTAACAGGCCCGATCCACCAGTCAGGAACTCCGCTGGTGTCCACCACAACCTGAGGGATCTCTCCATGCCAGTCCTCAGAACTTTTGAAGACCTTCCCGATCTTCTTCCTTAGGCGATCAAAGAGTTGACTCGCCGTTAGTTCCATCGTCGGCTCACCTGGGCCGCGCTGCATGCGTCGGAATCCATTGAGAAGCCAAAGCAGTAAGTCGAGGTCAACCTCTCCCGTAAACTCGGGCCTCATGAAATGGCAGCTGGAATCCAGAACACTACTCATCAACTGGGTCAGCCCAGGCCGTAGTTCATCAAGGCCCTGATTTAAAGTTCTTGCAGCCTTCGCTCCTTCATCGAGCTGCAGATAGGTCTGCACCTCAGCGGCCAGGGCCAGAAAGGCCAGAACGACATAATCAGAACTTGTGGGTTCAGCATTGGCCGCACTGCGCAAAACCTGCTGATTGAAAAACTGCCTAGCCGCATGAAGGGTAGTAAGTGACTGGCCTGCCATCTGGATCCGCATGGTTGGATCCTGGAGTTCCACCGCGCCTTGACAAGCATTGATGCCAGCCTTCAACTGTGCGAGGGCCTGATCATCGAGCTTTTGGCTGATACGGTCCACCTTGGCCTCCATCGCCCGGATCTGATCGCTGATACGGTTCAGCTGTTGGAGAACCATCGCGAAGCCAGCAACAGACACGCCTAGATTGACCGTGGCGAGCAGAGGACCGCCGCCGTGGTCTGGCGATCAATGGGCATCGCTGGCGGTGGTGTTGGAGCTGGCGCGGGAGGATGCGGCCTAGGCGTACGGGTAGAGCATCGCGTTAGCCCTCACTCCTCCTCGCCACCAACTGGGAATTGGCTCGATCGTCGGCAGAACGCTTTCCAGGGCCTGCTTCGCCAGCTTCAGATCGTGGCTTCCTTGCATCCGCAGCCAGAAGCCCTCGCTCAGGCCGAAGAAACGGCAGAGGCGCAGATCGGTGTCGGCAGTGATGGCCCGTTTGCCCTTCACGATCGCGTTGATGCGGCTCTCCGCCACACCGATCGCCAGCGCCAACCGGTACTGGCTGATGCCCATCGGCCGCAGGAACTCCTCCAGCAGCACCTCGCCAGGTGGCACGAGCATCACGTCAGTGGACGTCAACGATCTCGGCCTCCTCTGGCCCGGCTTCCGTCCAGACAAAGCAGAGCCGGAACTGGTCGTTGATGCACTGATTTCAGAGACAGGCCCTGTGCTGGCCATGGCGGTTCCCCCTGAGCGGCTGCGCCCACATCGACGAAGTAGTAGGCCATAAATCCCGGCAGGGCCTCCATTTCGGCGAGCAGGCCGGCCCGCAGCGGCTCGAGCGCCTCCACGGGGTCCTCGATGCCTTCGTACTCGCGCAGGGTGGCATACATGGGGCAGAGACGGTATCGGCAGCACGTGTTCTAGGGGCGGCAGCCGTTGTATGCATGGGAAGGTTTGAGCAGGATTCCTGCCTGGGCAGCGATGACAACGCCAACGGCTGAGCTCCAGCCTGTCCATTGGAATCTGCCGCAGGGGCTGGTGAGCCAGATCGAAGCGCTGGCCTCTGCGGAATGCTGCTCACCCGAGGTGATCGCCTCTCGGATCCTGCTTGCCGGCGTGGCCGAAACCGGTCTCACCGCCGCCGGGCGCTGTTCCGTGCGTACGGGCCTTTGCAGTGAGGGGCCGACGCCGTTGCCAATCCAACAGATCTGAGCCGCTCGCCATGAACCAGCCGCCCTGCAAACGGGGACTCGATCTGCTCAGGGATCCAGTTCTCAACAAGGGCACTGCCTTCTCCCTGGCGGAGCGCCAGGCCCTGGCGCTGGAGGGGCTGCTGCCGCCCCAGGTGGAAAACCTGCAGCTGCAGCGCTGCTGGGAGGCTTTCGGCGCCCTTGGCTGCGCGGTGTCAACTACATAGGCGCCCGCCTACCTAATTGTCGTCAAACACCCTTGGCCGTGCTGAACGGACAGAACGGGTTCAGAAGCACGGCGGAACCATGAGGTGACTCCATGCTGGCGGGCTGAGCCGACGGCGGTGGTTTCATTCAGGCCCGCGGCGGCTGAGGCGGGCTCCACTGCGGTGGACAGGCCTTCCACCCCTGCTGGCGCTTCTGGGTCCAGAGCTTCATCGCCTGCTCGCGGGTCAGCTCCATGCGCTTCTTCAGCAGCGGCGGCTCGCCGCCAGTCATCACCTCCCCGAAGGTCACCTCCAGGCTCTGGCTCCAGCGGTCGTAGCGGCGCGGCTGGAAATGCAGCACCTGCCGGACATCACTTAGCCAGCCCTCCTGCGGGGAGAGCGGCGGCCGGCCGTGCCTGTCCGTCACGTTCATCGACCGTTCAGGCCACCTCTGGCCGCCCAGCCCTGTGTCCTCACCATGTCGTCGGTCCAGCCCTGGCAGCGGCTGGTGAGATGCTCGCCGTGGGCAATCAGCCCTTGGTGCAGCTGGCAGGTGAGCACCGTGATGCAGTTCACTCCCGCGTGGTGGCGAAACCAGTGGCAGGTCATGCAGACCTTGCGGCTGCGGGTCCTGAGCAGCACGGCCTCATCGAGGTAATGCCACTCCTCGATCGGGAGATCGAGCCTGGCGGTGAAGGCTGCGGTCTTTGGCCGGGGGAGACCCATGGACCACACTCAATGCGTACGCGTGTACTAGCACGGTTTTCGTGCTCTGGCTGCCCTTTTGGCGCTTGCCCTCTCCGTCCTCGCCACCGGCAACCGCCTCGGCTACTCGTAGGTCTTTCGATTGCGCGTCTCACCCAGGCCCCTCCTCCTCCCATCCCGCCTCCAGCAGGCGATTCCGCCGCTCAGCCCGTTCAATGGCGTTGGCGGTCTGACCGATCGCCTCCAACAGAGGCCCCGCAACGGTGGCGAGCTCGCTGGCGTAGCTGGCGAGTGTCCCCCAGAAGCTGCTGCTGCTGCCCGTGGTCCGCGTGAGGGCCGTGCTGCCACGGCGGCTGGGTTTGGTCGTCATAAAAGTCATGCAGGGTCGTGGTGGTTTGGCAGTGCTGGGGAGCCGCTGCGATATGTGTCAGCGACACCCGCCGGCTGCCCATAGGCTTGGCGCGTTCAGCTCGGGCGCTTACCCGGGTTGAGCGGATACACCCGGACCGGGGGTGAGACCCCGGTCTTTTTGTGGCTGGTCTGCGTTGGGGCTTGGTTCAGCTCAGGCCCGCGTCGCCGCCAGGGCCAGTGCATGACCACGGCTCAGCGCCTGGGCGCCTTGGCCCCAATACAGAGACTCCAGCCGCTGCCGGGGCGCTTCCATCGGGTCCGTGGCGCGGCCGGCTTCATGGGACCGGTATTCCGTCACCGCCTGGTAGGCACCCCAGTAGCTGCCGCTCACTCCGGGGATATCGGCGCCGATAGCCTCGCCATCGAACTTGCTGGACAGGCTCTCCCACGCCGGCAGGTCTTCCAGCCGCTTTGCCCGGGCGGTGCTGGCATTACCGCGGCGGGCATTGACCGTTCCGCTCAGCTGCTCGGCAAAGACACCCTCCACATACGCGCGGAACTGGGCCGCGGTGCAGGGCGTCGCCGCCATTGCCCGCAGCTCTGGCAGTCCCCCGCTGAACTGCTGCCGCTGCACGTCAATCAGCGCTGGCAGCTGCGCGATCAGGCTGTTGGCATTACGGGTATGCCGGATCCGGCACACCTTTCCGCCCTGGCCGCTGCGGGTCACCTGCCCCAGCGCTGCCGAGAGCGTGTTCTGGCAGACCACCCGGATTGGAGAGAACAGCACCTGAAACGCCAGGCTGCCGTCATGGCTGGTGCAGCCCACCAGGTACTGCTGCACCGGATCACCGCGCAGCACCTCCCCTTCTGCCTGGCGGATCCGGGCAGTGAACGTCACCTTGCGGCCCTCGGCCAGCACGCAGACCGCGTCCATCGTGGCGTCCTCATGCAACGCCTCGGCCACACGGATCAGCTGCTCGTTCTGCACCAGCACGTAGCTGCTGCTCATCACCGACAGCGCCTGGCCAGTGTCGGTGCGGTTGACGGCCTGGTAGCCCTCAATCGGCTGCATGTCGGCGTCGTA
>JBJTBH010000042.1:0-4762 GCA_046091285.1 Cyanobacteriota bacterium | reverse complement strand
CCCTGCATTCCCAGTCGCGGCGTCAGGCGACGGCAGAAACAGCCCTGGTTCTCGCGGGTGGACCTGCCGCCACCCCTGCCGAGCACCACACCAGCAGCGGTCGCATGACGGGCTCGCCTGAGATGTGTCCGTCAGTCAGGTGAAGACCTCATCGAAGGGGGTGTTGATGGCCTGGATCTGGTCGAGCAGGTCGAGGAACATAGCGAGCATTGCGGCGTCCTGAATAGCATCACGCATCAGCAGCCGTTTAGGCGTAGTCCTTGTGCGAATGACGGACGGGAGCCCTCCTTGCCGCTGCTTCAGTGTCTCGGTTGGCCAGTCGCGACTCAATCAGGCCCGAGTTCACTGCAGCGCTGCAGGACGGTTCGGATGATGTCCGGGGCGATGCGGAAATCACTGCGATGCAGTTGCTCAAAGATGGCCCGGGCCGAAGGGATCAGGCCGCGCCTGCGGGCCATGCCGATCACGGCGGCTGTGCCGGCCACCTGCAGTCCCAGCTCCATCGCGACAGCACGGCCGGCGCGCTCGTCGATCAACACGAGGGCCTGAGTCGGTGAGGCCAACGCCAGCCTCAGACTCGCGGCTTCCCCTTCATCCAGGTCAGGGAACTCAGGCTGATCGGTTGTGACCTCCACAGGCCGCAACCAGCCCTCTGCAAGCGCTGATCGGATCGGCGCTTCGGTTGCAGGGAAATCACCCGTGAGGACTTCCTGCACCACGACGGTGGTGACCAGCACGTCACCAAACAAGGCCCGCAGCCAGCCCAGACCGTCGACCCGCGCCAGGGCGATCAGGGGACTGGCGTCGGCGATGACGACTGCAGCCATTGCTCGAGGGTGTCCAGGTCGGCGGTGGTGTCGGCGGCACTGAGGCGGATGGCCGGGATGCTCAGCCGCGACAGGTGGGAGATGAAGCTGCTCACATCCATGGCGGCCACATGCGCCGCCCGCACCAGCGACAGCTCACCATCGCGGAACAGCGCCGTCGCCAGGGCCGCACGCACGCCGGGAGCCTGCAGCAGACCGTCCTGGTCCAGGCCCATCAGCACAGCATCCGGCTGGTCACGGTTGAGCACCACCACCAGCTTGTCCTTGGCCTGGCGCAGCGCCTCGGCGGGGTTGTGCTTGAGCCCACTGACGCTCACGGCATGCATGGCCCTCAGCTCCAGGGACGATCTGATGGGATCATCCTATGGGCGATTCAGGGGGTCAGGCGTCCTCCGGCAGAAGGCCTGTCCGGTCACCCTCAGGCCTGAGTGCCGTCGCCATACAGCTCCACCACCCCGCGGGCCTGCTGCAGGTGCTGCTCCCGCAGCGGCTGGGGGCTCTCAACGCGCAAGCCGGATCCCCAGCGGAACAGCCAGGCGCGCAGATCCCAGTCGGACTCCAGCGTCCAGCGCGGCAGCAACAGCTCCACCGGATAGGGATGGCTGTCGGTGGCGGGGTTAGGTGCGAGCCTGTCGAGCGGGCCCTGCTGCCAGCTGGAGTGGCCGGGGATCGGTTTGGAGTAGGCGGTGTGCTCCGGCGGGAAGCGATTGGGTTCCTCGCGGATCAGCTGGAACACCTGCGGGGTGCAGGAGAAGCGCAGGGTGTCGTAGGCGTCCGTTGTTGTCGCCGCCCTCTCCTCCTCCTGTGGCATCACCGCCAGCTGGGCGTCGAGGTCGTTGCCGAACCAGAGGCCACCACACACGTGCAACAGCCGCTCCAGCCGCGCCATCGACCGTTGGTGCTGGCTCTCCTGGCTGCGCATCACATTGCCGTCGAGGCCGAGCAGCACCAGCCGATCCACCCGCAGGGTACGGATCAGGCCTTCTGAGGTGCCGATGGCATCGAACTCGAAGGCCAGGTACCAGCTGATGTTGTGGAAGAGCAGCTGCAGCGGCCAGGCGCGGAAGCTGCCGTCCTGTCCCTGCTTCTTCTGCGCGTCGGTGACGACATCGGGCAGGTGGCGCAAGCGCACGCGACGGCGTTCCTTGATCGCCCGCTCGATTCGTTCGCTCTGATCGCGGGCCGCCAGGGTGCCGCTGCGCTCCTCGGTGAAGGAGCGGTGGGCCAGGGCACGGCGGCCATGGTTGCGCTGCCCGGCGCCACCATCCAGCAGCCCGGATCGGCGCAGGCGCTCCTCCAGGCTGAGCAGCGATGTCTTCTGCGAGGCATCGCTGAGGCGCTCCATCGAGGCCTTGAGCAGGCTGTGCACCTCCAGCAGCTGATCGGCCGACAACAAGGCGGTGCCGATCGCAAAGCCATGGCGGTTGCTGGCGGGGCGGCCCTTCACCTCCGGACTGAAGCCATAGGGGCGCAGCAGGCCCTCGAGGTCCTTGCGCAGGGTGGCCTCCTGATCGGCCTTGTAGCTGCCGTCGATGTCGCTGAGGCGATCGATCAGGTGCTGATACAGGGGAAGGCCAGGCCCGGAGCCAGCGCCGGACGGCGCATCGAAGGGGTGCTTGAGGATGTGGCGCAGCAGGGTGAACACCCGGCGAAAGACGGCCGGGTCTGCCAGCGATGGATAGCCCCCATGCACGCCGCCACGTGTTTCGTCACCACCCGAGGGCTCGCTGAACGGGCCCGGATCGATCGGGCCGTCTGCCTGCCAATCGAGTCGGGTGAAACCGTTGGCCTCCAGCCAGGCCAGATCGCCGCGGAGGGCCTCGACGTCGCTGTAGACCTCGCTGTTGCCGCCGTGCACCTCGCTCCAGCGGCTGAGGTAGACCGCGGCGCGCTGCGCCAGATCGCCCTCGGGCGGCGGGTTGCAGATCTCGAGGAGCGCGGAGGCTGTGGACGAATCGCTGACATCGAGGCCGTTGAAGCTGGTGAGCAGGCGCAGCAGGAACAGCAGCCGCTCCAGATCGAGCAGGCGGGCATAGCGATGGCGCTGCGCGAGCTTGCCGCGCTCGCGGTTGACGGCGTTGCGGATCTGGCCGTCGAGCTTCTCCAGGCGCACCTGCAGTTCAGCTGGGGTGGCTTCTCCGGCGGCAGGGTTGAGCGTCACCAGCGCTGCCAGGCCCTCAGGGCGGCAGGGGCCGAACTGGCGATGGTTGATGGCGGCGTGGAACTCCTTGATCACCGCCTCGGGCACCGGCCGCTCGCGCCGCAGCGCCCACTCCAGACAGGTGGGCAACGGCGTGGTGAGCCACCAGCCGATCCATTCGACGGGGCGGGCATAGGCCAGGTGCTGCGTATAGAGCAGCCGCCAGGGCCGGCGGGCATGGGTGGCGTCGATGATCACCGGCCGACCCACCGCCACCGCTTGCCGGAGGCGCCGCAGCAGCAGGGCGCTGATCGCGTCCCACGGCCCCTGCACCGCCGCATCGCCGAACAGCTCGGCGCGGATCGCGTCGGTGGAGAGCACCAGAGCCGGCTCGCCGGATTCGTCCGCGAGCAACGGGGCGAGGTCGCGGGCGAGGGTGGTCTTGCCGCTGCCAGGGGGCCCGATCAGCAGGTGGCAGCGCAGCGGGGGCTGGGTCATGGGGCCATCCTGAGCTGGGAAGGGGGGGCATGAGTACGCCCTACTGCGAAGAACGACCGGAATCAGGCACGGCTGCACCCGTCATGGCTCATCACCCCTCCGCCAGCACCGCCCAGCCGCTCCCCTGTCCCTCCATCATCCAGCGCCGGCCGTAGCAGCAGGCCCGCGCAGCGGTAGTTCTTGCGGCTGTAGCGGCAGAAGCGGGCCGTTCCGCCGAGGGTGGTGCCGTTCACCAGGTCCGCCTCCCCCAGCGGGTCATGCACGATCACGTGCGACGGCGTGATGCCGACGACGATCAGCCAGTGGCCGCCACCTGCGGGACTGCTGACCGGGCCGCGGTGCAGGTACCCACAGGGGACTGGGATGCCAGCCGCGATCTGCTGCCCCAGCGTGGAGAAGCTCGTCTGGTTGGTGAAGCGTGCCTTGATGCCGTAACTGGCCAGGGCCCTGATCTGAGCCGCCGCGTCGGTGGTGTCGCCACTTGTTCGTGGCTCGCCGTCTGCGACGCCGAGATGGCGGACCCTGGCCAGGTACTGGTCGTCGCCATTCGACCCGATGAGGACGCCGGGCTTGAGGTAGGCCAGGAGCATGGCGCAGCTGGAGGAGAAGCACATCCGCCGCGCCTGATCGGTGGCGGAATCCAGCTGGGCGAACCAGGGCACCGACAGCGGATTGCCCTTGCCGGAAGCGACGGCCGGCGGTGAGGGCGACTGTGATGGCGAAGCGGAAGCCGCTGTCGTCTGACGCTCGTTCCAGAGGCGCCGCAGGGAGCCGCCCTCCTCCAGCGCCTTGGGGTCATGCGCCACCAGCTGCTCCAGCACCGCCAGCAGCCAGGCCCTGTGGTGGGGCAGCTCGGGATCGAAGTGCTCGACGTAGTCGGCAGCAGGGATGGGGCGGCTCATCGGAACATCCCGCGCCGACCCGGGGCCAGTGCCGGCTGACTGGCCACGCCACCGGACTGCATGCCGGACGGGAAGAAAAGGGCGCTGACCGTCATCCAGCGCTCCAGGCAGGCATTCACCTGGCGGGGTGCCTGGATCCAGTTGGGCAGCTCACAGGCACCGATGAAGGCCGTGGAAAAAGCGATCTGACCCGTAAGCAGGCCATGGGAGGCGGCCGCGCCGAGCAGCCGCAGCAGGGGGTTCATGGAGCCAGGGGGTGGCGGGTCCTCTGGCTCTTGCCACGGTTGTGACTCACATCGGCAGATATCCAGCAGGCCAGCGCCAATAGGCCGAGGTTGAATTGTCGATCAAGTCATAGTGGCATCTCAACCGTAGTCATTCAGAGATCTTCAAGC
>JBJTBH010000041.1:0-4048 GCA_046091285.1 Cyanobacteriota bacterium | reverse complement strand
CTTCAGCCCCCGCTGGATCGCCTCCCCGGAGCGCTCCTGATCCATTTCCACCACCAGGGTCTCGATCGCCTCGGCACTGAGCTGCTCAGCGATCTCGCGACCGATCCGGCCGTAGCCGCAGAGAATCACGTGGTTGTGCATGCGGTTGAGCTGACGGCGATAGCGGCGATCGCGCAGGCGGCGGAAATAGCCGGAATTGGTCAATTCCAGCAGGCTCTGGATGGTCAGCTGCACCACGGCCAACCCGCCGACGATGAGCAGGGCCGTCACCACCCTGCCGCCGCCATGGAGGATCGGGGTGTGGGGGTCGCTGAAGCCGAGGGTGCTGAGGGTGATCAGCACCATCCAGTAGCAGTCACCCCAGTCCCAGTGCTCGATCAGCCGGTAGCTAAGGGCGCCACCATGGATGACGGCGAGCAGGGCCAGGATCGGCAGCAACCAGGGTTGCTGTCGGCGCCAGAGGGGCTGCCCACGCACCCGCGGACCTGACCTGGAGCGATCACGACCGCCCGGTCGGGGCACCGGGGAGGTCATCCCAGACCGAGCGCCTGCAGCACGGTCTCCGGAGCCAGGCCCGACAGATCGCCGCCGGCCAGTCCCTGCACGCCGGATCGCTGCGGCAGGGTATCGGCCGCACGACCGAGCGCGACCAGGGGGATCCCCAGCAACAGGGCCAGTTCGCTGACAGCCGCGGAACTGCTGAGCACCACATCGGCCCCGGCCACCTGGGCGGCACGGTCCTTCAGGGCGCCGTGATCGAGGGCCCGCTGCGTGCGCAGGCCACCGATCCGACTGCGGATCAGACCCGGCAGCGCCTGCCAGTGCGCAGCCGGCCAGTCGCCGGCAGCGCCGGACGGGGCGAGCAGCAGCAGGGGACCATCCCCGGCAGGCTGGGCGGCGATCGCCCGATCGAGGCTCTCCCGGGACAGGCTGAGCCGGAAGCTCCCGGCCTCGAGCGCCACACCGATCCTCTGCAGCCAGGGCTCGAGACGCCTGGCGGGCCAGCCGCTGCCTTCCGGAGCGAGAGGGATCGTCTCAGTGGCGGAGAACCCCCGGGCCGCGATCCGGGTCGGGATATGACTCATCGAGAGCATCAGGTCCACCTGACGCCCCTCGGCCAGATTGAGACAGACCTGAAAATCAGGCTCCCGCACCGATCCGAGCAGGTTGGCCCAGTCCGCCAGAGTGGCGGCCGCGAAGGGGAAGGGAATCACCCGCTCCACGGCCGGCAGCAGGGTCCAGGCCGCTGTCCCCTGGGGTGGACAGACCACCTGGAGCTGAGCCTGCAGGGACTCGGCCACCGCGGCAGCGGCCGGCAATGTCTGAAGCGGGTGCGCCAGATCGCCCGGCACAATCAGAAGCACGCGCATCGTGGCGGTTCGGCGCAGTCGGCTAGTGGTCTGATTGTATGGAGCCCGTACCGCCCTGCCCATCGCGGAGGACCCGCTTGTGCATCTGCTGATTGCCGCCGCCGGCAGCGGCCGCCGCATGGGAGCCCCAGGCAACAAGCTGCTGCTCGACGTGGCAGGGCGTCCGGTGCTGGCCTGGACCCTGGAGGCGGCTCTGGCGAGTGAGGCGATCCGCTGGATCGGCCTGGTGGGCCAGCCTGTCGATCAGGAGGCGATCACAGCGATCGTGGCGGCGACTTCGCCATCCAAACCGGTGGCCTGGATTGAAGGTGGCGACACCCGCCAGGAGTCGGTGAGTCGGGGCCTGGCGGCCCTGCCGTCGGATGCCGAGGTGGTGCTGATTCACGACGGAGCCCGCTGCCTGGTGGAACCGGAGCTGTTCGGACGCTGCGGTGCGGTGGTGCGCTCCGGCCGCGCCGTGATCGCTGCCACTCCGGTCACGGACACGATCAAGCAGGTGGATGGGCAGGGCGCCATCACCGGAACCCCCGATCGCAGCCGGCTCTGGGCCGCCCAGACCCCCCAGGGCTTTCCGGTGGATCAGCTGCGTCAGGCCCATGCCACCGCCGTGGAGCACAGCTGGAGCGTCACCGATGATGCCGCCCTGTTTGAACGGCTGGGCCTGACGGTGGAGGTGCTCGAATCACCACCGTCGAACATCAAGCTCACCACGCCCTTTGATCTGACGGTGGCGGAAGCGATCCTCAGGGCACGAGGCTGAGGCTGGCCCGGCCACCGGCCTCGGCCTCCAGGCAGGCGGATACACCGAGGGGCAGGGCCGCATTGCCTGGGGCATGGCCCACAGGCAGGCCAGCGATCACGGGAATCCCCAGATCGGCCGTGCGCTCCCGCAGCACCTCCTCGACGGTGAAGGAACGGATCGGCTGGCTGAGATCAACCGGTTCCTCACAGTTCTGGAAGTTGCCGAAGCCGATCGCCGCCAGCTGCTGCAGCACCCCCGCCAACCGCCAGTGGGTGAGCAGGCGATCGAGCCGGTATGGCGCCTCACCCACATCCTCGAGAATCAGCACCGCACCGGCCACCGGCGGACAGTGAGGGGTGCCGAGCAGGTGGGTGGCCACGGTAAGGTTGCCGACCAGCAGGGGACCGGTGGCCCGACCGGGGATCCAGCCCTCACCGACCAGTGGCGGCAGGGGATCACCGAACAGAAGGGAGCGGAGCCGCTCCTGGCTCCAGGTCGGCTCTGCCGCCAGGGTGGTGAGCAGGGGGCCGTGGATGGCCCCCCGGCCTCCCTGGGCCAGCTGAGCCCAGAGAAGACTGGTGACATCGGAAAAACCGAGCAGCCAGCCATCCCCGAGGGGCGGTTGTCGTTCCAGGAGCCGGGCCGCACCCCAGCCACCGCGCAGGCAGGCTCGCAGCGCCGGGGGCGGATCCCCCTGGAGCAGCAGGTCGGCCGAACGGGACGGATCGTCACCGGCCAGAGACCCCCAGCGCCGCTGAGCTCCATCGCCCTCGATCACCTCCAGGCCCCAGGAGCGCAGAAGGGCCAGGCCGGCGTCCAGGCGCTCCCGGTCCGCCAGGGCGGAACTGGCGGCCACCAGCTGCACCCGATCCCCGGATCGCAACGGCGTCGGCAGCGCGCGGTCCGGCAGGCTCATGACACCCGACCGAGGATCAGGGACAGCAGCAGCAGGCCGCCGAGCAGCACCTGCCGCTGAAAATGGCGGCCATAGCCGGCGAAACCGGGTTGAGCAAGCTGCCGGGATTCCCGCAGCAGGCCACAGGTCGCCAGGGCCCAGCCTGGCCAGAAGGCCAGACCGATGCCGGTGAGGGCCGCCGCTGCCCCCAGGGCCAGAGCCGCAAGGCCATAGCAGGTCTGGACCGTTGCGGGCGCCCAGCGGCCGAGGGTGAGGGCACTGCTGCGCAGACCGAGGGCCGCATCGTCGCGACGGTCGCTCATCGCATACACCGTGTCGAAACCGAACGTCCAGAGCACGGTGGCCAGCCAGGCCAGGAGCAGAGGCACCACCGGACGGAGCTGTCCGGCGGCGGCGGCCCAGGGGATCAGCACCGCAAACCCCCAGCAGAACGCCAGCACCAGCTGGGGAAAGGCGAACCAGCGCTTGGCGGAGGGATAGAACAGCACCGGCACACCGGTGGCCCAGGCCAGCAGCAGACAGAGACTACGGTTGGCGGCCGGCAGGGCCTGCAGCACGCCATAGGCGGCCAGGATGCAGAGAATCAGCAGCATCCAGGCACTGACCACGCTGACGCGGCCGGAGGCCAGGGGGCGTTGCCGTGTCCGTTCGACCGCCGGATCAAAACGCCGGTCCCAGAGATCGTTGACCACACAGCCGCCACCGCTCACGGCCAGACCACCGAGCACGATCCAGCCCACAAGCACAGCTGATGGCGCCGGAGACTGAAGCCAGAGGGCCCAACCCGCCGGCACCAGCAGAATCAGACGACCGCTGGGTTTGTCCCAACGCAGCAACTCAAGCCAGGCCCTGAGCACGGCCCCATCGCGGCTGCCGGCACCCTAGGAGCCTGTCGCGCATAGCCCCACCGCCGCTTCTCCGCAGACGCCCTCAAATCTGCCCAGATCCCAGTGACAGCAATGGATCTGGGCGATAGAATGGGGCATGAGAAAGCCCAAAACCTTCCGTCCCTGGAACCCT
>JBJTBH010000040.1:0-5317 GCA_046091285.1 Cyanobacteriota bacterium | reverse complement strand
AGGGTTCCAGGGACGGAAGGTTTTGGGCTTTCTCATGCCCCATTCTATCGCCCAGATCCATTGCTGTCACTGGGATCTGGGCAGATTTGAGGGCGTCTGCGGAGAAGCGGCGGTGGGGCTATGCGCGACAGGCTCCTAGGTCTGCCGACGATCCCGCGAGGCCCTGAGCACCACGGAGGGAGCCACCCCGAACTGGCGATGGAAGTCGCTGCTGAAGTTGGAGGTGAAGCGATAGCCGCAGTCTGAAGTTTCTCCATCGCCGTGGATAGCCTCTGCCGCCGGACAAACTGCATCGGCGTGCAATCAAACCTCTCGCGGAACAGGTTCTGCAGTTGCCTTGCCGAGTAGTGACTTTGCCTCTCAAGGTCTGTCAGTGTCAGGTTTTGATGAGCGCTTACACGGATGTAGTCCACGAGATCATCGATCGATTGAGCCCAATGCTTGAATCTTCCTTCCTGATGTCTCCAGGCCTCACCAACGGCGCCCTTGCTCTCCAGCACAATCATCGATACCATCCGATAAAACTGCTCGCTTAAACCCAGAGCCGTTGGCAGGTACTGGTCCTCTTGGTGGAGCTGGTCAATGAATCTGATCAGCGACCACAACTTGCACGCCCCACCACTCCTCGCCATAGGGCCATTCCCTTTGCCGAGAATTGACGTTTCAAAACTCCTCAATCCCTTGCCGTTGCTCAGGGCAAGGAGATGCAGATGCGTTTCGGAGAACGCAAGGCTGCGATCAAGCCGGGATGACGGCTGGGTGTTGGCATAGGAGTGCAGCTCATCTCTTGATACCTCAACACCTCCAGACAAGCATCTTTCGAGGGCAAAAAATTCAGATTCTCTGCCACTTACCTGATCTGATGCGCTCCTGACGAAAGCATGCGCTTTTGACCAAGCCGTCGTCTCAGTTCTTTGCGCAAGAACGACCCGGAGCCAGGCTGCGGGCATCCGGCGAGGCTGCGGCGCTCGGCCACCCTGCCCCGCACAGGCACCCGTGCAGCACGCCCGTGACGCGTGGCCGTTCAGCGCGGCCGTGAAGGCACCCGTGCAGCGTGCCCATGCTGCCTTGCCATGAAGAGTGATTGAGGCCGACCCCGGACCCAGCCCACGAACCCTGAAACTTGAAGAAATCCTGAAGAGGGCGCCCGTGTTCTGGTCCAGCAAATGCTCCTCCTGCGCCAACCACTCGGGATCTCAGCAGTCCTGCGGGTTCTGCAGGGTCTGGGGCGCCGTGGTGCTTCAGGATTCGGCGCTCACCCGGCAGTGCCCCCACTGGACCAGTCGCGAAGCGCTGAAGGTGGTGGATCCCACCCCTGCCTGAACACCTGAACCGGCCATCCCTCCGAAAGGCCCCGCTGCAATCCTGGCGTCAGAGTCCCGGGCGCCACCCCGCCAACGTCCCTGACGCCGCAACCCGGACGCCAACAGCCCGGGCGCCGCAACCCCAGGCCTGAAGCGGGAGTCATTCTCCCGCCACAACACCCTGGCTCTCAACGCCACAGGCTCAGGCCGACGCCAGGCTCCCTGTCATCACAATGCAGAACCTGTTCCGGTGGCTCTGAAGCAAATCTGAAGCAGATAAAGAGGCGGCACCCAGATTCGAACTGGGGGTAAAGGATTTGCAATCCTCTGCCTTACCACTTGGCCATGCCGCCACTCGGGGAGCAAACTCCCTTCAAACGAGCTTACCAGCCACCGCATGCCAGCCGGTCTTCTCGTTCTGAGCAATGGCCACGGTGAAGATCTGATCGCCCTGCGGGTGCTGCGCGCCCTCAGGGAGCAGCGCCCCGATCTCCAGGTGGCGGTGCTGCCCCTGGTCGGTGAAGGCCACGCCTACCGCCAGGCCGAAGCCGACGGCTGGCTGGAACGCATCGGCCCCCGTCAGGTCCTGCCCAGCGGTGGCTTCAGCAATCAGAGCCTCCGGGGGCTGTTGCGTGATCTGCTGGCCGGGCTGCCGCTGCTGAGCCTGCGGCAGTGGCTGCTGATCCGCCGCTGGGGCCGCAGCCGTCGGCCGATCCTGGCGGTCGGGGATCTGCTGCCGCTGCTGCTCGCCTGGACCTCCGGCAGCCGCTTCGCCTTCATCGGCACCCCCAAACGCGACCACACCTGGGCCACACCCCATCCGGCGCCCTCCCCCCTCACCCGGATCGCCGATGCCTACCACCGCAGCAAAGGCAGCGAATGGGATCCCTGGGAATGGGCCCTGATGGGCAGCCGTCGCTGCCGGTTCGTCGCCATGCGCGATGCCCTCACCGCCGAGGGTCTGCAACGTCATGGCGTGCCGGCTGAAGCGCCCGGCAATCCGATGATGGATGGCTTCCGCCACGCGCCCCTCCCGGCCGCCTTCGACGGTCGTCGCCGCCTGCTGCTCCTGGCCGGCAGCCGCCTGCCGGAATCGCTGCACAACCTGCGACGTCTGCTGCAGAGCTGCTGCACGCTGCCCCCCAGCCCCCGGCTGGTGCTGCTGCTGGCCACCGGCCGCGAACCGGACGCCGCCACGGTGGCCCGCCTGGTCGAAGGGCTGGGCTTCACGCCGCTGGCGATCCAGGCCGGATCCGGCGCCAGCCAGGCCTGGCAACGCCACGGCCAATGGCTGCTGCATGGTCCCGGTCAGTTCGACACCTGGGCGCCCTGGGCGGAGCTCGGCCTCGCCACCGCCGGTACCGCCACCGAGCAGCTGGTGGGCCTGGGGATTCCGGCCCTCTCCCTGCCAGGCCCAGGCCCCCAGTTCAAGGCCGGCTTCGCCTGGCGCCAGAGCCGCCTCCTCGCCGGTGCCGTGGCCCCCTGCTCAGACACAGCCGCGCTGCGTGCCCGCACGCTCCACCTGCTCAGCGATGCCGCGGCCTGCCGGCAGCTGGGCGAACGCGGCCGGCAACGCATGGGTCCCGCCGGCGGCAGCGCCGCCCTGGCCCGACGTCTGAACGACACCCTCCTGACGCCACCGGCCTCCTGATCCGGCCCCGTCGCCGCTGGGCCCGATGATGGCGGCATTCAACCCTGCCGCTCCCGCCGATGGCGCCCCTGGAAGATCGCGCCTACACCCAGGTCTGCAGCCGCCTGGCGACCCTGCTGAGCATCAGCATCGCCGCCGCCCGCCGCAAGGTGGAGCTGGCCGCCGTCCGTGAAGGGATCCGCGACCGGGACGGCAAGGTGGCCGTGGCCGAACGGCTGATCGAGGCCACCAGCAGCAGCGGCGAATCCCATGGCGCCCTGCTCGATGGCCTGCTGGAAGCCGTGGCCAGCGAGATGAATTTCATGGACGAGGACTGACGTCCGTCATCGGGACGCACGCCCCGATCGCCACCGGGGCAGAACCGTTGACCAGGCAAGCGCTGACGCCGGCCCTCCGCGAATCGGCAAGCAGAGCCCGACACCATGGGCCAGTGCCGAACCCGCAGTGCGCGAACCCTCAGTGCTCGAAGACTCAGTGCTCGAAGACATTGAGAAAGCGCTGGCGATCCAGATCAGCCATCAGCGCAACGGTCTGGAAGCAACGCTCCGCCAGCGCCCAGCGCTCCTCACGCCTGAGCATCGCTTCGAGGCGATCGCGGGCAGGCAGCAGATACCGCACATCATTGGCCGCATAGGCCAGCTGGGTGTCGGACAGTTCTTCCACCCGGCCCCAGTCGCTGCTCTGGGCCTGCTTGTCGAGCTCCACCCCCACCAGCTCGCTCAGCACCTCCTTGAGGCCATGGCGAGGGCTGTAGGTCCGGGCCAGCCGGCTGGCGATCTTGGTGCAGAACACCGGGTTCACCGCGATTCCGAGGTTCTCCGCCAGGGCCGCCACATCGAAGCGGGCGAAGTGGAACACCTTCTCGATCGCCGGGTTCTGCAGCAGGGCCTGGAGCCGGGGCGCTTCGTGCTGACCACGCGCCAGGCGGATGCAGCACACCTGATCGGCGTCATCACAGACCTGCACCAGGCAGAGCCGGTCACGGCCATGGATCAGACCCATCGCCTCGGTGTCCACCGCCAGGGCCCGCGCCGTGCCGTAGCGCTCCTGCCAGTCGGCATCAAGATCGCCGTCGAAGACAGCAAAGCGGCTGGGCGGATGGGTCGGTGCAGCCATCGACGGTCGGACGCAGACAGGGGATCCCTCCATCGTGACCGAACAGGCGGCGCCCCCCCGCGCCGGCGCCTCAGCGGCCAGGCAGATCCGCAGGCCGGCGCTGAAGAGTGTGGGTGATGAAAAGCCTAGGCGCTGAAGTCCGGTGGCACTGAAGTCCGGTGGCGCTGAAAAGCCTTGGCTCTGAAGACCGAAACAACTCCGAAAACCGCAGACTCGCCGCCGGATCGTCAGCTCCCCTCTCCCCTCGGGGGCCCGGCTTCGATCATCATCATCAGAGCCCACCTCCGCGCCAGCCACCGCCGATGCCGACCCTGGGATCCACCCTGCTGTTGACGCTGCTCCTGGCCATCGGCCTGGTCTTCTTCCTGCGGGCCGCCAGCAAGGACCGCACCACCGTGGTCGAGGTGCACTCGCCGCGGCCACCGCTGGAGGTGCTCAACGGCCTCAGGGACTGGTTGCTGGCTCGCGGCTGGCAGGCGGAAGGCGGGGATCCCGAACACCGCCTGCTGCGGTTCCGGGGGCAGGTTCAGGCCAGCCTGCCACTGGCGGTGCTGCTCTCGGTGCTGGCCTCGGTCGGGGCCGGCTGCCTGGGGCTGGTGCTCCGCCAGCTGCTGCCCGTGCTGCAGGGCTGGCCCCTGCTGCTGGTGCTCGTCGGCCCCCTGGCAGGGGTGCTCTATCGCCGTCGCGCCGCCCGCCCGGAACTCCTGGAACTGCGGCTGATCAGCGATGACAGCCAGAGCGGCAGCAGTCTCAAGGTGCGCGCCCACCGCGATGAACTGATCGCCATGGAGCAGGAGCTCGGAAGCCGCCTGGAGCTGGCCAGCGATGGCGCCCTGCTCAGCTCACCGATCTGAACTCCCGCCGGCAACGCCGGAGCAGAACGCCCCCTCCGCCCTGAACAGGGACATCTCACCATCTGACAACCCGGTGATTCCGTCGTCAAGGTGGCTGCACGATCAAGCGCGAAGTGCCAATCTGTACCTGCCTGTTCCGGTTCCCGTGCGTCTGCCCCATCCCTGGCGCACTCCCAGCCTGGCCTCCAGCCGGCTGCTGCTGCTGACGCTGGCCACAGGATCGACACCTGCGGCCCGCGCCCTTGAACCCTGGCCGCCCCTGCTCGGCGTCCTGAGCGCGCTCACGGGCACAGGCTCCAGGCTGACGAAAGACTGGGTCGGCCTGCGACCGCTGCCGACGACCACACCGATCCTGGTGATGGCCGGCCATGCCGACAGCCAGGGCCTTGCTG
>JBJTBH010000039.1:0-2208 GCA_046091285.1 Cyanobacteriota bacterium | reverse complement strand
CCTATGAGCTGCTGTATGAGCCCCTGGAATCGGTGGCCGCCGCCAGCAGCCTGCATCTGGAGGCGGCCTTCTGCACCGCCAATGATTCGGTGCTGACGCGGCTGGCCATGGCCAGGAGCGGCCTCGGAGAGGGTGCCGCACCCCAGTCCGGCGAACTGGTGCGGATCTCCATGCTCAACCTGGATGGCCAGAGCAACCGCCTGCTCCAGCAACCGCCGTCGGCTCTGGTGTCGCAGGCGATCTCTGGGATCGGCCTGGCCCGGCTGGTTGGGCCTGGCCCCCGGAGGAGGGCTGGCCGCCAACCCCATCCATCGCACAGCCAGCCATGTGCGGACCATGGCCTGCAGGAGTTACGCCAGCAGACGCGGGTCTTTCCGCTGGTACCGCCCGGGATGCAGCCGGAGGCCCGACAGGAGCTGGTGTATGCCCTCGGCCCCTGGACCAGGCCGGACGGGAGCCGCACCATGGTCCTGGCCGGCACCGACATCCACAGGCTGGTGGAGAGTGTCGGTGACCTGGAGGGGCACGCATCCGCCGGTCACGAGCCTCACCGCATCCCCATGAGCGTCGACATCACGCTGCGCGAGGCCGGCCCGGGGGCAGGAGCGGACAGCAGCGAGACAGAACGGGCGCCCGTCTCCCACCGCATGGCCAGCGACCAGAAACTCGACCACGGACCCTGGATGCCCTTTGCCAATGGCAATCTCGCCATCCAGGTGAGCGTGGATCATTCGGCGATCGATCGCATCTCCCGCAGGGCTGCCGCCCTGGCCTTCACGATGGGCCTCGGCGCCACCATGATCGTGGTGCTGATCAGCCGTTATTCCCAGCTGAAGCTGCTGGTTCTCAATGAAGCTCTGCGCCGCGAGAGCCGCACGGACGATCTGACCCAGCTGGCCAACCGTCGAGCCTGGGATGAGGCTCTGCTGCGGGCGGATCAACTGCGGCAGCGCGAGGCCCATACCTACGCGGTGGTGGTGATTGACCTCGATGGCTTCAAGCAGATCAATGACACCCAGGGGCACCAGAAGGGGGATCAGGTCCTGATCCAGACCGCCACAGTGCTGCGCAACGCAGCCAGAGAGGTTGATGTTGCGGCTCGTCTCGGTGGCGATGAGTTCGGCCTTCTGCTGATCAATCCCTCACCAGAGGGGCTGCAGCAATGCCTCCGCCGCCTGCGCAGAGCCCTGGAGGCCCATTCCATCCAGTCCTCGATCGGCGCCAGTCTCAGCCAGCCGACCACCAGCCTGGAGCAGACCTGGAGCGAAGCCGACGGCTCCATGTATGCGGCGAAGAGCAGCAAATGACAAGAATCAGGCGGGCAGCAACTGTTAGGTTCACCTGGCTCGATTCCTGAGGATGCCGTTGCTTCGAACCATTCAAGATGCCATGTGCCGGCTGAAGGATTCCCTGGGTATTCCTCAGTCTGTGAATCTATTCGGCCTGATCCAGGCATGCCCTGTTCTGGTGGCTTGCCTCACCCTGGCGCTGGTGGTGCTGGCGGCGGCGTTCCTGGGCTGATGGGCCCTGGGGATTCAGCCCCGATTGCCCTGGATCTGATCGAGGCGGCCATCGCGCTGCAGGCGGCCCTGCAGCTTCAGCCAGCCGGCCGCCACCGGCAGGCCCAGCACCAGGGGAACCGCCACCAGGAGCGGCCGGGAGCTCGCCGCCAGCAGGGCCGCCGCCACCGCCAGCCCCCCCAGCAGGAACGACTGGCCGGCGCTCTGCTGGGCCAATGCCAGCCGCCGCAGCAGCCGGTCGGTTTCGCCGGCGCGGATCTGCACCTGCAGGTCGCCCTGCTCGATGCGCGAGAGGCTCTCATCCAGCCGCCTCGGAATCCCGAGGGCACGGCTGCCCACCTCGGCGGCCTGGCGGCCGAGTTCGTTGATCAGATCGTTGGGGCCGGACCCGCTGGCAGTCATCAGGGGCAGCAGGTAGGGACGGGCAATCGCCACCAGGCTAAAGCCGGGATCGAGGCTGCGGCCGACGCCCTCGAAGGTGGAGACGGCGCGCATCACGAAGATCAGCTCCGACGGCAGGCGGAAGGGCTGGCCATACACCAGGTCGTAGAGGTCGCCGGAGAGCTTCTGCAGCACGTTGGCGCTGAATGGCGGCGTGAGCGCCTCGGTGAGCATCACCCGCACCAGGCGCCGCACCGGGCCCAGATCGACGCCCTCGGCGATCACCCCCGCCTGCTGCAGCTCCGCC
>JBJTBH010000038.1:0-2253 GCA_046091285.1 Cyanobacteriota bacterium | reverse complement strand
GCCTGCAGGCACTGGAGCCCCTGATCTGCAAGCGGCGCCAACGGGACCTCCAGGCCCGACTGCGCCTGCCCGCCCCCCGCTGGTTCCCGCTGGAGCAGGCTCTCACCCCGCTTCCCCCTGCAGACGGGAACGACCACAGCCACGGCACTGACGATCAGGCTGACACCGGATCGCTGATCCAGGGCACGGATGACGAGGCGATGGCCAGTCCGCCGCTGCCGACGTTGCCGGCAGGCTTTGCCTACCCCCTGATGGCCAAACAGGCGTCCGGTGGTTACGACGGCAAGGGCACGGTTGTTCTCCGCAGCCCCGAGGAGCTCGAAGCCCTGCTGCAGCGGGTGAATCCCGAGAACTGGCTCGTGGAGGAGATGGTGCGCTTCGATCGGGAACTGTCGCTGGTGGCCAGCCGCGATCAGAGCGGCGCCGTGGCGGTTTTCCCCCTGGCGGAAACCCACCAGTACAACCAGATCTGCGACTGGGTGCTGGCCCCGGCTGAGGTGGAACACGGCGTGCTGGCCTACGCGCGCAACATCGCCGCCTCACTGCTCACCAGCCTCGAGTATGTGGGGGTGCTCTCGATCGAATTCTTCTATGGCCCGGGGGGGCTGCTGATCAATGAACTGGCCCCCCGCACCCACAACTCAGGCCATTTCACGATCGAAGCCACCCAGACCAGCCAGTTCGAGCAACAGCTGCGGATCGTCAGCGGCCAGGCGGTCGGCCCCACCGACCTGAAGGTGCCGGGGGCGCTGATGGTCAATCTGCTCGGATTCGAGAGCGGTTCAGCCGACTATCGGCATCAGCGCGATGCCCTGGCCGCTCTTCCCGACGCCTGGTTGCACTGGTATGGCAAGGCAGACTCCCGCCCCGGTCGCAAACTCGGTCACCTGACCCTGCTGCTGCAGGGAAGCACCGCTGAGGAGCGCCAACAGGAAGCCACCACCAGGCTGGCGCAGGTGCGTGCGATCTGGCCCCTTCCGCCATCGCTGAATCCGACCGATCTGGCTTAAGGTGATCCCGGACTGCTGTGTTGGTGCTTGCCTTTCACAGTTTTCTGATCTGACTCCCTTTTCGACTTGGGGGGTCTGCCGCGACGGTGACGTAAACCGGCCTCGTAGCCGGAAACGGATCCCCGCCTTTGACCTCCCTTCTGGTTCATCCAGGTCGGAATCTGGGGCAACACGGCACGGTGGTCCACCCCCTTGCACACCAGCCCATGATCAGGCGACGTCTGCAGGCATTGTCCCTGCCCGTTCTGCTTCTGGGACCGCTGCTGGCCTTTCCCCCGGCCCGGGCGATCACTCTTGATCAGGCCTGCGCCACCTACGCCCAGAAACTGAACGATGCCGTCGCCTCGGGTGACAGCCAGAAGGCTCAGACGATCTATCAGCAGGTTCGCGAGCGCATCGCCTCCCGTTTCAATGGCGCCACCTGCCCGAACGTGAAGGCTCCGGCAGGGTCCTGACGCTCACGCCTCCTCCCTGGTTGACCGACGACAAACGAACCAGGTCTCCGGCTCGGCGACCTGGTTCCCAACGTGATCAACGATTCTTGATCAGAGTCGCGTAATCAGCTCGGACGCCTCGTAGCGAACCTTGGCCTGACTGGCGTAAGCATCGGCCGGATCGCGGTAACCGGCCGCACAAACGACAGCACTGCGATAGTCGCTCTGCTCGAGATCGAGAAGACGATCGAATTCCGATGGCGAGAAACCTTCGATCGCGCAGGTATCCACGTTGAGCAGGGCGGCAGCAGTCATGAAGTTGCCGAGGGCGATGTAAACCTGATTACTGGCCCAGGTGTTGATCACCTGGCTGCGTGGGCCATCGATCAGATCCTTCGCCATCGCCTGGCGATAGCCCTGCAGACGCTCCGATGGCGTCCCACGCAGGGAGGCCATCCGGTCGATCAGACGATCGAGATCGGTTGCTGCGATCGAGCGCCGGACCAGAAAGACCACCAGATGGGAGGAGTCCGTGATCTGGGCCTGGTTCCAGGCATGGGGGCGCAGACGGCTGCGCAGATCCGGATCCTGCACCACCAGAAAGCGCCAGGGCTGCAGGCCGTAACTGGAGGGCGTGAGCACCAGGGCCTGTTCGAGGGCCTCCCAGGTCAGGGCTCATTAGAAGTCAAGCAGAGCTCAATGCCTGAGCCGGTTCTCGCCAGCCCAGCAGTGCCAGTAAGCCTGGGATGTCATGGGCCAGAGCGGCCAAGCCCTCGGTGATCGACCAGAAGCCATCCAGACGCAGGGCA
>JBJTBH010000037.1:0-14074 GCA_046091285.1 Cyanobacteriota bacterium | reverse complement strand
CTGGGGCAGCGCCACGGCCGAAAGGATGCCGATGATCACGATCACCACCATCAGCTCGACCAGGGAGAAGCCCTGGCTGCCGGGCTGGCCGACGGACTGAAGCAAGCGCAGCTTCAGGCGCCTGAGCCTGGCGGCACGAAGCAGCCCGTCGGGGAGGGAGGCAGTCATGACTTCGGTCGATCGTTTCCCCTTATACCACTGAGTTCGTGACTGACGAGACTGGACTACCACTCCGCAACGACCACGCCAGGCCGCGGCTGATCATGGGCTGCCGGGGCGGAACGGGCGATACCGTTCTCGCAGCGGTTGCGGCTCCATGGCGTTTCCTGCCTCTGACGGGCTGGCCCGGGTCCGCCGTCTGAGCCTGTCCACCCGCCTGGCGCTCCTGGGCCTGGCGATCGTGCTCCTGTTCGTGCTGATGGCGTTGATCACGCCCGCCCTGGTGCCGCTCGGCCTCCTCCCTGATCCCAATGACGGCCTGGCCAATCCCCTCAATGCCGCCCCGAGCTGGGCGCACTGGTGCGGCACCGATCGCCTCGGTCGGGATGTCTGCAATCGCACCCTCGCCGGCAGTGGCGTCGCCCTGCAGGTGGTTCTGCTGGCCCTGGTTCTGGCCCTTGCGGTCGGGGTCCCGCTCGGCATGCTCAGCGGTTATCTGGGCGGGGCCCTCGATCGCCTGCTGGTGCTGTTGATGGACACCCTTTACACCCTGCCGGTGCTGCTGCTGTCGGTGGTGCTGGCCTTCCTGCTCGGGCGTGGGTTGCCCAATGCCGCCGCCGCCCTCTGCATCGTCTATGTGCCCCAGTATTTCCGGGTGGTCCGCAACCAGACCGCTCAGGTCAAGGCGGAGCTCTACATCGAAGCGGCCCGCTCCCTCGGGGCCGGCCCGGGCTGGATCCTGCGGCGTTACCTGTTGCGCAATGTGATCACGTCGGTGCCGGTCCTGCTGACCCTCAATGCGGCGGATGCGGTGCTCGTGCTCGGTGGGCTCGGGTTCCTCGGGCTCGGTCTTCCCGAAACAGTTCCTGAATGGGGTGGGGATCTGCAGCAGGCGCTCACGGCCCTGCCCACCGGTATCTGGTGGACGGCGGTCTATCCCGGTCTGGCGATGACGGGGCTGGTGCTCGGTCTGGCCTGCCTCGGCGAGGGCCTGGAGGCCTGGCTCAGCGGCGGTGAACGCTGAGGGGGCGCTGCCGTGATCACGCCACTGGTGGCCGGGAGCCGCGACCGGCGAATGGCGCCATAGTGGGGGCCTTCCCCAGGTCTCCATGAGCTGGTACGTCAGCCTGCTGCTTCTGCTCGTCGCTGCGGTGCTCTGGTTCGGTGGTACCGCCAGCCGCGATGACGTCTTCGGGATGCTGGCCAAGATCATCGCCACGGTTGTGGCCCTGGTGGTGGTGATCTTCGGGCACCAGCTTCCTCTGGAACTGCTTGGGCTGCTGGTGGCCCTGAGCCTGCCTGCAGCTCGTACGTTTCAGCCCCACCCATCGGCCGCGCCTGGCGGCGGCATCAAGCCCTCGCCATGGCGGATGCGCTCCGACTGAGCCGGGAAGATGATTCCGGAGTCCGCCGCCCTGACCTCGGGCTGCCCTCCCCAGGGGCCACCCTGCTGATCAAAGCTTGGGCGGCGCTTCAGCAGCGCAGTTTCACGGTGCGCGGCAGGTCCTCGAGGATCGCGCGGTCGGGGCCCAGGGGTGGGTAGGGCCGTCCCTCCTGCCGACACCAGGCCGCAACCGACGGGTAACACCATTCGAACAGTCGGTCACGGTGAAGCTCGGGCGCCAGAGCCGGACCCGCCTCCGGGTTCCGGCCCGCCTGATCGCGCTGACGCCGCGCTTCGAACAGCAGGGTCGCCGCCGCCACCGAGACATTCAGCGACTGCACCATGCCGACCATCGGAATGAAGATCGCCTGGTCCACCAGATCGGTGGCTTCCGGGCTCAGGCCCCATTTCTCGGCACCCAGCAGGAAGGCCGTCGGCCCGGTGAAATCACAACGGCGATAGTCCACCGCATCCATGCCCAGGTGGGTGCCGTAGATGCGGAATCCTCGCGCCTTCAACGGCCGCAGGGCCGCCGCGATGTCGGGATGGGGATGGAGGGGCACCCACTTGTGGCTGCCCTTGGCGGTGCGGTTGAAGGTGCGGGGCCGCCCCGGCAGACTGATCACATGGGCTTCGAGCACACCGACGGCATCGCAGCTGCGCAGGATGGCCGAAAGGTTGTGGGGTTTGTCGACCTGTTCGAGCACGACGGTGAGGTCATCGATCCGCTGATCGAGGACAGCCTTGATCCGCTCGAAGCGGCGGGGCAGCAGGGGCATGGGCGACGGACCTTTGATCAGAGGGTATGGGATGCCGTGGCCCGCATCCCTGTCGGACGTCTGGCCACCTACGGCCAGATCGCCGCCACCATCGGGGCCCCGGGAGCGGCGCGTCAGGTGGGCTGGGCGCTGCGGCGCCTTCCCCTCCCTTCCGCGGTGCCATGGCATCGCGTCGTCAATGCCCGCGGTCGGATCTCGATGTCCACGGCCCGGGAGGGTTCCGACTGGCTGCAGCGCCAACAGCTGATCGATGAGGGCATTCCCGTCGCGGCGGATGGAAGCCTGCCCCTGAAGCGCTATCTCTGGAGAAGATCCGAGGCGTTGCTGTCTTGAGCCCTTCTCTGCCGGCGACGGTTGCCCGTTCCTCGTCTCAGGCCGCTGGGGACGGTCAGGGACTGGCGGCCCGTCGTGTGGCCTGGGCGGTGCTGCAGGCGGTGGCCGCCGGTGCCTATGCCGATGGCGCCCTCGAGCGCGAACTGCAGCGTCAGTCCCTCGGGCCCCTCGATCGCTCCCTGGCGACCGAACTCTCCTATGGGGCCATCCGTCAACGGCATCATCTCGATGGCTGGCTCGACTGGCTCGGCCGGGTGCCGGCGAAACGGCAGCCTCCTGCCCTGCGCTGGTTGCTGCATCTGGGCCTG
The DNA here is from genome assembly GCA_046091285.1 of Cyanobacteriota bacterium. GTDB lineage: Bacteria > Cyanobacteriota > Cyanobacteriia > PCC-6307 > Cyanobiaceae > CAIXOZ01. The sequence continues at coordinate 11,111 of JBJTBH010000037.1, read as the reverse complement.
TACCAGCTGCTGTTCACAGCGCGGGTGCCGGCACCGGCGGCGGTGAGCACGACCGTGGAGCTGGCCAAGCGCGGGGGGCTGCCGCGGCTGGCACCGGTGGTCAATGGCCTGCTCCGTCAGGCGTTGCGGCGGATTGAGGCCGGTGAGGGGTTACCGCTGCCGGAGGATCCGGCGGCAGCCCTGGCCCTGGGCCAGTCGCTGCCGCCGTGGTTGGCGACGGAGCTGCTTCGCTGGCGGACACCGGTGCAGGCCGAGGCCTTCGGCCGGGCTGCCAACACTCCCCCCGTGCTGGATCTGCGCGTCAATGCCCTGCGCAGCGATCCTGCGGCGGTGCAGCAGGCCCTGGCTGCTGTGGGGGTGCAGGCCGAGCGACTCAGGGATCAGCCCTGGGGCCTGACCCTCACGGGCCGCAGCGGTGATCTGCGCCTGCTGCCCGGCTACGAGGAGGGGCACTGGTGCGTGCAGGATCGATCCGCTCAGCTGATTGCCCCGTTGCTCGCGGCCAGACCGGGAGAAAAGGTGCTGGATGCCTGTGCTGCTCCCGGTGGCAAGGCCACCCAACTGGCGGAATCCATGGGGGATACGGGCGAGATCTGGGCCGTTGATCGCGGTGCGGCCCGTCTGCAGCGACTGGAGCGGAATGCCCGCCGCCTGGGGTTGACCTCGATCCGCTCGCGGGTGGCGGATGCCGTTCAGCTGGCGGCCGAGGAGCCGGCCTGGATCGGTTTCTTTGATCGGGTGCTGCTCGATGCGCCCTGCTCCGGACTCGGCACCCTGGCCCGTCATGCCGATGCCCGCTGGCGGATCAATCCAGGAGCGATCGAGGAGCTGATCGCGCTGCAGGGGGCCCTGCTGCGGGGCGTGGCACCACTTCTGAAGCCATCCGGCCGTCTGGTGTATGCCACCTGCACGGTGCATCCGAGCGAAAACCGGGCGTTGATCGAGGCCTTCCTGGCGGAACATCCGGGCTGGCGGACCGTACCTGTGCCCCGGGTGCCGGCCAGCGGCCCCGAGTCCTCCCCCTGGCTCGAGCTCTGGCCGGGCGAGAACGGAGGCGGCGATGGCTTCTTCGCGGCGGTGCTGGAAGCACCCACCGCCTGACGGCCCCTCAGGATTCACCCTGATCCCAGAGGCTCGCGGGACCGAGGGTGCCCTGGGCCGAGATCAGCGCTGGCCGGAAGCCGGCACCGGCGCTGGAGGCGGTGGAGCACTGATCGGTGGCGGCACCGGATTCGGGGCTGTGGTCGACGGCGTCCGGCTGGACTGGCCGGCTGGCGTTGCGGTGGCGCCGCTCGTGCCGCTGGCGGGTAACGGAGCGGTGGTGAGGCCACCGGTGGTCGGGCTGCCGCCTGTTGACGGGGGGCCGGCGGTCTGAGGGGCCGGGTCGTAGGCACTGGTGGCGCCGCTGGTCTCCGATGGCGGTGCCGCGATCGCTTCCTGGCGGTTGGCTTCGGAGTGGGAGCGGGTCCCCTGGTTCACCTGCCGTCGCTGCAGCCGTGGTCGGGGGGGGAAGGGCCGCACCGGCAGGTCGCGCACGACCTTGGCCATGTAGTCGTGCCAGGCAAAGGTGGCGAGCACGCTGGTGCTGTTGGTCGGCAGGTTGTTGTCGTAGCCGAGCCAGAGGCCGGTGGTGAGCTGAGGGATCGAGCCGATGAACCAGAGATCGCGGCCGCCTTCGGAGGTGCCGGTCTTGCCGGCCACCGGACGATCGCTGAGGGCGGCGCCGCCGCCGGTGCCGCCCTGCACCACCTGCTGCAGCATCCAGAGCATCGTGTCGGCGATGTCGCTGTCCACGGCTCTCCGGCCTTTGTCGCCATCGACGCGGCGGCTCCACAGCCGTTCCCCGTTCGGTCCATGGATCTCGATGAACGGCGTCGGGCTCACATAGATGCCACGGTTGTTGATGGCCGCATAGGCGGCAGTCATGTCGAGGATCGTCTGCTCATAGGCCCCGACCGCCAGGGGATAGAAATGCCCCATCTCCCGCTTCAGGCCGAGGCTGCGGGCGGTGGCGATCACCTTGTCGAATCCGAAGCGCTGCAGCAGGCTCACCGAGACGGTGTTGAGCGAGTTCTGCAGTGCCGTGAACAGGGCCACGCTGCCCATGTAGCGGTTGCCGAAATTGCGGGGGCAGTAGCCCGCGAAGCACCGCGGTGCATCGACGATCGCATCATCGGGAAGTATCCCCTCCTTCAGGGCCGTCAGGTAGACGAACAACTTGAAGGTCGATCCGGGCGACCGCAGCGCCTGGGTGGCACGGTTAAACTGGCTGGTCTCGAAGTCCTTGCCGCCGACCATCGCCCGCACCAGGCCGGTGCCCGGTTCCATCGTCACGAGGGCCCCTTCGAGGGCGCCACCGGTGTGCTGGCGGATCACGGCCTGGCCGTCTTCCTGCCAGCGCAGGTTCAGGCCGGTGCGGATCGTCAGTCCACCCACCTCGAGCTGTTCCGGGCTCAGCACCCGCGGCAGCTCCTGGGTGACCCAGTTGGTGAAGTAAGGCGCCCGGCTGGTCCAGTACTTGGGCAGCGAAGGCTTCAGTCGCAGCGGTTCGGCATCAGCGGCGGCCCGTTGCTGGCCATCGATCGCTCCCATCTCCTCCATCCGTCGCAGCACGATCGAACGCCGCTGCAGGGCCAGCTCCGGATGAACCAGGGGGGAATAGATGGAAGGCGCGGGTGGCAGGCCGGCGATCAGGGCCGCTTCGCTGAGGGAAAGCTGGTCCGGCGTCTTGGAGAAATAGATCCAGGCGGCATCAGCCACGCCATAGGCGCTGGAGCCGAGATACACCACATTCAGGTATTGCTCCAGAATCTGGCGCTTGGTCAGCTGGCGCTCGATCTTGCCGGCGAGAGCCGCTTCCCGGAGCTTGCGCACCAGGGTGCGGTCCTGACTCAGGAAAACGGTACGCGCCAGCTGCTGGGTGATCGTGCTGGCCCCGTCCTCCACCGATCCCTGGGTGATGTTCCGCACCAGGGCGCGGGCGATGCCCTGGAGGTCGATCCCGTCGTGTTCGTAGAAACGGCGGTCCTCGGCGGCGATGAAGGCCCGCTCCACCAGCGGCGGCATCTGACCGGAGGTGATCTTCTCGCGGGTCGCCGGCCCGACGGTCTGGATCACCTGGCCGTCATCGGCAAGGATCGTCAGGGTGCCGGGCCGGTTGAACTGATCGATGTGGCTGGCATCGGGCAGGGTGCTGTCGATCGCCGCGACGAGGGCGGCCTGGCCGAAGGCTGTGCCGACCCCGACGACAGCGGCCAGCAAGCTGGCCTTCAGCAGGCGGGAACGCCGATGCTTCACATCAGGGCCGCAGGGGCAGGCAGGACGGTGAGGCTGCTGTGGCCGATGGCCAGGGCGGTGACCAGCATCCCGAGCACCAGGAACGGCTGGGCGCTGGCCTGATATTTGACATCAAAGGCAACCGGATCGCGCAGCAACCAGATGTCCTGGAAGGTGATCTGGGGAATGATCAGCAGCACCAGCAGAACGGCGGCGAAGTGCTGACCGATCAGGATCAGAACCGCCACCATGGCCAGCTGAAAGCCATCGATCATCGCGGCGCTGATCCAGCTGGCACGGGTGATGCCGAAGACCACAGGCAGGGACTGCAGACCGAGGGCACGATCGCCTTCGACGCTCTTGAAATCATTGACGACGGCGATGCCGAGACCGGCGAGGCTGTACGCCAGGGTGAGCAGGGCCGTGGTCCAGGTGAGCTGGCCGAAGAGCGCCTGACCGGCCCACCAGGGGAGGGCGATGTAGCTGGCGCCGAGGGCATAGTTGCCCAGCCAGCCGTTCTGCTTGAGCTTCAGCGGTGGAGCGGAATAAATGAAGCTCACCAGGGATCCACCGAGGGCCAGGAGCAGCAGCACCGGCGTCTGGTGAGCGGCCCAGAGATCGAGGCCGTAGGCCACCGCCAGACCGGAGAGCAGCAGCACCCAGACCTGCAGTTTCACCTGGCCCAGTGGAATGGCACCGGAGGGGATCGGCCGATAGGGCTCGTTGATCGCGTCGATCTCGCGGTCGTAGTAATCGTTGATCGTCTGGGTGTAACCGGCCAGCAGCGGACCGCTCATCACCATGCAGGCGAGCGAGGCGGCCACCTCCGGCAGGGTCCAGTGGAAGTTTCCGGAGGCGGCGGCCCCGCAGATCACCCCCCAGATCAAGGGAATCCAGGTCACCGGCTTCATCAGCTGAAGACGGATCTTCCAGATGTTGCTGGTGCCGGAGGCCCCTTTCATGCCCAGGAGCTGTCGGGCTCCGGCGCCACTGGTGGCGGTGGGGTTGGGGCTGTCGCTCACGGGCACGAGGGTGGAGTCAGGGGACGATCGGGTCAGGCGGCGGTGATTTCGTCGTCGAAGAACCAGGTGCGGGAGCCGTTGGCCAGTTCGACGACCACACCGATGCCCTTGCCATCGGTGACCTTGAAATCACGCACGGTGCCGGTGGCGTCGGCCTTGAGGGCCGCCACCAGATCGGCGGGAATGCGGTCACGCACGCGGGTGACACGCACCTTGGAGCCGATGGTGATGGCAGCCTGGGACATGGCCTGCGCGTTGGAAAAAGTGGCGCAACCTTAACAGCGTCCCGCCGATCCCCTGCCGGATCCACGCTCCGATGCACCGGTTCTGATGCATTGCCTGATGCATTGGCTGAGGCACTGGCTGAGGCACGGCCTGATGCACTGACTGAGGCATTCTCTGCGTGGCTGCTAGCTCAGGGCCTGCGCTCCCCCGGCGGCCCTCCCCTGTCGCCCCCTGCCATCCTCGTCAGGTCGGCACCACCGATGCCGCCTGTCCGATTCGGCCCGATGCTCCGAATCCGTTCTGTTGTTCTTCCACCGTCTGCTCGCCGCCATGGTCGCCAAACGGATCATTCCCTGCCTGGATGTCGCCGATGGCCGTGTGGTCAAGGGGGTCAACTTCGTCGGTCTGCGGGATGCCGGCGATCCGGTGGAGCTGGCCTGCCGTTACAGCGCGTCCGGGGCTGATGAACTGGTCTTCCTCGATATCGCAGCCAGTCATCAGGGCCGCGGCACCCTGGTGGATCTGGTGGAGCGCACCGCGGAAGCGGTGACGATCCCCTTCACGGTCGGTGGCGGCATCAGCAGCGTCGAGGGCATCACGGCCCTGTTGCGGGCCGGCGCCGACAAGGTGAGCCTCAATTCCTCGGCGGTGCGTGATCCGGCCCTGGTGACGGCAGGTGCGGCACGGTTCGGCTGTCAGTGCATCGTCGTGGCGATTGATGCCCGCCACCGCCAGGGCACGCCATCGGGGTGGGACGTGTACGTGAAGGGAGGACGGGAGAACACCGGACTGAATGCCGTGACCTGGGCCCGCAGGGTCGTGGCCCTGGGCGCCGGGGAACTGCTGCTCACGTCGATGGATGGGGATGGCACCCAGGCCGGTTACGACCTGGCGCTGACCCGCGCCGTGGCCGAGGCGGTGGAGGTGCCGGTGATCGCCAGCGGTGGTGCCGGCTGCCTGGATCACATCGCGGAGGCCCTGGTGGAGGGCCAGGCCTCGGCCGCCCTGCTGGCCTCCTTGCTGCATGACGGTGTGCTGACGGTGGAGGAGATCAAGAGCGATCTGCTGGCCCGCGGACTGCCGCTGCGACCCCTGGCCGGCCCGTCGCGCTCCGGGGGCGCCGCTCATTAAAGTTTTATTGCGTTGACCTCCCGCGGTGGGACGGCAACGTGTTCCTGATGGTCGTGACTCCCTTCGCCAGCGCCTTTTCCGGCGCCGCCTGGTTGGCCCATTCCCATGCGTTGACGGCCGTCGGGCTGCTGATGATGGGTGCCGTGATGGCCCTGGTGGCCTGGGCCCTGCAGCTGATGCAGTCGGCGGCCGATCGCAAGGAGTTCTCGTTGATGCTGGCGGGATGCATGGTCTGTTCCGCCGCCGTCGGACTGGCCACCGTGATGGTGCTCACCCTCACCAGTCCTGATCGGCTCGAGGCCCGCGGTCTCCTGCCCCCGTCCCCTGAGGCGGATGCTGGGATCAGCCTCGATGCGGTGGTGTTGCCCTGGGATGACGGCTTTGAAACCTGGTGATCCGGAGGCGGTCACCGCCCTTTTTGACAGCATCGCCACCCGTTACGACGTCTTCAATGACCTGCTGAGCGCTGGCCTGCATCGCCTCTGGAAGCGGGAAGCGGTGCTCTGGATCAAGCCGCGACCGGGTCAGAAGCTGCTCGATCTCTGCTGCGGCACCGGTGATCTGGCCCTGCTGCTCGCGGAACACGTCCGGCCGGGCGGCCGGGTGCTGGGCCTGGATGCGGCCGCCGGTCCGCTCGACATCGCCGCTCGACGTTCCCGCAACAGGCCCTGGCTGGCCTTGCAATGGCGGCAGGGGGATGCTCTGGCCACCGGACTGGAGGAGGGCTGGGCGGACGGGGCCGTGATGGCCTATGGCCTGCGCAACCTTCGCGATCCCCTGGCCGGTCTGCGGGAGCTGCGGCGGGTGCTGCGTCAGGGGGGAAGGGCGGCGGTGCTGGATTTCAACCGCCACGATCCCAGCCGCGAGCCTCCGGGATGGCCTCGCCGGCAGGCCGAGGTGGCTCTCCGTTTTCAGCAGCTCTACCTGCGACGGTTGGTGGTGCCGCTGGCTGAACGGGCCGGCATTCGTGCGGAATACGCCTACCTGGAGCCGAGCCTGGAGCGCTTCCCCACCGGTCGTGATCAGGAACGGCTGGCCCTGGAGGCCGGCTTCGCCGAGGCGCGCCATCGTCCTCTGGCCGCCGGGCAGATGGGGCTGCTGCAACTCATCGCCTGAACGCCTGGCCGGGAAACGCCCCAGGGAGGCCTCTGGCCGGCCTCGGTTTCCGTTTCTAACTTCGGGGCCAAGGCTCTGATTCGCGGGGGCTGCCATGTCGCGCACGTCTCAGAAACGGCCCAACGGTTGGAGGCGGTTTCGACGGACTCCGTGGCGGCATCTTCCCGGCATGTCCATGGCGCTGGTCCTGCTGGCGGGCCTGCTGCTGGTCCTGCTGCTGGTCCACGGCCTTGGCTGGAGTGATGGCGCTGCCGCACCGGCGCCCCCAACGACCATGGCTTCAGGGGCGCCCCAACGGCCGGCACCGGAGGCTCGGAAGGCTCTGCAGGGCCAGCGGGCCTCCGTGGGGATGCTGGTGACCCAGCTCTATAACTTTCAGCCGGCGGCAAGCTCCTTCAATGCCGAGCTGTGGCTGTGGAGCCTGGCTCCTGCCGATGGGAGCAATGTGCTCCGAACGAGTTCCTTCGCCAATGCCTTCGCGACATCACGATCCCCCGAAAAGATGAATCGCGTTCAGACGCCTTCAGGAGAAAAGATTATCTATCGGCAGAAAATCAGGGGAACATTTCATCATGACTGGAGCCTGATTCACTTTCCATTCGATCGCCAGCGACTCAGGATCGTGTTGCAGGAAGATGAACGCGAAACCTCTGAACTGCGGCTTGTCCCCGACAGCGTCAATTCAGTCGTCGATCCGGAGATTCCCGGCGAGTGGCGCCTGGTGCGCTGGACGCTGAAGCCTGAGGAGCGCGTGTTCCCCTCGCGCCTCGGCCGGCAGCTGCTCGGCGCGGCTCCCACGTCCCAGCTGTCGCGGCTGGTGATGACGATCGAGCTCGCCCGCACCTCCCTGGGGCCGCTCTGGCGGCTGTCCGCCGCCCCACTGGCGGCGGTGGTGATCGTGCTGCTCACCTATTTCATTCATCTGTCGGTCCCCGGGGCGCTCCCTGTGCGCGGTGGCCTGATCGGGGCTTCGCTGTTTGCCGAGATCGTCAGCCTGCGGGCCGTCAGTGGCCCAGTGGACAACGGCGGACCACTGACACTCATTGAAGCCCTTCATCTGCTGGCAATTATTTATACGATTTTGTCTGCCCTGATGACATCTGTGCTCAGCGTGATGCAGGCTCGCTCACTGCCGGCTGAGCGGATCACCCGCTGGGATCTGCGCGCCGCTGTGATCAGTTCCCTGCTGGTGGTGCCGCCGGTGATCCTGCTCTTCGTTCAGGCGAACCACAGCCACTGAAGGCAGCGGCTCCGGCTGGCGCCACTCCGCCCGGGGGGGGGCCTGCAGGGAGAATGGAGGTGTGGGCACCTGCCCATCCGTTCCGCGACGCTCCGGCAGCGCGATCCCTTCAGCAGCGGCCCATGCATTTCCAGGACATCATCAGCACCCTCAACCGTTTCTGGGCCGATCAGGGCTGTCTGCTGCTGCAGCCCTACGACACGGAGAAAGGGGCGGGCACGATGAGCCCCCACACGGTGCTGCGGGCGATCGGGCCGGAGCCCTGGGCCGTGGCCTATCCGGAGCCCTGCCGTCGTCCGACCGATGGCCGTTACGGGGACAACCCCAACCGGGCCCAGCACTATTTCCAGTATCAGGTGTTGATCAAGCCATCCCCCGATGGCATCCAGGAGACCTATCTGGCGTCGCTGGAGGCCCTTGGCATCCGCCAGCAGGACCACGACATCCGCTTCGTGGAGGACAACTGGGAGTCGCCGACGCTCGGGGCCTGGGGAGTGGGCTGGGAGGTGTGGCTCGATGGCATGGAGGTGACCCAGTTCACCTACTTCCAGCAGTGCGGTGGCCTCGATTGCCGACCGGTGTCGATTGAGATCACCTATGGCCTGGAGCGGCTGGCGATGTATCTCCAGGACGTGGAGAGCATCTGGGAGCTCTCCTGGGATGGTCGCCGTTCCTATGGCGACATCTGGCTGCCGTTTGAGAAGGGTCAGTGCACCTACAACTTCGAGGCTTCCAATCCGGAGCGCCTGCAGCAGTTGTTTGCGTTGTATGAGGCGGAAGCGAGTGATCTGGTGGCCCGGAAGCTGCCGGCACCGGCCCTCGACTTCGTGCTCAAGTGCAGCCACACGTTCAATCTGCTCGAAGCCCGTGGTGTGATTTCGGTGACCGAACGCACCGCCACCATCGCCCGGATCCGCCATCTGGCCCGTCAGGTGGCGGAGATCTGGCTGCAGGAACGGCAGGCGCTCGGTTTCCCGCTGCTGGTCGGAGCGGCCCGGGACGCCTGGCTGGCAGCCCATCCTCAGGATGGAGCGGCGGGAATCCCTGACGCCACGGATCCCGTCGCCGCAGGTTGATCGGGGCCTGGCCTGGCCCAGGCAGACGTCAGGGGGAGGGTGCCGGCGCATCGGGGACGGGGACGGCCGGTCCATCGAGGGTGTTGCTGCAGAGATCCAGGACGATCCGTTGCGCGATGCTGCGGGGCTGAGGCGCGACCCACGGCTCCCAGGCCCCGTCGACGCGCCAGGTCTGGCGCAGGGTGCTGCATTGCACGGCCACGGCCGTCGCCAGGGCCCGTCGGGGCCCGAGATCTGCGGCGGCGGGTTTCACCAGAGTGACGCGCACACCACCGGGATGCAGGCGCCAGCCGTTCCAGTCGACCTGGGTGTCCCCGAAGCGTTTCCACTGCACCAGGCCGCCGGCCTCCCGCAGGGCCAGTTCCGCCCGATCGCGGCGTTCGGCGCTGCTCAGCAGCAGGGCGGCTTCCGCCTGGGGAGCCTGATCAACGGCAGGGGATGGCGCAGCCGCTGCGGCGGCCTTGGTCATGGCGGCCGTTGTGACGGCGGCTTTTGTCCCAGCTGGCGTTGTCGCGGCTGCCGCTGGAGACGGCGACATGGGCGCAGGGGCGCCAGCGGTGGTCAGCCGCAGCCAGCCTCCGACCGGAAGCCGTTCGGCGACCAGGGTCGGATTGGCGGCCTGAAGCTGGCCCACGGTCCTGCCATGGCGAGCGGCCAGGACTTCGAGGGTGTCTCCCGGGCGGATGAGCACCACCGCACCGGGGGGAGGCAGGCGCAGCACCTGACCCACCTGCAGCCGGCCGGGATCGGGGAGGGCATTGGCCTCGATCAGGGCGCTGAGGCTGAGGCCATGGCGGGAGCTGATCCCTTCGAGGGTGTCACCGACGGCCACGACGATGGTGCCCGGCGAACCAGGGCGGTCGCTCGGTTGGGCGGGGGCTGGCGCTGGTGCCAGCGCCGACACCAGGGCGCTGCCGAGACAGAGCAGCGGCGGCCCCAGGACCACGCCCAGGCGAGCGCCGAATCCCTGGCGACGGGTCAGGCGATGGCCAGGGGGTTGGCCAGCGCGGAGGCGAGTGCGACGGGGCACGGAAGGCGCGGATCCACAGGGCGAGGGCCGCACCTTAAGGGAGTGGATCGCAACGGGGAATCCTGATCCTGAGGCCTGTGATCTCCGGGGATGCCTGCGCTGCTGGTGGCCGTTGCCCTGCTCGGCCTGGCCCTGGGGGTGATCTCGCCTGAGCTGCCGTCGCTGCTGGCGGTGGTGCTGGCGGTGGTGCTGGTGGCGAGTCTGGGCCTGCTGAGGCTGGGGCGCCAGAGCCGGTGCTCGCTGACGACCCTGGGGTGCCGTGGCGCCCTCCTGGCGCTGGTGCTGATGTTGACGATCGTCTGGGGGGCCCTGCATCGTCCCCAGCCCGGCCCGGAGGATCCTGTTCGACGGCTGGAGCCCCCGTCGGCGTCCCGGCAGGTGGAGCTGCAGGGAACACTGCTGCGCGATGCGCCATCGCCCCTGCCGGCGGAGGGTTGCAGCCTGCCGTTGCAGACCGCTGGTGGCAGGGTGCAGCTGCGATTGCACCCCTGCCAGGCGCTTCAGGAGGGCTGGGTGGTGGCGGTCAGCGGGGACCTGTCGGTGCCGCCGACGGGTCCCCATCCGCTGTTGGCAGGTCCGGCCCAGAGACTGGCGCGCGATGGCCTCTGGAGTCAGCTGCGGGTGCGGCAGCTGCAGGTGGTGCGGAGGCCTCCGACACCGATCGCGGATCTGAGAAGACGGATGGCGGCGGCCCTGATCGGTCTGGGGGGCGCTGATCTGGGGGGGCTCTGGGCGGCCCTGGTGCTCGGCAGTGCGGTGGTTCCCGTGCCGGCGGCGGTGCGGGAGTCCTTCCGGGTGGCGGGGCTGTCCCATGCCCTGGCGGCCTCCGGCTTCCATCTGACGGTATTGCTCGGGGCGGTGAGGGCGGTGGCCCGGCCGCTGCCGGCACCGCTGCGCTGGACGGCGGCCGGTGGGGCGATGGGTGTGGTCCTGCTGCTGGCGGGTCCGCAGCCCTCGGTGGTCCGGGCCGTGGTGATGGCGGCGGTGGCGTTTGC
>JBJTBH010000036.1:0-3207 GCA_046091285.1 Cyanobacteriota bacterium | reverse complement strand
AGTTCAACCATCCTGAATTGGGAGGGTCCGGCCAGTGGATGGCCAGCGGGATGATGATGATCGGCGATATGTTCAACAATGGGCTCAAGGCCCGCGTCGATGGGCTGTGCCGGGATGTCTCGGCGGTGCTGGCATCCCAGGCGCGGGCGGCGGCGGCCCGGGAGCTGGCGGCTGCGATCGAGACCCATCCGGCCGCGGCCGAAAGTCTGCGGCTGCTGCTCGCCAAGGACTGGATGGCGATGGGCCAGCAGATGAGCCAGGCACCGGGCGGCAGCGTGCTGCTGGTGGATCCCCAGAGCCCGGCCTCCCTACTCACCGCCCTCAGGGATCTGCAGGGCGGCGGCAAGGGCTGAGCGGCGACGGTTCAGCCTGCCAGCACCTGGCGCAGACCCTCCAGGTAGAGGATCCCCGTGCAGGTGATGCCACCGGCCCAGCAGAAGCCGCGGAGCGGCGGCAGGTTGCCCACGTAGGCGCCGATGTAGGCCAGCCGCAGGGCCGGGTGGATCCAGGCGGCGGCGATGGCGGCCGGCGCATCCACCCCGGCCAGCAGGCAGAGCAGGGCGGCCGGGGCATGCAGGCTGAAGGCCTCGAAGCAGTTCTGATGGGCCCAGCTGGCCCGCTTGCCCCAGGCCGGCAGGCGCTCGAACATCGCCCGCGGTGCGGCGAGGTCTTCGATCTGGAAGTTGGCCCGCGAGCGGGCGGCCCCCAGCGGCACCACGCTCGCCAGCACCACCCCGGCGGCCAGGGCGAGGCTCCAGGCAAAGGCTGCGGTCATGGCGGGTGGAGTCGGCTGCGGGGAGGCTAGGAGCAGGGCGCGGCATCATTCGCGAAGGGGCAGGCTGCTTGCATCGGGTCCGGTGAATGATGTTGTTGGGCAAGCCTTGCGGCGTAGGCATCGGTTGACGAAAGACCGGGTAGGGAGCGTCATGACAGACAAATGGCGCTGTAGCCGCCTGAACGGCCAATTTCGTGATACCCCGCAGGAGCTACCCATCTGGAGATCTGTTCAGCCCGTGGCTGACCGCGCGTTGGATCACCGCATGCCTTAAGGCCCTTTCGGCCCCCTCACTGTCAGGAAAGAAGTCCGCTCGGTCTGACCCGTTCACCAGGGTGCCCAACTGATCACCATGCAACCGCCCTACCGAACCGCGAGAGCGTGGCTGAGATCGTGCCGTCAATTGCTCTTAGGTTGCGGTTGATCTCGTTGAGCTGTAAGCGCTTCGCATCCCGGATCTCCTCACGGCTTGGCTTTTTCTTTGTAACCGCTCAAGCCAATGAAAAACTGCAGATAGGGAGATTCCATGATCAGCTCCACCGTCTCTCGATCTGTCACTCCCAATCGCTGCTGGATGTACACCGCCCCGAATGCCATCTGGAAGGGCTTGGCTGGGGCTCCTGTCTTGGCAGTGAACTGGGGCGCATAGTGGCTTTCCAGTGGAGTCCACGGAATCAACTTGTGGAGCAGAACCCAGCGGTTATTGGGATCGAGCTTTCCACCAAAGGGCGAGTGAAATTCCTCGATCGATAGCTGACCCGTGTGCTGAAAAACGTACATTGGTCTACCAGCAGGTTGTTCTAAGCCGGATATGACTGATTACGACCCATCCTAGCAGTAGATTCCTGCTGGAATCTACTGCGGCGCAGCGGGTCTGGATTTTTCAGCAAGCCCTAATTACCATCAAGATTTTAATTATTTGAGCAACACTTGAAGTGAGTTGATGTGCTGTGCATTCTTAGAGTATGAAGTCAACTGCTGATAATGAAGTGACCCCTGGTAAATCAATGCAAAGATCTGGCATTGTCGTACCCAGTGTGCCTGTGTTGGCGAAAACGGTGACACCACCCGGGCCTGGTGCATATCCAGCACGACCAGGGGTGATTGAGGTTGAAGCCACGAGGCCCACCCAGACAAAGGTCTCGTTGACCGTCGTGGTGGAAGGCACCGGATCGATCCGTGAAAGGTCAATTCTGTCCGATCCGGCAGCGAAGTCAGTGATCTGATCATTGGCGCTCCTTGAAGACTCAGAAACTGCCGCGTAGATAAATCTATCTGCTCCAGCACCACCGGACAATGTGTCGATCCCGGATCCACCCTGGAGTGTATCATTCCCGCCCAGGCCAGAGATATATTCAGGAAATGAAGCAAAGCCAGAAACGGTCCTTCCGGTCAATGTATCGGCGTTGGCGGTACCGACAAGGTCGTCATTAAGGATCATTCCGGTTACAGCGGCAGTACTAGCACGTAGATAGTCGGTCCCGGCCAGCAGAGTGAGGGAAACCGTCTCATCCGTCTCCTGAGAAAGATCAGCGGTGGGGTTGATGGTGATCGTGGCTGTGCTGGAGCCAGCAGCGAATAGAACACTTCCAGTGGTTGCCGCAAAACTGGCTGCTCCAGATTGGGTATAGTCGGAATTGAAGACAGCTGTGCCAGTAACACTGAAGTTCACCAGCTGCGTCGACGTAGTGGATCCTGTCCGCGTAAAGGTGTAGGTCAGCAGGGTGGAGCCATTTTCACGTACCGAAGCTGGAGAAAGAGCCAGAGAAATGGTCGGGACCGCAACATTCACGATCGTCCCGGTCACAGACGATGTGGTCTGATTCGTGTATCCGACACCACTCGCCAGAGTAAAGGCAACAGTTTCGTTGGACTCAGAAAGGGTATCCATCGTCGGATCAACAGTCACGAGTGCGGTGGCAGACCCAGCCAGGAAGGTGACGGTGCCGGCCGTCGCGGAGAACGATGCCGCGCCGGTCTGGGTGTAGTCGGAGTTGAACGTGGCGGTGCCAGCGACGCCAAAGCTCACGGTCAGGGCAGTGGTGGTGGGACCGGTGCGCGTGAAGGTGTAGACGAGATTGGTGGTGCCGTTTTCTGTCACAGAAGCTGGCGAAACGGACAGGGAGATGACGGGCAGATCGTCATTGAGGATCGTGCCGGTGACCGCCGTTGTGGTGCCAATGGTGTAGCCGCTGCCGGAGGTGAGGGTGAGGGCGGGGAGGTCATCGTTGGTGATCGTGCCGGTGACCGCCGTTGTGGTGCCAATGGTGTAGCCGCTGCCGGAGGTGAGGGTGAGGGCAACGGTTTCATCGGGCTCGATGGTGGTGTCAGCAGTGGGATCCACCGTGACCGTTGCCGTGGCCGAACCCGCCGCGAAGGTGACCGTCTTGGTGGCGGGAGTGGCGGCGATGCCGGTGTAGTCGGTGCCGAGA
>JBJTBH010000035.1:0-6332 GCA_046091285.1 Cyanobacteriota bacterium | reverse complement strand
CAACAGCAACCACAACAGCCGCGACAGCTGCGACGGTGGCCGCCGAGTCGACCGTCGCCACAGCTCGGGTGCCAGCCACCACCACGGTCAGGAAGGACAACGAGGCGGCCCGAACGACCAGTCCGGCAGCCACGACAACGTCGACGCCTGCCGTGACCGGAACGAACGCATCAACCGACGGCGTGGCAACAGGATCCACGGCAACCTCCACGACGGCAACCTCCGCGACGTCGACGACAACGAGCGCGGCCAGCCGCACCACCACAGCCGCAACGAAGGCCGCTGCCGACACCCCAGCGACCGCTCCCACGACGCGCGCAGCAGGCAGCACCACCGCCGCAGCCGCAACGACCACGACTCCCACGGCATCCAGCGCTGTCGGCACCACCCGCCGCAGCAGCCCCACCACAACCGGCTCCTCCTCGGCAGCGACGAGAGTCGCGGCCGAAGCTGCGGCAACCCTGGCGACGACCCGTGCGGCCGACACCAGCACAGCGGCCACGAAGTCCACCGGAGACACCACCACCACCGTGGCCACGGCCAGCCAGCGCCCAACCGGCATCACGACCGCGACGACGCCTCGGAGCACCGCCCGAACCCGGGCGGTGGCCGCCGACTGGCGCACCTACGGTCCGATGCAGGTCGACTGGTCAAGCTGGCAGACCATGGGCGGCAGTTACGTGGCGCCGGTGCTGACCAGCAGTGGCCAACCCTTCTATCTGGCGATCAACTGCGGGGCCAGGAAGCTCAACACCACCGGGGTCTCCGGACAATGGAAAACCTGGGATGCCCCTCAGACGGAATTCGAGCAATCCCTCGTCACCGACCTCTGCAGGCTCAAAGGGGGCTGAGGGCGCTCAGCTCACCCAGCGCAGAGGCCAGGGCTGCTGGCAATACCCCTGGCCTGCGGGCCTGAGCCAGAGCCGCTGCACCCCGTCATCACTCTCGACCAGCAGGTCCTCCTGCACCAGCCGTCGGATCAACCAGCCCCAACGCTCTCCCTCGCCACCCTCCTGATCGGCGAGGGCCTCCACCAGGCTGCGCATGTCCCGGCCAGGACGTCGCCCCACCATGTCGAGCACCGCACGCGCCGCTTCCGACCAATCACGCTGACGCTTCTCCTCGAGACAGTTGTCGCAGCGACCGCAGGCTTCGGCAATTTCCCCGACCGCCAGCAGCAGGGCCTGCTCCCGGCAGCCGTCCCCTTCGGCGACGGCCTCCATCCGCCTCAACTGCTGCTGCGCCAGCTCCAGACGCTGGAGATCGGCCTCGTGCTGTTCCGCAGGACTCTGCGGCAGGCTGGAGCGAATCGCCCAGCCGAGACTAGTGCGATCGCCGGGATCAAACAGCACCAGGCAACGCGCCGGTTGCCCATCGCGACCCGCCCGCCCGGATTCCTGCAGATACCCCTCGGGACTGGCCGGCAGATCGAGATGCAGCACCAGGCCGACATCCGGCCGATCGACCCCCATGCCGAAGGCCACCGTAGCCACCAGCACCGGATGGGAATGATCCTGAAAATGGGTCAGGGCCAGCTGACGACTTTCCGGATCCATACCGGCGTGATAAGCGATCGCTTCCACCCCCGAAGCCGTGAGGCGATTGGCCCACTGTTCCACGGAGCGGCGGGTACGGGCATAGATCAGGACAGCACCACGGGCCTCCTGGATCGCCTCCAGCACCTGGGCCAGCGGATCCGCTGGTCTCCGTTGCATGCCATAGGAGAGATTGCGACGTCGGGCGGAACGCACCTGAATCAGAGGGCGACGCAATTGCAGCAGTCGGATGATGTCGGCGCGCACGAGAGGAGCGGCAGTGGCACTGAGGGCCACGAGGGGGACCCCAGGACAGAGCTCCCGCAACTGCCCGAGCCGGCGGTAATCGGGGCGGAAATCGTGCCCCCAGGCACTGATGCAATGGGCTTCATCCACCGCCAGCGCCACCAGCTGCCCCTGATCGAGGATGTCCTCGAGCAACTGCCGGGTGGCCTCCACCTGCAGGCGTTCAGGGGCGAGATAAAGAAGTCGCAGACGCCGCTGACGGATCCGCTCCAGCAACTGGCGCCGGCTGGCTGGATCCAGTCCCCGATGCAGACAGGCCGCCGGGATGCCCCGCCGTTCCAGATGGCTGACCTGATCCTGCATCAGAGCCACCAATGGGGAGATCACGAGCACCAGTCCCTCACGGACAAGGGCAGGCAGCTGATAGCAGAGCGATTTGCCACCGCCGGTCGGCAGGACAGCCAGACAATCGCGGCCTTCCAGCAGACAGGAAACGACAGGTCGCTGTCCGGGGCGGAAGTCCTCCCAACCGAAATGACGTTTCAAGGAAGCCTGCAGAAGATCTGGAACCTCCTCCGGCACACCATCGGAGGCCTGATCCATCAGAGGTCGTCCACCAGGGCGGAGGGATGGGCCCGGGCGATCGGCAATTCAGGCGGAGGCAGTTGATCGACCATCTCCTCAACCAGCTGCAACCGGATGCGCTTGCCACCGGCCAGCTCTCCGAGGGAGACCCGCATCGTGGCGCCACTGAGCGTCTGCAGGGCCGTGATCAGTTCCCTGAGATGGGGGGTGCTGCTGCCGCTCTCGACCCAGAGGCGCTCCTGAAGGCCTCCGAGACGACGCCAGCTGGTGTGGAGCTTGAGCACCGCCTGTTCCACCTGCTGGGCCTGGTAAACGGCATCCGAGAGGATTCCGAGAGCATCCAGGCGCTGAGCTTCCTGAATCGCCTTTTCCAGATTCAGTTCCCCCTGCTGAAAGGCGCGAACAGCGATGCCGGCCTCACTGGCCTTGGTCAGCCAACGGGCGGTCATGGTGACATCCTTGACGCGATCGAGCTCCGGTTCCTCGCGGAGGACACGGCGAAGATCCTCCTGCTGCGGCTCAGGCAGGCGCGCCAGTTCGCGGACCAGGGGAGCCACGACCTTGGGGGGCAGGAGATTGTCCGCTGTGCGCTGACGAATCTCCTCTGGCAACAAGGGACTGGTGGCCGCCGTGAATTCATCATTGAGCTGCCGCACCTGTTTGCGGGTGATCTGCTGACCACCGTTGGCCGCCTCGCTGATCATCAGCTGCACTTCCGGATCCGCCTGGGCGGTTTCCATGAAGGCGCGCTTCGAGAAATTATTGACGCAGGCCTCCTGCAGCAGGCCATCACCGACCAGGCCATCCGCGGATTCCGCGAGCTGGATCAGGGCATAGGCGCGGGTCTTGCTGATCTCCCGCTCCCGCAGCCACTGCAGGAATCCGGCACCGCGGCCATCGCCACCGCGCTTTTCGCGATCGCGGACCGCTCGAAGAATGCGACCACGCCAGATCTCCGTCTGCAGATCGAAGCGATCACAGACCCCCCAGGCCTCCTCCAGCCTGGCCAGGAACTCCATCGTGCTGATGTCGTCGCGCTCAGGATCCGGGAGATCCAGGCTGAAGACAGGAGCCTCCATCCGACCATTGCGCAGCAGCCAGAATCGTGCCACGCGAACCACCGCCCCCGGGGGACGACGATTCGTGACGCGTTGGCGACCAGGCGCGGGGGTGCGGTTATCGTCCAACGGACAGCCACCCACCCTCAGCGCAGCGATGGCCATCTCCCGCGGTGACAAGGTGCGCATCAAGCGCCCTGAGTCTTATTGGTTCAACGAAGTCGGAACAGTCGCCACCGTGGACACCTCCGGAATCCGCTATCCGGTCGTCGTCCGCTTCGACAAGGTGAATTACAACGGTTTCAGTGGTTCCGATGGTGGAATCAACACCAATAATTTTGCTGAGAGCGAACTGGAAAAGGCCTGAGCCTCGTTCCATCATCGCGTCACGGATCACCCGCCGACACGGCGGGTTTTTTTATGGTCAGACCAGCTGCCGGGAAGCCCATGGAGGCGGAACCGGCCCCTGAATCCGATCGCCGGCACGGAGGCGCTGGAACACGTCTGGAGCAGGCAGCCTGGGCCGTGGAGGGTCTCCAACGCCGTTGACGGGCTTCGGCGCTCCCGGATGGCAATCTGAACAACAGTGAAGATGATGAGGCTCCGTGCCTGAACTCCCCGAGGTCGAAACCGTGCGGCGGGGGCTGGAACAACGCACCACCGACATGGTGCTGCAACGGGTGGAGGTGCTCCGGGAACGCACGATTGCCACCCCAGGAGGACCAGCCGATTTTGTCACTGGCCTGCAGGGCCGTCGCCTCAGGACGTGGACAAGACGGGGGAAATATCTGATCGCCAGCCTGGGAACAGTCGATACCAACGAACCTGCGGGGCACTGGGGCGTACATCTGCGGATGACCGGTCAGTTCCTGCTGGTGCAGGATCCGCAACCGGTCTGTCGGCATACAAGGGTGCAGATCTGGGATCCGCAGGGGGTGGAACTTCGCTTCATCGACATGCGTTGTTTCGCGCAGATGTGGTGGGTACCTCCGGGAGAGGACCCCGAGGCTCACATCAGCGGTCTGAAGCGACTCGGCCCGGAACCCTTCGATCAGCGCTTTGATGCCGGGTATCTGAAGCAGACACTGAAGAGCAGCCGACGTCCGATCAAGAGCGCGCTTCTTGACCAGAGCCTGGTGGCAGGTGTCGGCAACATCTACGCGGATGAAAGCCTGTTCGCTGCCGGCATCCGTCCCCACAGCCCCGCCAACAGGCTGACCCTGGAGCAACTGGAGCTTCTGTGCAACGCACTGGTGAATGTGCTGCACGCCAGCATCGGTGCAGGCGGAACCACCTTCAGCGATTTTCGCGATCTCACGGGAACCAACGGAAACTATGGAGGCGTGGCCATGGTGTATCGCCGCAGCGGCCTGCCTTGCCATGTCTGTGGCACGGCGATCCTCCGAGATCGTCTGGGAGGCAGAAGCAGCCATTGGTGCCCGCGCTGCCAGCGCTGATGCAGGCAATGATCGGACTTCAGAGGGGAGGACATGGGCAGCATGGAACAAGCCCCCCGAAGAGCAGACTGGAGGCAGGCATCATCAGCGAGACCACGGCCATGAGCCCATCCCTTGCCGAGCAGCTGACCACGGCGATGAGCGCCATCCACAGACGTGGCTGGTGCGAGGGCACCGGAGGCAACTTCAGCTGTGTGTTGCAGCGGGAGCCACTGCAACTGTTGATGGCCCCGAGTGGTGTGGATAAGGGGAGCGTGCAACCCGAGGCCCTGATCGTCGTCGATCAGCACGGCAGAGTGATTCAGGGGGAAGGGAAGGCGAGCGCTGAAACCGCCCTCCATCTGACGATCGTCAATGCGGGCGGAGCGGGAGCCGTGCTGCATACCCATTCACAGGCCGGCACCCTTCTTTCCGCTTTAGCCCTGAAGGAGCAGGGAGCAACGGAGGCTGGCATTCACCTCGAGGGACTGGAAATGCTCAAGGGGCTGGAAGGAATCCAGACCCACGAGACCAAGGTCAAGGTGCCGGTGCTTGCCAATGATCAGGACCTGAGCCGGTTGAGTCAACACGCCAGGCCTCTGATTCCGGGAGCTCCCTATGGACTACTACTGGCGGGGCATGGACTCTATGCATGGGCAGATACTTTGCCGCAAGCTATTCGTCATCTCGAAATCCTGGAATTCCTACTGGAGCAGCATTGGCGGCTGAAACTCCTGGATGCCTTGCTCAACAAATAAGCCATCAATGACATCCAGGTCTCTTTAAATCGTTACGCCGATGAAATCACGGCCAAGCCAGCCATCCCCAAGACGAACACAATCGACAATCCCGACACCGGCCTCCATCTAGAACACAAGACGATGAGCATCAAGCCCCGCCATCTCAGCCATCTCCTCCTGGATATTGAAGGAACCACCTGCCCTGTGAACTACGTCACGGGTGTTCTTTTCCCTTATGCCTCCAGGTCTGTCACAACATATCTGGAAGCACATTCTGAAGACAACGATGTCAGAAATCTTCTGACCGATATCACCCAGGCCTGGGAGAATGATGACTCCGCCTATCCCAGGGAGCTTTTCGCCCAACGAAAGCACCACGATCCGATCGCCTGCATCCCCTACATCCAGTGGCTCATTCAGGAGGACAGGAAGCTGACAGCCCTGAAGGATCTGCAAGGGAAGATCTGGGACGAAGGCTACAAGAGAGGAGACCTCGTGGCACCACTTTTTGCCGACGTAGCTGACACCCTGAAAGCGTGGAAGAATCAGGGCATGATCATCAACTCCTACTCTTCTGGATCCCTACAAGCACATAAACTACTTTATCAACACAGCACCTCAGGCGACCTCAGATTTCTTTTCAGCCACTGGTTTGACACGAGTATAGGCAACAAGAAAGAAGCAATCAGCTATCAACAGATCAGCCTCACCATGGGAACCGAACCTTCAATG
>JBJTBH010000034.1:0-9135 GCA_046091285.1 Cyanobacteriota bacterium | reverse complement strand
CAGGGTTCCAGGGACGGAAGGTTTTGGGCTTTCTCATGCCCCATTCTATCGCCCAGATCCATTGCTGTCACTGGGATCTGGGCAGATTTGAGGGCGTCTGCGGAGAAGCGGCGGTGGGGCTATGCGCGACAGGCTCCTAGACCAAAAGCAGCGCCTGCTGGAGCCGCTGCAGGTGATGCGTGAGCTGTTCTTGCGGCTCAACAAGCTTGTGGCCCGCATCATTCCCTTCGGCATCTTTGCCCTCTCCGCCCTGAACGTGTCGCGACTCGAGTGGGCTCAGCTGCTGCGGATTCAGGGATTTTTTCAGCTCTCGCTGGTGGCTTTCCTGGCCCTCAGTCTCCTCTGCCTCGGTGCGGTGCTGGCCTTCACCCCGCTCTCTGCCGGCGTGCTCTGGCGCATGGTGCGCGGCCCCCTGGCCCTCACCGCCAGCAGCACCAATCTGCTGATCGCGCTGCCGATGCTGGTCACCAACATCCGCACGGAGCTTCCGGCGATTCTCGATCCACACGGCTCACACCCAGATGCCGCAGACGAGATCGCCCCGCTGATCTCGCTGGGTTATGCCTTGCCCACCCTGGGTCAGGTGGCGGCACTGTGGTTCATCCCCTTCGCCGGCTGGTATGTGGATCAGCCCCTCAAACCGGCGGCGACCGCTCAGATGCTGTTCACGGCCATCCCTGCCACCGTGTCAGGGATCAAAGCCGTGGTACGCCAGGAGTTGCAGGCCCATGGCCTGCCGATGGATCTGCTGCAGCTGGTATACATCAACGGAGAATGGCTTTACCGCTTCGAGAAGGTGCTGGCCCTGGAGGGGCTGGTGGTGCTGGCCGTGATGGTGGTGGCTCTGGAGACAGGAGCGCTGACCCTGCGGGCCCGGCCCCTGCTGGCCGCGGCCACGGCCTCCACCGTGGTGCTGGGCGGCCTGGGCAGTGGGGCCCGGGCCCATCTCGCCCACTCGCTCAAGGGCACCTACACGAACGACCAGAAGCTGCTTGCGCTGGGGTCGGCCACAGGGGGCCCCCAGCCAGCGGCGCTGGGTGAGCTTCTGCCGGAACCCGTGAGCCTGGCGGCGATCCTGCGGCGCGGCGTGCTGCGGGTGGGGGTGCGTTCCGATGGCATGCCCTGGGCTTTCCGGAACCGTCGTGGCGAACTGGTGGGCTACGACATCGATCTGGTGGATGGGCTGGCCCGCAGTCTCGGCGTGAGGCTCGAGGTGCGCCAGGCTCCGCTCGAATCGCTCGAGCGCTGGCTGGATGAGGAACGGGTCGACCTGGCCGTGGGTGGAATCCAGAGCAGTCCCCAGCGGGCCGTGCGGCACCAGCTCAGCCAGGGCTACCAGCGGGTTCACCTCGCCCTGGTGGTGCCTGATCCCAAGGTGGGCCTGGTCCAGAACCTGAGGGATCAAGCGCTGAACCGGCCCCTGGTTCTGGCCGTGAGCGATCCCCAGCTGCTCAGTGGCGACCTGCGCGAACAGCTCAGGGAGGAGCTGGTGGGCCCGCAGGGCCGGCTGAGCCTTCAGTTGCTGCCCCTGAAGGCCAAGCAGCACTTCTTTTCACCGACAGCCCAGCACCGCTTCGACGGCCTGCTCACCACGGCGGAGGGCGGTGCGTCCTGGGCTGTGCTCCATCCCCGCACCAGCCTGATCACCCCCTTCGATGATCGGCTGGCCAGTGAACTGGTCTGGGCGATCGCCGGAGATGACGCCGCCCTTCGTCGCTACATCAACGCCTGGCTCGCACGGGAGCAGGCCCGCGGCCAAACCGAAGACCTCTTCAACCACTGGGTGCGGATCGGTGGTTGAACCCTGCCTGTTCAGCCAGCTCAGCGTTCAGCCACCCAGGTAGGAAGCCCGCAGCCCCTCATCAGCCAGCAAGGTTGCAGCAGATCCGGCCATCGTGAGACGTCCTGCCTCCAGCACGTAGCCACGATCGGCAATGGACAGGGCCGCATGGGCGTTCTGCTCCACCAGCAGAATGGTGAGCCCATCGCGGTGAAGCTCCGCCAGGGCCCCCATCACATCGGCCACCAGGCGCGGTGCCAGCCCCAGGCTCGGTTCGTCGAGCATCAGCAGCTCCGGGCTGCCCATCAGGGAGCGGGCGATCGCCAGCATCTGCTGCTCGCCGCCGGAAAGCGACCCCGCCAGCTGCTGGCGCCGTTCAGCCAGGCGAGGGAAGAGGGCATAACAGCGGTTCAGATCCCGGGCGATGCCAGCGCGATCCCGCCGCCGGTAGGCGCCCAGCTCCAGGTTGTCGGCCACGCTCTGGCGACTGATCACCCGCCGCCCCTCCGGACAGTGACCGATTCCCAGGCGAACCAGACGATGGGCCGGAACTCCGCCCAGATCAGCGCCCCGCCAGGTCACCCGGCCAGCACAGGCCGGCACCAGGCCTGAGATGGTTCGCAGGGTGGTGCTTTTCCCAGCCCCGTTGGAGCCCAGCAGCGTGACGAGCTCACCCTGGCCCACCTCCAGATCAATGCCCTGCAGGGCTTCAACGCTGCCGTAGCGCACAGCCAGCGAATCCAGCCGCAGCAGCGGTTCAGACCGTTCAGACCGAGCCATCACAGCGCTCCCCCCAGGTAGGCCTCGATCACCTTCGGGTCGTGGCGCACCTGCTCGGGGTTGCCAAGAGCAATGCGCACCCCGAAGTCGAGCACGGCCATCCGGTCGCAGAGCCGCATCAGCAAGGGCACATGGTGCTCGATCACCATCACGGTGAGCTGATGGCGGCTGCGCAATTCGCTGATCAGGCGACAAAGCCCATCCTTCTCGCTGGGATTGAGGCCGGCGGCCGGTTCATCCAGAAGCAGCAGCTCGGGTCGGGTCGCCAGCGCCCGGGCAATCTCCAGCCGGCGGCGGTCGCCATAGGCCAGGGTGCCGGCATCCCGATCGGCGAGAGCACCCAGGCCCAGCTCCTCCAGCAACTGCCAGGCACGCTGCAGCCGCTGGGGCTCGGTGGGCGGCTGATGCTGCATCGCGGCCAGCAGGTTTTCAAGAACCGACAGCCCCTCGAACAACCGCAGGTTCTGGAAGGTGCGTGCCATCCCCAGACCGTTGCGGAGATGGGGCGGCAGGGCCGAGATCGGCTCACCCCGCCAGAGAACCTCTCCGGCGGATGGGGGGGTAACCCCGGAGATCAGGTTGAAAAGGGTGGTTTTGCCGGCACCATTCGGGCCGATCAGGCCAAAGATCTCTCCCGGCTGCACGGCGAAGCTGACCCGATCGAGGGCCACCAGGCCGCCGAAGCGACAGGTGAGCTCCCGCAGCTCCAGCAGGGGGGCCTGAATCATGGCGCCCTCCTGGTCGGGGAATGTCGGCTGGTGAAGCGGCGGCCGAGCCGCTCAAGAAACCCGGTGGTGACCAACCCGCCGGGGAAGATCACAGGCCCCAGCAGGATCACCAGCCCGAACACCACCAACCGCACATCCCCCACGGGGCGCAGCAGCTCAGGCAGAGCGGTGAGCAGCAGGCCTCCCACCACGGGGCCGAGCCAGGTGCGGGAGCCACCGAGAATCACAAAGGCCAGCGTGGTGACACTCACATCGAAGCTGCCCTGCCGGGCATTCCAGGTGTTGAGAAAGTGAGCCGCGAGTGCGCCGCTGCTGCCGGCCACCACTGCGCTCAGAACAAAGGCGATCAGCTTCACGCGGGTGGTGTCGATGCCGATGCAGCTGGCGGCCAGTTCGTCCTCGCGGATCGCCGCCATCGCACGACCCAGAGGCAGGGCCTCCAACCGCTGGCAGACAGCAGCAGCCAGGGCCAGCAGGGCCAGGGCGGGAAGCAGGTATCCCCCCGCTTCCGGGAACGGCTGAGGGATTGAAAAAATGCCCACGGCTCCACCGGTGAAGGGAAGGTTGAGGATCGCCACCCGCACGATCTCCACCAGGGCAATGGTGGCGATCGCCAGATAGATGCCCCGCAACCGAAGCACCAGCCGACCCACCACCAGCGCCAGCCCTCCAGCCAGCAGGCCCGCCAGGATCAGCACCAGGAGGAACGATGCCAGCGGGAAACGCCCATCAGCCGTGGCTCCCAGGGCTGGCCAGCTGGTGGAGAGCAAGGCCGCCAGGGTGCCACCCACGGCATAGAAGGCTGGGGTGGCCAGCGAGAGCTGGCCGGCTGCCAGCGGCAGGTAAACCGAGAGGCCGAGCAAGGCCCCGAGAAGCATCTGCACCAGCAGGCCGTTGTCGATCATGGCGGGCTCACACCTTCTCGATCTGACGCCTGCCGAGCAGACCGCTGGGGCGAACCAGCAGCACGGCGAACAGGATCGCGAAGGCCATGGCATCACGCCAACCGGAGGCCCCGGAGGGCACCAGGGCCTCAGCCAGGCCCATCAGCAGACCACCGGCGATCGCTCCCGGCACGCTGCCGAGGCCCCCGAGCACCAGCACCGCCAGGCCCTTGAGGCCATAGCCAATGCCGAAATACGGACCCGGCAGGCTCACACTCACTCCGATCAACCCACCGCCCAGGCCGGCCAGGGCTCCGCTGAGGAAAAAGGCCAACCGCACCATCGACTCGCTGTCGATCCCCAGCAACTGAGAGGTTGTGGCGTCTTCGGCCACGGCTCGCAGGGCCATTCCATCGCGGCTGCGCTCCAGCCAGAAGGTGAGCGCCAGCACCGCCGCGGCGGAAAGCAGAAGGAGCAGGAGCTGAACCGTGCGGATCCGGGCGCCGGCGATCACCAGGGCATCCGGCAGTCCAGCCAACGCCCCGGCGGCCTCGGGAAAGGCATAACCCTCCGCACCCATCAGGATCTGCAGGAGGTTCACCAGCACCACCCCGGCACCAAGGCTGGTGATCAGCGCCAGCAGGGGTTCAGCACCACGGCGCCGCAGGGGTGCGACGGCCACCCGCTCCACCAGCACACCCACCAGGCCCGACCCTGCCGCCGCCAGCAGTAGCGCCAGCCAGAAGGGGAGGCCAACGGGGAGGCCCAGGCCTGGCAGGGCTCCGTTGGCCCCGATCTTCCCGCCCAGCAGCAGAAAGGTGAAGTAACCACCCAGGGAGAACAGGGCGCCCTGGGCGAAGTTGATCACCCCCAGCACCGAGAACACGAGCGTGTAGCCAAGCGCCACGAGGGCGTAGACCCCACCGCTGGCGGCGCCGTTGAGCATGATCTGCACCACGGCTTCGATCATGGCTGGACCCCCTCCAGCTGCCGCTCGCGCACCAGGGCGAAGCGACCATCACGGCCACCCGGGGCCATCTGCACCTCGGCCACATAGAAGCGGCTCTGCACCACCTCGCCGTCTGGGGTGAAGCGAATCGTGCCGAGGGGGGTTTCATAGCGCCCGGCGAGCAGCTCATCCATGAGCCGGGCGCGGGCCTGGCCAAGGGTCACGCCGCTGAGCCCACCCTTGTGCTCAAGCCGCTGGAGAGCCTCCGCCAGCACCTGATAGGCGGTGAAGGCCTGGGCGGTGATCTGCGGGGGAGGCTGAGCGCCGTAGGACTGGCGGAACAGGCGCCGGAAGGAGCGATTGATGGGTGTGTTGAGTTCGGGGCTGTAGGCCTGGGCGATCAGGATGCCATCACACCAGCGCTGGCAGATCGGGTAGATGTTGGGGGTGTTGAGCCCATTGCCCACCACGATCTGGCCCTTGTAGCCGAGTTCCCGCAGCTGACGGATCAGGTTGCCCCCGGCCACGGCCTGCACCGAGATCACCACCAGTTGGGGCTGGTCCTGCAGCGCACTGGTGATCGGGGTCTGAAAATCGTTGTCGGCCAGCTGGGTGCGCTGCACCGTCACGGGAGTCAGTCCTCTGGCCTGCAGAGCCTTCTGGAAGATGGAGATCTCGGCGGTGCTGTAGGCATCGTCCTGGGCATAGAACAAGGCCACGCGCCGGATCGAGGGATCGCGACGCAGGGCCTCATCGATCGAAAGGGGGGCGATCACCGAGCCCTGGGCTGACACCCGACTGATGAAATGGCCGATCTGCGGAATCCCCTTCGCCGTGTTGGAGGGGGCCACCACCGGCACCCCCAGACGCTGGGGGATGGGATCGGCGGCAAAGGCCTGCTGGGACAGGGTGGGGCCGATCAGGGCGATCACCCCTTGGCGGATCAGCAGGTTGAACGCGGCGATGGCGCTCGCCTCATCAGACGCACCGTCCTCGATCTGCAGCCGCAAGGGCCTCACCTCGGCTTGATCATGCTTTCGCGACGCACCGAGGCCTCGGTACCAGCGTTCGGCCAGGGTCAGGCCCATGCGCTGGTCCTGCCCATAAAGGTTGGCATTGCCGGTGAGCGCGATCGCGGCCCCGAGGGTGAGGGGCCCGGCCGCCAGCGGCTTGGCCGCCGGATCCGTACTTCTACCCAGCCAGGCGATGGTCCCGAGACCGACAGCCAGCACAACCGTGAACCGGAACACCCCCCGGCGGCGACGCTCGATCCGACCGGAGGTCGATGCGATTGCAGTGGAAGGTTGGATCGTGGCTGTCGGGGAGTTGTCCCGGATGCTGGGCACGGGAGGGAGTGCTGTCAACCGCAGAGCGGCAACCACTGGGCCCCGAGCGTCCAGAGCTCACGGGCCAGCTGATCCGAACGGGCTTCCACGCTGGGATCACGCGGCTCGAAGACGCGCCGCCCGGGACCGATCACCCGATTGCTCCAGTACTGAAAGCCAACCGGATGGGGCGGAGCTGCCGTGGCCAGTCCGGCCAGCAGGGCGCCAGCCCTCTGGGGCGTTTCGGTGAGCTGGAGCAGGTCGCGGGCGACCAGGGCAAAAACCCTTTGCCCCAGGGGATTCGCGCTGCGGCTGTAGCGGAAGAAGCCGCAATCGCTTCTCGGAATCACCAGGCCAGGGCTCCAGGCCAGCACGGGCACGGGCGTGCCCTGCTCCCGCATCCGCCGCTCTACCTCCCGGGCCATCAACAGGTTGCAGAGCTTGCTGTCCTTGTAGGCCTTTTCGGCGTCGAAACGGGAGCTTCCATCAAGCATCGAAGCGCCAGGGCCCTCGCGCAGGCCGGCCAGGGAACCCAAGCCGGCCGGCTGCCCGACCCGGCCGCCCGCAGTGGAAGGGTCATGCACCTCGGAGGCTGTGACCACCAGCCGAGGCCGCTCACTCTTCTGGAGCAGGGGCAGCAGCCGCTGGAGCAGGGCCTGGTGGCCCAGATGGTTCACGGCCACCGTGAGCTCAAACCCCTGAGCCGACCAGCGGGGCTGCGCGGCTCCGCTGTACTGGAGGCCTGCGTTGAGAACAAGGCTGTCGATCGGTGCACCGGCTTCCAGGAGGTCGTTGGCACAACGCTCGATGCTGGCCAGATCGGCCAGGTCGCAGACCGGGACGCTCACCAGGCCGGTCAGCTGCTGCTGCAGGGCTGAAGCCGTGGCGGCATCACGGCAGGGAAGGGTGAGGCGGTGTCCGGCCGCCAGAAGAACTCTGGCGGCCTCAAGACCGATGCCGGAGCTGGCACCGGTGAGCAGCAGATGACGGGGCTCGTTCAGAACCACTCGGCCACGGCTTCCTCCCGGCTGTTGACCTTCGCCTCAGACGTACGCCGCTGGAACTCCAGACGGATGGAGCGCTCCTGCACACCATCGGCAGCTACCGCACGAATCGGATAAAGCTGCTCGCCATCTCGGAAGGGAACATGGACCCGGAACGTTCCATCAGAGCCAAGGTCAACCGGCTGGTCGCCGATGAACAGGGTGGCGGTGGGCTCGGTGGCTCCGTACACGATCAGCTCGGCATCGGCCACCAGCCAGAACGAGCGTTGACGCTCGAGTCCGGCACCGGACTCACTGCGTCCACTGGCCCAGAGCCCCGCGCCCGAATCGGTGAGCCAACCTTCCAGCTCGGAGGCGTGCTCATGCAGCCATTCGGAACCGACACGGCGCAGCTGAGGCCTTGTGAGCGTGGACAGCTGATAGAGGTGTTCATGGGAAACGCCGGCGCCGCCCGCAGGGGTTTCCAGAATCCCGCCTGGGCCCTCGAGCGTGAAGGGCACGAAGGCGTCGGAAACCATTTCACTGGGGCCTGTGGCCGGCATCCGTGCGATGGACGACATCGCCAGGGAGTACCAACCTCCGTGGCTGATGCGATAGCCAAGCTCGACGCGGTAGTCGCGGTCTGAGAGTGGAACCGGCAGGAACCATTCGTGGCGGCCGGCCTCCACCACCACCTCCTGAAGGGCGTGGGGATGGATCGATCCCGGCGGCAGACCTGTGACATCAGCCACACGCAGGCAGAGCTGCTGGGCTCCGGCCTGAACGGCCCGCTCCTGATCAACGGAGCTGATCTCCCAGAACACATAAGCCCACTGCGGATCGCGCGGCAGGAACACCACGTGGGTCTCCACGGTGGGCCTGACAGTGGCGGCCTCTGGCTGCTGTGCAGGGATGGCCTCGCTGGAGCCTTCCGTCTGCTTGACCGTCTCAGCCAGCACCTTCAGGAGGTCTCCCTTGGTCATGGTGCTGTAGCGGAAGAGGCCAAGCCTCCCGGCCAGCTCTCTGAGCTGGGCCACCGTCCAGGAGGCCAGGGAGGAGGGGACAGTGCCGGAAGACGCCATGAGCTTCATGAAGTTCGGTGACGGAATGATCCCACGACTGGCCATGTTCCCGGGATCAACTGTCAGCGCATGCAGACCCTGTTGAGTCCGGATCCTGTGATGATCCCAGTGGGCAGCTGGCCTGATCCGGCCATGGACGACGGATGTGATCCCGGCCGAGCCCACCGGCGTCAGGGTCTTAAAACATCGAATCGGCGCCCGTCGATCGGCCCACGTTGTCGGTTGCAGCATGAAAAACCCCCTGCCGATGGCAGGGGGTTCGGGTCCGTCTTCTGGCTGATCTCAGCCGGTGGCTTTCGCCGGGCTGTTCGGCCTCAGCCGATCGCCGGGGCGCTCAGGGCCACAGGGGTGGCATTAGCGGCTGCCAGATCCAGAGGGAAGTTGTGAGCATTGCGCTCGTGCATCACTTCCATACCCAGACCGGCACGGTTCAGGACATCGGCCCAGGTGTTCAGGACACGGCCCTGACCATCAAGGATCGACTGGTTGAAGTTGAAGCCGTTCAGGTTGAAGGCCATCGTGCTCACGCCCAGGGCGGTGAACCAGATGCCGACCACAGGCCAGGCAGCCAGGAAGAAGTGCAGGCTGCGGCTGTTGTTGAAGGAGGCGTATTGGAAGATCAGG
>JBJTBH010000033.1:0-10019 GCA_046091285.1 Cyanobacteriota bacterium | reverse complement strand
CCGCGGCGGTGACGGCGGCGGCCGGATAGCGCTGCGCCGTGCCCAGGGCCAGGCTGGCCAGGGCCGCCGCCTGCACCTCGGCACCGCTCTGGGGGCCGAACGGGGTTTCCTGCTGGTCGCCCAGCTCAGGGGCGGTGACGCCGATCAGCACGGTGCGGCCGCGGGGCTGCTTCTGGCCGGCGGGGCCTGGGCGGGGAGCTGGTTGTTGCCGGCGACGGCCCTGGTGGCCTCGCCGCTGCTGGGGGGCGGTGTGCGCGCTTTCGGCCAGTGGCGCCGCGAGAGCCGCGAGCGCCACTACCTGCACGACCTGCTGGCCAAGCGCGTCTCGCCCACCCTGCTGCGCGACATCCTGCGCGAGCCCGGTCCCCTCTGGACCCAGGTGGGCGGCAGCAGCGCCCACTGCGTGGTGCTGTTCACCGATCTGGTGGGCTTCACGCCCCTGAGCGCCCAGCTGGAGCCGGCCGAGCTGTTCAGCCTGCTCAACCGCTATTTCGAGGCGATCGCGGCAGCGGTGATCGCCGAGCAGGGCCTGCTCGACAAATTCATCGGCGATGCCCTGATGGCCGAGTTCGGGGTGCCCCGCAGCCGCGGCGATGCCGAGGAGGCCCTGGCTGCCGTGCGCGCCGCCCTGGCGATGCGCGCCAGCCTCGAGCGGCTCAACGCCGAGCTGGTCGCCGCCGGCCAACCCGCCCTGCGCCATGGCATCGGCCTGCATTTCGGCGAGGTGATCGCCGGCAACCTCGGCAGCAGCCAGCGGCTGGAGTTCACCGTGATCGGAGCCAGCGTCAACGTGGCCAGTCGGTTGGAAGGTCTCACCCGCTGCTTCCCCGACCACCCGATCCTGATCAGCGACAGCCTGCTGGCGCTCCTGCCCGATCAGCTGGAGGTGGCCCCCCTCGGCGCCCATCCGCTCAAGGGTTGGCCGGAGCCGGTGGAGGTGTACGGCCTGATCGGCCTGGGGGCCGGTGCGCAGCTCGCCCCACCGGCTCCGCCGGCCTGACGGTCTATCGGTCGAAGCGATCCCAGCGGAAGGGGGCGAGGGCCGCTTCCCAGGTGCTGTCCGGTTCCCTGCGCTCCTGGCCGCTCCGAACGCCCGCGCCGCTGAGGGCCACTCCCAGCAGCTCGGCCGTGATCGCTGCCAGCAGGACTCCATTGCGGTGATGGCCGGTAGCCAGCCACAGACCATCGATCGGACCTGGACCCAGAATCGGTCGCTGGTCAGGGGTACAGGGCCGGAAGCCCCCCCAGCGTTCCATCGGCGGCCAGCCGGCCGCTTCCGGCAGCAGGGACGCCAGTCCGGCCTGCAGCCTGCGCTGACCTTCCGGCGTCAGCCCTTCCCCGAAGCCGGCCTCCGGTTCGGAGGTGGCACCGACCACCAGCAGACCGTCGTCCCTGGGCACCAGATAGGTGCCCGGACCGAACAACACCCGTTGCAAGGCCTCCCTGGGGCCCTGCAACGACAGCATCTGCCCCTTCACCGGAGCGATCGGCAGGGTCGGGAGCAGCTGCCGGCTCCAGGCGCCGCAGGCCAGGATCGCCAACCCGCAGGGAATGCGCCTGGTTTCGCCATCGGCGGTCTGGAGGCTGATCGCTTCCAGCTGGGGTGCGCGCCGATCGGAGACGGTCCCCGCCTCCAGGCGGCAACGGCTGGCGTCGGTGTGCAGTTCGAGGACCTCGCTGCCTTCCTGGAAGCGCACGCCGAGGGCGACGCAGGCCCGCTCCAGAGCCCGCATCAGGCGCCGGCGGTTGTCGATCTGACCGTCCTGGGGGAAGATCAGACCGGTGCTCCAGGCGCTGGCCAGGCCTGGGATCTCCCGTTCGAGCTCGCGGCGATCGAGGGGGGTGCCCCAGGCGGCCGTCGGATAGCGATCGCGCTCCTCAATGCTGCGGAACGGCACGACGATGCCGCAATGGCGCAGGCCGCAGCGCAGGCCGCTGTCCGCTTCGATCTGCTGCACCCAGGCGGGAATCGCCGCCAGGCTGCGCTGGCCCAGCTCGAGCATCGGGCCCTCGAGGCCTTCGGCGTGGGGCGCCAGCATGCCGGCGGCCACAAAACCGGCGGCTTCGCTGCGACGTCGGCTGATCACGGTCACGGCCCGGCCTCGGCGGGCCTGGTCATGGGCAAGGCTGAGGCCGACCAGCCCGCCCCCGAGGATCAGGATCGGTTCAGGCATCGACGCAGGCGATGGGGCGGCGGATGACTGTTCTCCCATCCTGCCGCTCCCATCCCCACGACCGTGCATCCCCATAGGATCGGTCCAGATTGCATTGCGGGAGTTCTGGCATGGCTGGCGGTGAGGCGGCCTGGGAGGCGGTGATCGGCCTGGAGACCCACGTGCAGCTCGGCACGGACAGCAAGATCTTCACGGCGGCCTCGACCACCTTCGGCGATGAGCCCAATACGCACATCGATCCGGTGGTCTGCGGTCTGCCGGGCACCTTGCCGGTCCTGAATCAGAAGGTGCTCGAGTATGCGGTCAAGGCCTCCCTGGCGCTCAACCTGAACGTAGCGGAGCACAGCAAGTTCGACCGCAAGCAATACTTTTATCCGGATCTTCCCAAGAACTATCAGATCTCCCAGTACGACGAGCCGATTGCCGAGGACGGCTGGATCGAGGTGGAGGTGGCGGAGAAGGGTAAGGAGACCTATCTCAAGCGGATCGGCATCGAGCGCCTGCATATGGAGGAGGACGCCGGCAAGCTGGTGCATGCCGGCAGCGATCGTCTGGCCGGATCCACCCATTCGCTGGTGGACTACAACCGCGCCGGTGTGGCCCTGGCCGAGATCGTCAGCAAGCCCGATCTGCGCACCGGTCGTGAGGCGGCGGAATATGCCTCCGAGATCCGTCGGATCATGCGCTCTCTGGGGGTCAGCGACGGCAACATGCAGGAGGGGTCCCTGCGCTGCGATGTCAACATCTCTGTCCGCCGCGGTCCTGATGCCCCCTTCGGCACGAAGGTGGAGATCAAGAACATGAACTCGTTCTCGGCCATCCAGAAGGCCTGTGAGTACGAGATTCAGCGTCAGATCAAGGCCTATGAGGCCGGTGAGCCGATCATTCAGGAAACGCGACTCTGGGACGAGGGAAAGCAGCTCACCAGGAGCATGCGCAGCAAGGAGGGCGCCAGCGATTACCGCTATTTTCCGGATCCGGATCTGGGGCCGATCGAGGTGAGCCCGGATCAGCGTGAGTCCTGGCGTGCGGAGCTTCCGGAGTTGCCGGCTGCCAAGCGGCATCGCTATGCCGAGCAGCTGGGCCTTTCCATTTATGACGCCCGTGTGCTGACCGATGAGCGGCCGATGGCTGATTACTTCGAGGCGGCCGTGGCCGCTGGCGCTGATGTCAAGGGTGTGGCGAACTGGATCACCGGTGACATCGCGGCCCATGTGAATGCCAATCGCCTCCGCTATGCCACCTTGCCCTTCCGTCCCGAGCAGCTGGCGGAGATGGTGCAGCTGATTGATGGTGGCGTGATCAGCGGCAAGATTGCCAAGGAGATCCTGCCGGAGCTGCTGGAGCAGGGCGGCTCGCCCAAGGCGATCGTCGAGGCCCGCGGTCTTGGCATGATCAGTGATCCGGCGGCGATCGAGGCGATCGTGGACGCGCTGCTGGCGGCCCATCCCGAGGAGGTGGAAGCCTTCCGCGGCGGCAAGACGAAACTGCAGGGCTTCTTCGTCGGCCAGCTGATGAAGCAGACGGGCGGCAAGGCTGATCCGAAGCTGGCCAATCAGATCCTCAACCGGGCGCTGAAAGGAGAGGGCTGATCGCCCTCCCTCAGAAGGCCAGGCGAGTGTTCAGCATCACCACGTGCCCGGTCGGTGTGAGGGGATCGGTGGCGCCATATTTGCTGGGGCTGAAGATGTACTGATAGCTGCCGATCAGCATCAGCCAGGGGGTGAGCTGGGCCAAATACACAGCTTCGAGAATTGTTTCGGAGCCGCTGGGTACCAGACCCTGTTTGTAAGCCCCGGTTGTGGCGTAGTAATTGGCGGCGTCGGCATTGAAGCTCGAATAGGCCACGCCAATCCCGGCCATGTCGCGATCCCGGCCTGGAATCAATCCGGCGTAAGTGAGGCCGGCTGAGAAGTTGAAGCCGACGATGTTGGTGGGACTTGGGGTGACATTGGCCTTGAGGAAGCCGAGCAGCCCCTGGCTGCGAGGAATGGCGGCGCCGGGTTCGGCGTAGAGCATCTTCTCCAGGGTGGCATAGCCGCCATAGCTGCCATTGCTCATGGTCTTGCTGGAGAAGTTGTAGAACCTCCCGGTGTTTCCCTGGAAGCCAATCTTGTAATAGCCGGGCAGTTTACTGGGATCAGGAGAGTGATCGAGGTATGCGTATTCGGCGATGAATTCAACCCCGTCGTTGGCGTTGAGGGATGTCTCTCCGAGGGTGTAATTGTAGCCGCCGCTTGGGTCGTCCTTGCCGTCCATGACGTGGAAGATGAACTGGTTGTGTGGATCCGGGTTGATGATCAGCTGGGCGCCCAGTGGCGCCACGGGATAGGGCAGGAAGTTGCCGGTGGTCTCGGTTGATCCATAGACGCCCGGATAGTCGAAGGCGGTGTTCTGGAAGATGCCGGAGGTCTGGTGGGAGGCGATCTTCACCCATGGATAGATTTTGCCCAGACGCAGTTCGACATTGTTGCTCAGTTTCTGTCCGTACCAGAGTTCAAAGATCCGCCAGGCATTGCCGGCATAGGGGGGATCTTCGGCTCGAATACTGTGGTTGATTGCGGTGCTGCCGGTGTAGTTGTCGCCCATCCAGCCGGCCGTGGTGAAGTGAATCTGGCCGCCCTTCCAGAGGACGCCGGTCTTGCCGGTGTAAACATCCATCGAGGCGATGTACATGGCGCTGAAGCCTGGCTGGGTGAAGTTGCTCCAGCTCACATCCGGGTAGTACGTGAACGTGAATTCCACGCCTTTGTTCTGGAGGTTTTCCGTCAGCGAGCCGCTCTGCAGCAGGAAGTCCTGCTTCAGCAGCCCCTGCTCCTGGCAGCGGATGCCGGCGATGTAGGTGAAGCTGTCGAGAGGGTTATTGGTGGGCGGTCGTTTCAGGGCCTTGGTGACGGCCAGGTTGACGGCATGACTCTTGTGGCATCGGCTCGGATCGGTGGGCTGGGGTCCATGGCCGCCTGCTGCCGGGCCGGGGGCGCCGCTGGCCATCAGGTCGGTTGCCTCTTTGCGGCTCTCTGTCGCCGGGGTGTCGCCGGATGCTGCTGCGCTGTTCCCAGGGACAGCGGCCAGGCGCTCCGGGGCGAGCGTCGGTTCGGTGCCGGCGGGGGTGGCGGTGCCGGCCTCGATCGCCAGGGCCGGGGCGGTGGTTGCGAGGCTCAGCAGGGCCGCCAGGGCAGAAGATTTCAGTCCCACGTCTGTGATTGCCGGCATCTTTGCGACAGATTTTCGCCGCTCCGTTCCACGCTTTTCGCCTCTGGACGGGCATGTCATCAAATGAAAACCGAGGCTGGCGGTTCGGTCGGAATTGAAACGGTTGCTCATGAAAAGTGGAAAATATTCGGAGCACTGCCAGGGTTGGCTGCCTCTTTTTTTCACAGTTTACGTGAACCCCGGCATCGGCGTCGCACTTCTCAGAGGCTCAGGCTGTTGTCGTCACGTCGTTTGCGTTGTGACGATTGTGGTTGCTGTTGCGTCTGCGTTGTTGTCAACGCTTCTGTCACCGCCGTTGTGATCATCCGCGTCCTTCCGGTCGGTGCTGCTCAAGGGTTTCGAGGTTTTCCCCGTAGCAACCCGTCCCCCCGATGAAACGTCTGTCTCCTCGTGCCCTAGGACTCGGCCTGGCCTGTTCTCTGGCCGCCTCCTGCCTGGCATTGACCAGTGCCAAGGCGGCTCCGGCCGGCCCGCCCAGCTATATTAATGCCCCCAGCTATGCCTGCGGGCCGAACGCCGGCAAGAAGGACTGGTATGCCCCGGGCGTTCCCTATCCCTGCGTGACCGGTGTGCCGATCACCACTAGTGCCGGTCGCGAGCTTTATCACGACTTCATGGAGAAAGCCTGGGTTCAGGGCGATCTCTCGGTGCTCGACAAGTACGTCGATCCCAACAGCTACGACTACTCGCCCCTCCATGGTCCAGAAAAGGGCACCAAGGGGTTCGCGGGCATCATCACCTCCTTCCGTGCCGCCCTCAGCGGTGTCACCCTCGTCCATTCGGACATGAAGGAGGGCAACCTGATCACCCACTTCTGGAAGCTCTGTGGCAAGCACGACAAGGCGCCGCTGTTCGGAGTGCCCGCCAGTGGCAAGACGGTCTGCCTGGTGGGAATCAGCACCGTCGAGGTGAAGAACGATGGCACCAAGGTGGCCGGCCGCTGGTCGGTGCTCGATCTCTATGGCCTGAACCTGCAGCTCGGCCTGATCAAGCCTCCGGGCCGCTGATCTCAGAGGGCGCGGTTGCGAGTTCCTGCTCGGCCGCCGTTCTCACCAGGGCGGCGGCCACCGCCGCCTCCAGTTGATCGAGCCCCTGGCGATTGTCGATCCAGACATCCGCCAGGGGCTTCTTGCGTTCCAGGGGCCACTGGCTGTGGATGCGGGCGTCGGCGTCTTCGGCGCTCAGGCCATCGCGGGTCATCAGTCGCTGCCGCTGTTGCGCGTCGGTGCAGCCCACCACCCAGATTTCGCTGCACAGGCCCTCGAGGCCAGCCTCGAACAGCAGCGGGATCATCAGCACCACCATCGGTGCCGGCTGGAGCCTGGCCAGCTCTGTTTCAAACCGTTCCCGCACCAGGGGATGCAGCAACCGTTCCAGCCAGCGACGTTCTGAGGCATCCGCGAACACGATCCGGCCCAGGGCGACGCGATCGATGGCCGCAGGCTGATCGTCATCGCTGGCTTCTCCAGGCTCGGGGCGGGCCCGCACCCGTGCCCCATGGCGTTCCAGCACCGCCAGGCTGGCGGCACTGCCGGGGGCGAGCGCTTCGCGGGCGAAGGCATCGGCATCGAGCACCGGCAGGCCCCGTTCCGCCAGCAGGCGCCCGACGGCGCTCTTGCCGGTGGCGATGCCGCCGGTGAGGCCGATGCGGCGCTGGGGGCCGCGCCAGCGGGGGCGGTTCAGGCGCTCCAGCAGGGGCGGTGGGCCGAGCTGCTCCAGCTGAAAGCTGGTTCCATAGCTGGGGGTGGGACGTTCGGAGTAAAAGCGCTGGCGCTTGGGAGGGCAGACCCGCATCCGCAGATTGAGCAGCAGGCTGCGCCCCCGCAAGGCGAGCTTCAGAAGGCGGCTCAGTGCTGCTGGAGCTGGTTCCCATTGCAGGCTGCGCAGCACCTCCGGTTCGAGCAGGCTGCGTGAGCCGGCTGCCAGGATTGCTTTCAGTGGGGCCGGCCAACCTTCTGACAGCATGGCGACCGTGGCGTCGGCGATGCGACGGTTGCTGGACGCGGCCTTGAACAGCTGTGTTTCCACGTCGGTGTTGAAGGCCAGCAGTGCCTCCAGGCTGTGGGGTCGCGGCTCGATCCCCATCAGGCTGCCCACGTGATTCCAGAACCTGAACAGGGCTTGTTGTTCCGTTGAGGTCAGCGGCCGCCAGCCGTAGTTCTGCATCCAACGGATCGGTTCGGCCACGAAGCCGGAGAGCACGTACACGTGGTCGGCCTGGCGGATGGCGTAATGGCCATGGATTCGGTTCAGCCTCTGGATCACCGTTCGTCCGCCTGGGCTGTCCGGACCGAGGCGAACCAGTTCTGCCACCATCAGGCCCGTGTCGTCATACCGCTTGCGTGGCCGTTGCCCGAATTCGCCGGTGTGCTGCAGCAGGGCGGAGATCGACGGGAGACAGAAGGTCTTGAGCAGGGCCAGTTCAAGGGCGCGATTGGTGTCCCAGGGGAATAAGCGGCCGCTGATGTCCCGGCAGATCTCGAGGGCGTCCTGATCGAGCCGGACCTCATCCAAAGCAATGGCCTGTCCCGACGATGCTCGTGGGTCCGGGAGCTTGTCGAGGGGCTTCATCGTTCCATTGTTGCCGGCGATCGCCAGGGCCCGGGCTCCATCGCCGTTGGAAGATGGAGCTCTGCACACCCTGCGGCACCGTGACTCACTCCTGGCATCCCATTCCCGGTGGCGTCACGGCCCCGCAAGGCTTCCAGGCGGCGGGGGTGACGGCAGGCCTGAAGGCGTCGGGAAAGCCGGATCTTTCGTTGCTGCTGGCGCCGGAAGGAGCGGTGTGCGCGGGGACCTTCACCACCAATCGGGTGCGGGCGGCCTGCGTGGACCTCTGCGCCGAGCGCCTCAGGGCCAGCGGCGGCCGGGCCCGGGCGGTGCTCACCAATTCCGGCCAGGCCAATGCCTGCACCGGCGATCGCGGTCTGATCGACAGCCAGCGCGCCACCCAGGCCTGCGCTGATCGGCTCGGCCTGGCGGCTGAGGAGGTGCTGATCGCCTCCACCGGTGTGATCGGCGTGCCGTATCCGATGGACATTCGGCTGGCGGGACTCGCTCCCCTGCAGGCGGCCCTCGGCCCCGCGGGGGGCGAGGCGGCGGCCCAGGCGATCCTGACCACCGATCTGATCGACAAGCAGATCGCCCTTGAGGCTGAGCTCGGCGGCCGCACGGTGCGCCTCGGCGGGATGGCCAAGGGCTCGGGGATGATCCACCCCACCATGGCCACGATGCTTGGTTGTCTCACCTGTGATGCCGGTGTGCCGGCCGATGTCTGGCAGGGGATGGTCAGCCGCGCCGTGGATCGTTCCTTCAATGCGATCACGGTGGACGGCGACACCAGCACCAACGACACGTTCCTGGCCTTTGCCGCCGGTGAGCCCCTGAGCCCCGAGCACTTCGAGGCGTTGGAGGCCGGCCTGACGGCGGTGTCGCAGCACCTGGCCCGGGCGATCGCCCGCGATGGTGAGGGCGCCACCTGCCTGATCGAGGTGCGGGTGGAGGGGGCCGGCTCCGATGCCGAGGCCCGCGCCATCGCCCGCACCGTCTGCGGCTCGTCGCTGGTGAAGTGCGCCATCCATGGCCGCGATCCCAACTGGGGCCGGATCGTGGCGGCCGCCGGCCGCGCCGGGGTGCCCCTCGATCAGGACGCCGTGGCCCTCTGGCTCGGTGATCACCAGCTGATGGCCGCCGGGCAGCCCCTGGCCTTCGATCGCGTCGCCGCCAGCAGCTACCTGCGCCACTGCGCCGCCGGCGCTTATCTGGGCGGCCCCGGTCCTGTGGGCGACACGGTGCTGATCCGGCTGCAGGTGGGCGTGGGCTCCGGCACGGGCCTGGCCTGGGGCTGCGATCTCTCGGATCAGTACGTGCGCATCAACGCCGATTACACGACGTAGTTTCCGGCCCCGCGACGCTCAGCCACGCCTGTTCAGATGCTGAGCATCTTGACGCCGAGGGCGATCAGCACACCGCCGCCGAGGATTTCCAGCCGGGAGCCGAAGCTCTGGGGCATCTTCCGCGCCAGGGCCAGCCCCAGGTAGGTGGCCAGGAAGGCGCCGGCGGCGATCGCCAGGGAATAGTTCAGGAGAGTCTTGCCGGCCAGGCCGAGGGTGACGCCGACGCCGAGGGAATCGATGCTGGTGACCATCGAGATGAACAGGATGCGCGACAGGCCATGGGTGCGCTCCTCCTCGCTCTCCTCGTCATGGTCGTCGCCGTGGAGGGCCTCCCACACCATGTGCAGACCCACGGCCACCAGCAGGCTGAAGGCCACCCAGTGGTCGTAGTTGACGATCAGATCCCTGGCGAACTGACCGAGCAGGAAGCCGATCGCCGTGGCACCCCCTTCAGCGACGGCGGAGCTGAAGGCGAAGGAGAAGGCCCGCCGGGCGGAGAAGCGGCGAAAGCCCATGGCGAAGGCCGCCGAGAAGGAGTCGATGCTCAGCACCAGCGCGAAGAGAAGCAGCTCCATGGCGGCACCAGCATCTCGGATCGACTGTACCGATGGCCGGTTGACGGCTTCTGTCACGGTCCTGACGTCCTGGGGCTTCCGTTCAGGGCACGGATCGCCCGATGCGGGGCCCCCTGGTGCCTGGCCTGTGGCATCAGGATGGAAACCACCCTGTGCCCGAT
>JBJTBH010000032.1:0-3608 GCA_046091285.1 Cyanobacteriota bacterium | reverse complement strand
GCTCTGGGGCAGGGAGATGCCGATGCGCTCGAGGGCCTCGATCACCTCATCGGCGGACTTGGAGCCGAAGTTCTTGATCTCCAGCAGGTCCTCGTAGCTGAAGCCCATCAGGTCGGACACGGAGTTGACCTGGGCACGCTTGAGGCAGTTGTAGGCGCGAACCGAGAGGTTCAACTCCTCCAAGGGGATCTGCGCTTCGGCAGAGGGCTCGGGCTCCAGACCGGGCTCGTCGGCCATGGTCAGGCTGGCCAGCGGCTGGAACAGGGCGATCAGCTGGTTGGCAGCCTGGGCCATGGCGTCGTCGGGGGTGACGGAGCCAGCGGGCTGGATCTCTAGGCGCAGGCGCTCACGGGCGGAACCGCCCTCGCCCACGGCCGTCTCATCCACCGAGTAGTTGACACGGCGCACCGGCATGAACACGGCATCGATCTGCAGGAGATCGATGGCGGCGGTGTCCTCGGCACGGCGGTCGACGGGGCGATAGCCCACGCCACGCTCGACATGCACCTCCAGCTCCAGGCTGTGGCCCTCGGCCACGGTGGCGATCGGACGGTCACTGTCGATCACGCTGACCTGCGAGGAGAACTGCAGGTCGGAAGCGGTGACGGTGGCGGGACCGCTCACGACGAGGCGACCAATCTCCAGCTCACGGCTGCGGCTGCTGATCGTGACGTCCTTGCAGTTGAGCAGGATGTCAAGCACGTCCTCACGCACACCAGGAACGGTGGCGTACTCGTGGTTCACGCCGGCGATGCGCACGGCGGTGATGGCGCTGCCCTCAAGGGCACCCATCAGCACGCGGCGCAGGGCATTGCCGAGGGTGATGGCCTGGCCCCGCTCAAGGGGACCAATGACGAATACGCCAGTCTGGGAGCGGTCGTCGGCGACCTGGTGTTCAACCCGATCGATCTGGTACTGCAACACGGTCTGAAGCTCAGAAGGAAGGACGCCCAACCGGGGCTTGGCAACGTCTGGGATCAGACCCGGCGACGCTTCGAACGGCGGCAGCCGTTGTGGGGCAGGGGGGTGACGTCGCGGATCAGGGTGATCTCCAGGCCAGCCACCTGCAGGGCACGGATGGCGGTCTCACGGCCGGAACCCGGGCCACGCACCAACACTTCGATCTGACGCATGCCTTGCTCAAGGGCACGACGGGCAGCAGCCTCGGCGGCGGTTTGGGCGGCGAAGGGAGTGCCCTTTCGGGCGCCCTTGAAGCCGCTCGCGCCGGCGGAGCTCCAGGAGATCACCTCACCCGTGGTGTCGGTGATCGAAACGATGGTGTTGTTGAAGGTGCTCTGAATGTGCGCCACACCGTTGGGCACATTGCGCTTCGTCTTTTTGGCGCCGGATTTCTTGGCGGGCTTGGCCATAGGGAAGGCCCTGCGGTGGCAGGGAGGTGATCGGGGGACTGAGGGACTCCTGGTGACGTGGCCCCTGGGCCGTCAGGGCCCGGGCAAACGGCAGGAGGGGATTCGGCCGCGGGATGGGGACCGAAGGAACTGGGCGGTGGCGATCGAAGCCAGACAGCAGGACGCCCCCGTGGCGACGCGGCTGCGCCGGCCCGGGGGCGAAAGCCTTACTTCTTCTTACCGGCCACGGTTTTGCGAGCGCCGCGGCGGGTGCGGGCGTTGGTGCGGGTGCGCTGACCTCGCACGGGCAGGCCGGCGCGGTGACGGCGACCACGCACGCAACCGATGTCCTGCAGGCGCTTGAGGGCCATGCCCTCCTGACGGCGCAGGTCGCCCTCGAGGGTGTAGCCCTCAGTGGCGCCGCGGAGCTTCTGCACGTCGGCGTCGTCCAGGTCCTTGACGCGGGTGTCGGGGTTGACACCGGTCTTGGCGAGGATCTTCTTGGCCGTCGTCAGGCCGATCCCATACACGTAGGTGAGGGCGATCTCGATCCTCTTGTCACGAGGGATATCGACGCCGGCAATCCGAGCCACAGGGAAAACGTTGGGGGTGAGCAGGAAGCCCAGACGGAGCTGGGCGAAGGGGGTTGGCCCGCGTGGGGCCGGGGCAAGGCTTCAGGCCGGGATCAACCCTGGCGCTGCTTGTGCTTGGGGTTGGCGCAGATCACCATCACCCGGCCGTGGCGACGGATCACCCGGCACTTGTCGCACATTTTTTTGACCGAGGCACGCACCTTCATGGGAGCGGTCTCTCCAGAATTGCAAATGACGACCCTATCACATGGGTCAACCTGCCCCGAAGAAGGCTTGCCTGATCAGCTCAGCACGGAAGCGATCCGCTCGGCGATCGCCTCCACGGTTCCAGCCGCCTCGACGGACTGAAGCAGTCCACGCTCGTGGTAGTAGGCGATCAACGGTTCGGTCTGCTGGCGGTAGACCTCGAGGCGATGGCGGATCACCTCCTCGTTGTCATCGACCCGTCCACGGCCGAGCAGGCGCTGCACCAGAAGACCGTCGTCGAGCTCCATCAGCACCACCAGCTCGATCTGCTGGCCGAGCTCATCGAGGAGCTGGGCCAGGGCATCGGCCTGGGCCACGTTGCGCGGAAAGCCATCCAGCAGCCAGCCGCCGCTGTAGTTCTGCAGGCGGCTGCGCACGATCGCCAGCACCAGGGCGTCGCTCACCAGCTCACCGCGAGCCATCACCGCCTCGGCTTCCTTGCCGAGGTCCGAGCCGGCAGCCACCTCAGCGCGCAGCAGATCGCCGGTGGAGAGGTGCAGCAACCCCTGGTTCTCAGCCAGCTTCTGGGCCTGGGTGCCCTTGCCGGCACCAGGGGGACCGAGGAAGAGAAGGCGTTGCTTCATGGCTGCGCGACGAACGACGGAATCGGGACGGAGAAGAGAACAGGACCGGAAGCGCTCACTGACGCACCATGCCCTCGTAGCGCTGCGAGATCACGGCGGTCTGCAGCTGCTTGGCGGTCTGAATGGCGACGCCCACCAGGATCAGCAGGCTGGTGGCACCGAGGCCCTGGAAGGTCTTCACCTGGGTGGCGGACTCCACGGCCGAGGGGATGATGGCCACGGCCCCGAGGAACAGCGCGCCCAGCAGGGTGAGGCGGTTCTGGACCCCGGAGAGATAGTTGGCGGTGGCGGTGCCAGGGCGCACGCCGGGGATGGCGACGCCCGAACGCTTGAGGTTCGTGGCCACATCGGCCGGATTGACCGTGAGGCTGGCGTAGAAGAACGAGAAGCCGATGATCAGGGCGAAGAACAGCAGGGCATACACCCAGGGGGTGCCGCTGTTGGGACTGAGCACGGCCGCCACGTTGATCAGCCAGGCCGACTTGGTGAGGTTGGCGATCGTGAGCGGCAGGAACACCACGGCCGAAGCGAAGATGATCGGCATCACGCCACCGGCATTGAGCTTGAGCGGCAGATAGCTCTGGCGTGAGGACAGGCTGGCGCCTCCCACCTGGCGCTTGGCGCTTACGATCGGGATGCGGCGGTTGCCCTCCTCCACACAGACGATGCCGACGATCGTCAGCAGGAAGACCGCCACTAGGACCACGATGCCGCCCACGGTGCTGCGGTCACCGCTCTGGGCCAGTTCGATCGTGGAGCCGAGGGCGCGGGGCAGGGTGGCCACGATGTTCAGGTAGATCACCAGCGAAGCGCCCTGGCCGATGCCGCGCTCGGTG